>NZ_JAFEMR010000015.1:0-153690 GCF_016892495.1 Bacillus sp. RIT 809 | reverse complement strand
TATTACAAAAGGATGTTCTTAACGATGATATGAATTATTTATTAAAGTAGGATGAATATTTTATATTTACTAGATTATTAAATTAACTTGGGGGAGAATATATGAAAGTTATTTTTAAGAGAGAAGGCGGAGGGAAAATTTTTGAATCATCTAATGAAAATATAAGCGTTCTATTAGCTGTATTAAAGGAAACAAAAGGGATAAAGATTGGGATGGTTGAGTATGAAGTATTAGAATATAAACTGGAATACTATCGAAATCCGAAAAAAACAGAAACAGAGAGAGAATTACATATTATTATGCAACCTAAACTTATTCAATAAAGAAAGTGAAATATTAATCAATTTGAGTTTTGTTCGTTCTCACTGATTATTAGCCCGCAAATAGCGGGATAAATGGTAGTAATTGTCGATATGTATGAAACTTATGAGGAATGAATGGTTTTACATCATAAGTTTCTAAAGATTTGTGCGTTCGTTCATAATCAAAGTATATGCTTTTGTTGAAGGATGGTTAATGAGATGTAGCTGAAATTTGTATTCCAGAAAGAACGTTAGTTAGGATAGAAAAGTAAAATTAGAAATATAATTAGTTCAATAAAAGCGATTTCACATTAGGTGGAGTCGCTTTTATTGTTGCTACACGTATTCTATGATGCGATAGGAAGTGCAAAGAAAGTTCATTAATTAAAAGGAGTAATCAATCAGTATGAATAAACTTCATAGATTAAGGTTGCATTTTGTTTGAAAAATTTACATGTTGTACTTCCTAAAGAACATTCGTTCGTGTATAATTAGAACTAACGTTCTTTTTGGGTGGAGAGACCTACAAATTCATAAATGGTTTTGAATTGGAAAACTACGCTACATATTAAATAAGAGATGGATAAAGTGTATTTAGAAGTGAAATTTATGAATGGATAGATGTAGAAAATTGAGGAGTAAAGAAAATGAATTATGTAAAGGTACAGGAAAAAGGAAGAGAGTGGGTTCCATTTACAGTAATGTCGGAACAATTATTAAGTATGAGAAAAATTATTGGAGAGAAATTAAAAGTCCAAAGGCCACTAATAACGAATGAAGCGAAAGAAAGTATTTCAGACAAATTATTAACTTCATTATTGTCTGAAAAAGAGATGTTAGTGACCTATTTTGAAGAAGGATACATACTTACGAGTTATATGACAGTGGTTCATATAAATCCAATTCAACAAATTGTAAAATGTACAGATGCATTTTATAAAACATATATATTTGCTGCAAGGGACATAATTGATGTAACTTAAAAGAAGCTGAATTTTGAAGTTTAGCTTCTTTAATTTATCTAGCTATTTGCGGGCAGTTAGATTTACGCCTCAAAATTCGGCTGTGAGTCAGGCTGCCTGTAAAAATCTAATTTTTTTGAAGAGGTGAAGAACTAAATGAAAAAGCAGCTAGATGCAAGCTAGCTGCTTAGTCCCAGGGAAAGGGAGAAAAAGATTGGCACTCAAAAAATCGACGATAGCTGTGTATCAGCCTGAGTATAGTATAGACAAATTTTAAAATGTTATACAAAGATGATTACCGATCTGGTTAGGCCGTACCAACTTGGTTTTGATCTGCTAGATCAGAATCAAATGTATTAGTCGCGCTAACCCCACTAAAAGTGTTCACTACGAAACCAACGTTAGATGCGCCAGATCCGTTATAAGCTTTCGTATTCTCTTTTGGAGAAACGTTGTAGAAATCACCTAAGTTGAAAGATCCGTTACTATTTTGTACAACTAAATTCCCTACAACTGAGGGCATAATTTTCACCTGCTTTATAAGTAATTGTTTGCATTACTATATGAAGGTATAGTCTAATTGGTTCATTTGACAAATATTCCGGAATAGAAAAATGTTTGAAGCTTTGTTTAATCAATCGAGCAAAAAGTATGTTAAAATTAACGAAGAGTTGAATTTTAAAAAGAATAAATTTGCATAATTAATATATACGGAATTAAAGGAGGCAAAATGTAATGGATAATGTTATAAAAACAGTGGATTTAACAGATGCAGAATCAAGTAAACTTGTTGCTTTTATTTATAGTAATGATGTTACTTTGATCGAAAAAGCATTTTGTCCTAATGAAATAAAATTAAAGTTTAATGAAATAGCAATTTTATCGGCAATTAAAACCGCATATATTACGAAAGTATCTATAAGGAAAGAACTTGAAGCGATTTTTCACGATACAGGCGTTTTATTAGTGAAGCAAAATGTTGAAAGGAATAGTATTCAATCTATAACAATGCATTTTGAGCAATTTAAAAAGTTGCAAAATGAGATTGAGAATTTAAATAAAAGTATGCTATAAGACTAGGTGGAAATTCTTTGATAGAGATGGGCTCTGTTAAGTTGCAAAAGTGGATTGAAAAGTATTTAGATAAATCGAACCATAAACATAAATATTTCATTAAGGTGTAGCCTATATTTATCGATGAGAGAAATGTAGGAGAGAAAAGGTACAATTTAAAAATAATAACGATACAAACAAAAGAGTAACTATTATGGTTACTCTTTTTGTTTGTTAATATGTAATATCAAAAATACTTCTAAAGTATGAAATGAATTGATACTTAAGTGAGAAGTTGAATAAGAATAAAAAGAGTAATATTAATTGAAAGGAGGAGATGCAGTTGGAACGAAACGACATTGGGAAACTTGTAATTATTACTGGAGTAACGCAAGGGTTAGGACGTGCAATGGTTGATAGGTTTCATGAATTGGGATGGAAAATAGCAGGGTGTGGACGCTCAAAAAATAAAATTGAAGAGCTTAATAAATATTACGGTGCTTCACATGATTTTCAAATAATTGATGTTTCAAATCATCACCAAGTTAGTAAATGGGCAAGTCGTATTCTTAATAGGTATAGGGCTCCCGATATGTTAATAAATAATGCATCGATTGTTAATCAAAATGCACCGCTATGGAAAGTTACCGCTCAAGAATTTGAAAGTGTAATGAGTGTAAATGTGAACGGGGTAGTAAATGTTATTAGGGCGTTCGTCCCGGCGATGATAGCTAGGAAAGAAGGAATTATTATTAATATGAGCTCTAGTTGGGGAAGAGAAGGCGAGGCTGAACTTGCGCCATATTGTGCTTCGAAGTTTGCTATTGAAGGTATCACGCAGTCTATGGCAATGGAACTGCCAAATGGCATGGCCGTAGTTGCTTTAGATCCAGGTGGAAGTATTAGCACTCCAATGCTTCATTTATGTGCACCTCAATATGTAAAAGAATCTCCTACACCTGAAATGTGGTCACATAAAGCAATTCATTATATATTAAATATATCAATAGATAAAAACGGAGATTCATTGACATGTCCGGTATGCATTTAATCTTCAGATAGGTATTAAATGTTATATTCACAGATTTGAAGGACAAGCATATATTGAAGTATGTAGGAAGCATCTGCAAATTATACATTCATCGAGAAACTCCTTGTCAAAAAGAGCGCCTGAAAGGTGCTCTTTTTTATTATTAGTACATTATGTGATGCACAAAATTACATATGAAAAATAAAATAATGAATTAAAGGTGATATTTGTTTATTTCGAATGTACTAGAAAATTATAATATAGGTGATGGGAAATGAACCTACGCGATTTAGAATTGACAGGGGCATGGTTTCAAGTAGGAGGAAATCTTATAGCAGCTATTGGAACAACTAGAGGGTTTGCAGGAGAAGAAAAGATTGAGTCGGATCTTGTTATTGTAGGGAGTTCATTACAAGCCCTAGGATATATATTACAAATTATAGCAACTATTGATGTGAAAGATGAAGATAAATGTGAGAAGCAAGATGTAACTATAGATAATAAAAATAAAGCGCTAGCGAAAACGGGGATTGAGTTATTAGCTTTAGGTAATATTTCTAATGTAATAGGGACGTATTTTAATCTAAATGAACAAATAAAAGAAAATGATTTCCTTATAATTACTGGAAATAGTTTACAATCAATTGGAGCTTTTTTAGGAGTAGAAGTAGCATTGAATGAGATAAGTGGAATACAGTGGATTATTGTATTAGGGAATTCAATGCAAAGTTTAGGTGCAGGATTACAAGCATATGAAGGTATTCACAATATATCAAAAGAAGAAAAGGGAAATGAAGACAGTAATATATATAGAGAAAATCAACGTATAATAGGGCTAATAGGTATTTGGATACAGGCAATAGGTACTGTAATTTCAGCAATTGGATTAACTGAAATAGTAGAGGAACAACGATTGGAATCTAAGAAAAGGCAATGAAATACTCATTTAAATGAAGTTTGGAGTATTTCAATTTTAGAAATAGGACAAGATTGATGTGATAATTCTTTTTGTAGGCTGTTTCATATAGGTGTAGAATATACATATAAACGAACAGGTGAAAATAGCTTGTTAACGTTAGTGAGAGGCTCCTCATTTAGTTATACTATTATATGTGATTTTTGTAATGATGAGTTCTTACATACGCTTTTAGAAATAACATGATTTCATAGGTTTGATAGTGTAGGAGATGGATGGGTAAGAATTGAAAAATAAACAGTAAGGAGTTTTTCAGACATGATGTACTTATTAGCAATTCTACTTCCGCCGGTAGCTGTTTTATTTTGCGGAAAGCCGTTTCAAGCGATTATTAATTTCATTTTAACCTTAATTTTTTGGGTTCCAGGAGCGATACACGCAGTTCTTGTCGTACATGATAAAAAAGCCGACAGGCGACTTAAAAGACAAGTTCAGGCGTACGATGAAATTAATAAAAGAAATAGAAGGTAAATTGCGAGTGGAAACATACAAAAAAGAAAGGGGATTTGATTCGCCTTTCTTTTTTGTATGCCAATCAAGTTTAAATTTTAGTATAGCGGTAAGAATTTTTAATATAAGTATTATGATAATAACTTTTAGAGTGTGCGTTTAATAAACCGGTGTAAATGCTTTCTGGCACGTTAAAGAAATCATACAAACCATTCTTTAGTTGAATACGTAAAATCATAGAAAAAGGATTATAGCCAACAGCAACTATATTTTTTGAGATAACGGGAGATAGCTTCATCATTACGCAACTCCTTACTTTTTATTTTAGATGGTTTCTTGTAGATAAGGGGATTGTCGTGTTGAAATCCTAATAATTAAAGAGGTATTATATTTATATGCGATATATCAAATGTTCTTTATACGTAATTATAAGGAAGTTCACACGAAGTACATATTGTTGTGCTATTTTTATTTCACCTTTGATTTATAAATAAGAAAATATTGACCATTTGAAAAAAAGGTATATTATTTATACGAGGTATTAAAAATACACTTCTTACATTCTATGCTTTAAGGGGCAGCATTATTAGAAAAAATAGAAGTGAAAATAGTTTGTATAAGAAGTATTCTAAAATGTATAATCTGTGAATTGGGAAAATATTGAATGATCCAGGTCAATACACTTTCTTGACTGAATGTATCGGTGAGAGTGATCTCAATATTTTTAAGTAAATCAACGGGAGAATTGAAAGGCAGGAGAAAGTAACATGTCAGAAAATTATCGTTCTCGAGAGGAGCGAAGACAAGTTCAAAAGAAAAAACAGCCAGCTTCTAAAAAAACAAACCCAAAAGGTAAAACATCGTTTTTCCGTAAATTTTTAATTAGCTGTTTACTACTTGGTATTGTAGGTTTAGTGGCAGGGGTGGCTACCTTTTTCGTTATGATAAAGGACGCGCCGAAACTTGAGAAAACAAAACTTGTTAATCCGTTATCCTCAAAAATTTATGATAAAGACGGGAATTTGGTATATGAATATGGGAAAGAAAAGCGGACGAATGTTACGTATGATCAAATTCCTAAATTGGTAGAAAATGCATTTTTAGCAACAGAAGATGCACGTTTTTATGAGCATAGCGGAGTAGACTTCAAAGGGACTACACGTGCAGTTTTAGTTAGTCTTAAAGGAGATTATGGCTCTCAAGGTGGAAGTACGATAACGCAGCAAGTTATTAAAAACTACTTCTTATCGATGGAAAAAACGTCAAAGCGTAAGGTTCAGGAAATATATTTAGCGTATAAGCTAGAACAACAGTATTCAAAACATGAAATATTAGAGATGTATTTAAATAAAATTAATTTAGGTAACCGTTCATATGGAATCGCAACAGCAGCACAAAACTACTACGGTAAGGAATTAAAAGATTTAACTTTACCAGAAGTTGCGATGCTTGCCGGTTTACCGAAAGCGCCGAATAACTATGACCCAACGAAAAAAGAAAATGTTCAAAGGGCAACAGAAAGAAGAAATACTGTACTAGGGTTAATGAATCGACATGGCTATATAACAAAACAAGAAATGGAAGAAGCATCGAAAGTTGACGTAACAAAGGGTCTTAAGCCTGCAACAGAACTACAAACAATGCCATATCCTGCATTTATGGATGCGGTTGTGAAAGAAGTAGAAAAAGAACTACCAGATGCTAATATTGGTTCTGACGGTTTAGAAATTTATACAACATTGGATTCGAAAGCACAGAAATTGGCTGATAATATTTTAAATACAAATATTATTGATTATCCAAATGATAATTTCCAAGGCGCTTTCACATTTATGGATACGAAAACAGGAGAAGTTCGTGCTATAGGCAGTGGTCGTGGTGAAAATAAAGCAGTATTTAAAGGACATAATATGGCGATTGAATTAGATCGTGCAGCTGGCTCGACAATGAAGCCAATCTTTGATTACGCTCCAGCTATTGAATATTTAAAATGGGCTACGTACCATCAAATTGATGACTCTCCATTTAAGTATTCAACGGGGCAAGAAGTTCGAAATGCAGACAGAAGTTATTCAGGCCCAATTTCAATGCGTGAAGCATTAAAAATGTCGCGTAATATTCCGGCAATTAAAACTGCAAAAGAAGTGGGAATTAGTAAATCGAAAGACTTCTCTGAGAAATTAGGTATTACATTTAATACAGCACCGACAGAATCTACAGCGATTGGGACAAACGAAGTATCACCAACTGAAATAGCGGGTGCTTATGCGGCATTTGGTAATGATGGTAAGTATACAAAGCCGCATTTTGTTAAGAAAGTAGTTTATCCAGACGGCAAGTCACAAAGTTTTGGACAAAAACCAAAATCAGTTATGGCGGATTCTACAGCATATATGATTACTGATATGCTTCGTTCTGTAGTTACATCAGGTACTGGTACATCGGCAAATGTGGCCTCTTTAGATGTAGCTGGTAAAACAGGTACAACTAACTATTCTTCAAAACAACTAGCACAATATGGAATTCCAGAAAGTGCAACTCGTGATAGTTGGTTTGCAGGATATACACCGCAATATACGATGGCAGTATGGACTGGGTATATGAAAGATGGTAAAAATGAGTATATTAGTAGTAAAAATACGAAAATTGCACAGTTGATCTTTAAAGAAATGATGAGCGAGATGGCTACAGATAAATCACGCTTTAAAATGCCAAGTAGTGTTATTCAAGAAGGTAGTGAGTTACGTATAAAAGGTGAAAAACGTGATTCATCTCCAAATACGAGCGTACCTAATACAACTGAGCAACCAAAACAAGACCAACAGCAAAAAACTGAAGAAGAGAAAAAGCAAGAAGAATTAAAGAAACAGGAAGAGCAAAAGAAACAAGAAGAGCAAAAGAAGCAAGAAGAGCAAAAGAAACAAGATGAACAGAATAAGCAAAATGAACAAAACAATGGAAATGGTCAAGGAACTCCAAATCAACCGAACAATGGAAATGGTCAAGGAACTCCAAATCAACCGAACAATGGAAATGGTCAAGGAACTCCAACACCACCAACTACAGGAGGTGGCCAAGGAACTCCAAATCCACCAACCACTGGAGGTGGTCAAGGAACTCCAACACCACCAACTACTGGAGGTGGTCAAGGAACTCCAACACCACCAACTACAGGAGATGGCCAAGGAACTCCAACACCACCAACTACTGGAGGTGGTCAAGGGGATTCAACGCCACCAACTACTGGTGGGAACACAGGAGAGGCTCCTTCCAATAATGGACAATAAATAATGCATTTAAAAAGCACCAAGGATACCGGGAAAAACGGTTTCTTTGGTGCTTTTTGTATTATAAAGAGTAATATTATTTTTAAATGTTAAAAGTACCATAGAAATTTTGAAAGTAAATTGACGGGAAATGATAAAAAATTTGAGTTGGAGGTATTGGATAACTAGGGCTATAAAAAGTAGCGCTACTAGGATGTGTACCATGATGCCAAAATGAAGGGGTGACTTGGTCAGTCGATTGATATTGTTGCCAAGCGGCAGGAAGTTCGATACCAACATCAGAACTAGCTGTATGAACGGCAGGAACATGTATTGAGGGAACTGATGGGACAACGGCAGTTATTCTTGGTGATACCCACATGAAGACGATCACTCCTAAGTTACAATGATAAAGTAGTATATTCTTTTAATACGTATAAAGATACATATAGATAGGACTTTCGGTTGAAACATACGTACAAAGTCGTAAGACCAATGTGAATTGATGGTGGACCATTTATTACGAAAAGATACGTCTATTAGCGGAGGGCAAGGGAACATGAAAAATATACAATTGATGTGTTGATTGCAATATTTTACGTGTTTATGGAGGAATTTTAATGGAACGATTATGGACGAAATCATTTATTCAAATGACTATCGCGATGTTATTTTTATTTACAGGGTTTTATTTACTAGTTCCAACGCTACCGCTCTTTATTAAAGAGATTGGTGGAAATGAATCACAAGTTGGACTGATGATGGGAATGTTTACAATAGCGGCAGTTGTAATACGACCGATTATTGGAGGAATGTTAGATCAATATGGTAGAAGATCTTTTATTATTTTCGGACTCATATTTTTTGGGCTAACGATGTATTCGTATAATTTAGCATCGACTATTGTTCTTTTAGCTGTTTTACGCGTTATTCACGGAGTGACGTGGGCTGTTTCTACAACAGCAGTTGGAACAGCGATAACTGATATTATTCCAGATTCACGTCGTGGTGAAGGAATGGGCTGGTATGGCATGGCGATGACAATCGCGATGGCAATTGGCCCGATGATTGGATTATGGGTTGTACAAAATTATTCATTTCATGGCCTATTCTTATTAGCAACTCTTTTATCCTTTATGGCAGTCGTATTATCGTTAATAACGAAAATGCCATTTACGCCACAAAAAGAAAAAGGGAAAATCCAGCTATTTGAAAAATCTGTTTTATCAATTACAATTGTTATTTTCTTTTTATCGTTTGCATACGGAGGCATAACAACATTTTTACCGTTATTTGCGTCATCAATTGATGTGAATCCTGGGACATTCTTTCTTGTATATGCAATTGCTTTAACAATTGTACGTCCGATTTCAGGAAAACTATTAGATAAATACGGAGAAGTATTTATCATACTCCCGGCACTATGTATTACCATTTTAGCTATAGTTGTATTAACTATTTCAAATAGTTTAATGGGTATAATTATCGCAGCGGTATTATACGGTGTTGGATTCGGTTCAGCACAGCCCGCTTTACAAGCAGCGATGCTGACAATTGTTGATCCTAGTAAAAGAGGAGTTGCTAACGCTTCATTCTTTACCGCATTTGATTTAGGTATTGGATTAGGTGCGATTTTACTTGGAGTTGTTTCACAAATGTTTGGTTACCGTATTTTATTTGCTGGTAGTGCAATTTCTGGATTAATAGCTTTAATTCTTTTCGTTGTTTTTGTAAAACAACGATTAGGCAAAAAAGATTTTGCGTAAACAGGAAGAGCGAAGATGAAAATTTCAATTGAACATGATGCTCTACGATGGTTTAAGGAAGAATTGCGTATAAAGTATGATGAATCGATTTGATTTATCCCGCTATTTGTGGGCAGTAAGACTCCCACCTCAAAATTCGGCTGGAGCCAAGAAGTTAGGTAGGGGCCCTGCTACCCGTAAACGCCCGATTGGTGTGGGCTAATAATCAGTGGGGGATGAAACCCCCCCCCACTGATTAAAGTTTCACTTTATTGTAAGGTACGGAGGAAATAGCGCAATTCATCCAGGATATTCTTTAGGAATTGTTTCTGAGAAACCATTTCGGGAAATAGTGTCAGTTGAGAAAGACGGTATTTTATTTTTATAGATTTTGATAATCTTTGGTACTTTCAAAACTATGATTTAGTTGTAAGTTATCGTAAAGGAACGGAAGAAATTTAATTTAATTATGTAAAATAATAATTTTATTAAAAATAAATAAATTTTATATAAGAATTATATTTTTGGGAATATGAAATAAATATTATAAAAAACGAGCTGTGCATGAATGCAGCTCGTTTTTTTATATTTGTTAAAGAAAAAGAGATTAAAGGTGTATTTAGTGGGATTATATGGATAATTGCTATATTTCGTTTTAGAAAATTGTAAAAGGATGTCTGTCCTTTCTTTATAAAAGATGAAAGTTATTTTTGGAAAATTGTATTATTACATCGGTAAAAGTATAGGAAACTTATCATTATAAAATAAATTGAAATCTTCTAAAAACTCTGATACATTGAAATAGAGAAATGTAGTTTCACAGTATTGTAAAGGCTTACAGTTATGTGCACGAAGATCTATTAGGATTGGAGGAAATAATGATGAAAGCTGAAGAAAAATTTTCCCCGGGATTAGATGGTGTAGTAGCAGCGGAGACGAAAATTTCGTTTCTTGACACAGTAAAAGGTGAAATTGTAATTCAAGGGTATGATTTAATCGAACTCTCAAAAACAAAAGAGTATTTAGACATTGTGCATCTTTTATTAGAAGAACAGCTACCGAATGAGGATGAAAAAGCAACAATTGAAAAGAAATTAAAAGAAGAATATGCAGTGCCAGAAGGTGTATTTAATGTGCTAAAGGCATTGCCTAAAGAAACGCATCCTATGGATGGGTTACGTACAGGTGTGTCAGCATTAGCTGGTTACGATAGTGATATCGAAAACCGCTCGTTAGAAGTGAATAAAAGTCGAGGGTACAAGCTTTTAAGTAAAGTGCCAAATATCGTAGCGAATAGCTATCATATTTTAAATAATGAGGAGCCAATTCAGCCCCTTGAGGAATTGTCATATAGTGCGAATTTCTTCTATATGTTAACTGGTAAAAAACCAACTGAACTTGAGGAAAAGATCTTTGATCGTTCCCTTGTTTTATATAGTGAACATGAAATGCCAAACTCTACATTTACAGCTCGCGTAATTGCATCAACACAATCGGATTTATACGGTGCTCTTACAGGTGCAGTTGCATCTTTAAAAGGAAGCTTACATGGTGGTGCAAATGAAGCGGTTATGTACATGCTTTTAGAAGCTGGCAATGTTGAGAAATTTGAAGAACTATTACAGAAGAAACTTTATAATAAAGAAAAAATTATGGGCTTTGGACATCGCGTATATATGAAGAAGATAGATCCAAGAGCACTTATGATGAAGGAAGCTTTAAAACAGCTTTGTGATGTAAAAGGCGATTATACACTATATGAAATGTGTGAAGCTGGAGAGAAGATTATGGAGAAGGAAAAAGGTATTTATCCGAATCTTGATTACTATGCTGCTCCAGTATATTGGATGCTTGGTATTCCAATTCAACTTTACACACCAATCTTCTTTAGTTCTAGAACAGTAGGGTTATGTGCACACGTAATTGAGCAACATGCGAACAATCGTTTGTTCCGTCCACGTGTAAATTATATTGGCGAGCGACATGCATTTAGTAAATAAAAACAACTGGGGAGTTGTTAGCGCCGCCCGCCAGATGGGTGTTTGACCGACACCCATCATTAATAATAACGAATTTTCGACAGAAAGGGAAGAATAGTATGATTAAAACAAATGAAATTAAACAAAAAGATGCATTATTAGAAGAAATTACGGATTATGTATTAAATAAAGAGGTTACAAGTGCAGAAGCATTCAGCACTGCTCGCTACGTATTACTTGATACACTTGGATGCGGAATTTTAGCGCTACAATATCCAGAGTGTACAAAATTATTAGGACCAGTTGTACCAGGAACAATCGTGCCAAATGGTACACGCGTACCAGGTACGTCATATGTACTTGATCCAGTAAAAGGCGCATTTAATATCGGATGTATGATCCGTTGGTTAGACTATAACGATACTTGGCTTGCCGCAGAATGGGGACATCCATCTGATAACTTAGGCGGAATTTTAGCAGTAGCAGATTATATTAGCCGTGTTCGTATGTCAGAAGGAAAAGAACCATTAAAAGTACGTGAAGTACTAGAAATGATGATTAAAGCACATGAAATTCAAGGTGTACTTGCTTTAGAAAACAGCTTAAACCGTGTTGGTCTTGACCATGTATTATACGTAAAAGTAGCAACAACTGCGGTAGTTGCGAAAATGCTTGGCGGAACGCGTGAAGAAATCTTTAATGCATTATCACATGCGTGGATTGATAATTCTAGTCTTCGTACATATCGTCATGCTCCAAATACTGGTTCACGTAAATCATGGGCAGCAGGAGATGCGACGAGCCGCGGTGTTCATCTTGCAATGACTGCTCTAAAAGGTGAAATGGGTTACCCAACAGCATTATCTGCGCCAGGATGGGGATTCCAAGATGTATTATTTAATAAGCAGGAATTAAAATTAGCAAGACCACTAGAATCTTATGTAATGGAAAATGTATTATTCAAAGTGTCATTCCCAGCAGAGTTCCATGCACAAACAGCTGCAGAATGTGCTGTGAAATTATATCCTGAAATTAAAGAAAGATTAGAAGAAATTGATCGTATTACAATTACAACTCATGAATCAGCAATTCGTATTATCGATAAAGAGGGACCATTAAATAACCCAGCTGATCGCGATCATTGCTTACAATACATTACGGCAATTGGTTTATTAAAAGGAGATATCGTTGCGGATGATTATGAGGATGTAGCAGCGAATGATCCACGTGTAGATGAATTACGTAATAAGATGGTTGTTGTTGAAAACAAACAGTACAGTTTAGATTACCTTGATCCGAACAAGCGCTCAATCGCCAACGCTGTTCAAGTTCATTTTAAAGATGGTACTGTAACAGAAAATGTGGAATGTGAATACCCACTTGGCCACCGTTTCCGTAGAGACGAAGCGATTCCAAAAGTTGTTCGAAAATTCACTGCAAATATGGCAGGTCATTATTCTAGTAAGCAACAAGAAAAAATTCATGAAGTTTGTCTAAATGAAGAAAAACTAGAAAATATGAATGTAAACGAATTTGTAGATCTATTCTTAATTTAATAATAGGGGGAATTTAGAATGGCTTGGGTTGTGAATAAACAGTCAACACAAGAGGAGCTTGCGAATCGCTTCCGAACTTTAGTAGAAGCAAATGAAATTTTACAAATTCCAGGTGCTCATGATGCAATGGCGGCTCTTGTTGCGAAAAATACAGGTTTTTCAGCTATTTATTTATCGGGAGCTGCTTATACTGCAAGTAAAGGGCTACCAGATTTAGGAATCGTGACGTCTACTGAAGTAGCAGAGAGAGCAAGGGATCTAGTAAGAGCTACAGATTTACCAGTTCTTGTTGACATTGATACAGGATTTGGCGGAGTACTAAACGTAGCGAGAACAGCTGTAGAAATGGTGGAAGCGAAAGTTGCGGCTGTTCAGATTGAAGATCAACAATTACCAAAGAAATGTGGACATTTAAATGGTAAGAAACTTGTTACTACAGAAGAATTAGTTCAAAAAATTAAAGCGATTAAAGAAGTTGAGCCAAGTTTATATATTGTAGCACGCACAGATGCTCGCGGCGTGGAAGGATTAGATGCAGCGATTGAAAGAGCGAACGCATATGTAAAAGCAGGGGCAGATGCAATATTCCCAGAAGCGCTTCAATCAGAAGAGGAGTTCCGTCTATTTAATAGTAAAGTAAATGCCCCTTTATTAGCGAATATGACCGAATTCGGTAAAACTCCATATTATAGTGCAGAGGAATTTGCAAATATGGGCTTCCAAATGGTTATTTATCCTGTAACTTCACTTCGCGTTGCAGCGAAAGCGTATGAGAATGTATTTACTTTAATTAAGGAAACAGGTTCTCAAAAAGATGCACTTTCTAATATGCAAACGAGAAGTGAGTTATATGAAACAATTTCATATCATGACTTTGAAGAGTTAGATACTGGAATTGCAAAAACCGTATTATCTGAAGATCAATAGGTAGAACAACTAAGGCGATGAGAATACATCTTTGGCAAAACGAACTGCTTGATGTGAAAATTCATCGCCTTCTGTTTTCAATAATAAGATATTCCACTCATCGTAGACGAGCATATGCAAAAAGCAATGAAGGCCGAAATGATAGGGGGATTCAGATGGAGAAAACGAAGTTACCATGGGATGAATTTTTTTCACTCAATAAAGATGTGAATAATACTTTCTTTACACCAGAAGATTTTTCAGGGGATGAAGATTTAATTGCAAAAACGACAGAACAATTCGTTAAACAAGAAATTGTCCCACAAATTGAGAATATTGAACAACATAACTATAAAGTTTCTCGTCAATTATTTGAGAAAGCTGGGGAACTTGGATTATTAGGCATTGAGGTACCAGAAGATTATGGTGGATTCGAGTTAGGAAAGGCTGTCTCAGGTCTTGTAGCAGAGAAAATGGGTTACGCTGGTGCATTTAGCGTTTCTTTTAATATACACGCCGGTGTAGGTACATTGCCTTACATATATTACGGAACGAAAGAACAGAAAGAAAAATATTTACCGAAAATCGCATCGGGAGAATGGATTGGGGCTTATGCTTTAACTGAGCCAAATGCTGGTTCTGATGCATTAAGTGCAAAAACGAGTGCAGTATTGAATGAAGAGGGTACTGCTTGGAAGTTGAATGGTGAGAAGCAGTGGATTACAAATGCTCATATGGCAGATGTATACGTTGTTTTTGCGAAGACAAATAAAGGAATGACAGCGTTTATTGTCGAAAGAACATGTGAAGGTGTATCAATAGGATTAGAAGAAAAGAAGATGGGGATTAAAGGTTCTTCAACAGCGACGCTTATTTTAGAAGATGTTGTCATCCCCGCTGAAAATGTTTTAGGGAAAGTTGGGAAAGGGCATCACGTAGCTCTTAATATTCTTAACTTCGCGAGACTAAAACTTGCTTTTGGAAATATTGGAACAGCAAAACAAGCAATTGGTTTGTCAGTTCAATATGGAAAGGAACGAAAGCAGTTCCAAACAGAATTAGTAGATTTTACGATGATTCAAGAGAAAATTGCAAATATGATTATTTCTACATATGGAGCAGAAAGTGCAGCTTACCGTACAGCGGGTGTAATTGATGAAGCAATTCATGAGAGTGATGAAGATCTTATGAAAAAAATGTCCCAATTTGCAATTGAATGTGCACTGAATAAAGTAAATGCTTCTGAAACACTTGGCAATATTGTAGATGAGGCTGTACAAATTCATGGTGGATACGGTTATATGCAAGAATACGAAGTAGAACGTTTATATCGTGATGCTAGAATTAGCCGTATTTTTGAAGGAACGAACGAAATTAATAGATTAACAGTTGCTAAAATGTTAATGAAACAATTTGAGCAAATTGAAGATCATGTAGTAGAAAGTGATATATCAAATGTAGAAAGAAACCATCGTTACATTTTATTATCGAAAAAATTGTTGAAACAATCTTTGAAAACGCTCTCTAAAACTCCGGACTTAAAAATTGATCAGGAGCAAGAATATTCACGTGTACTATCAAATATGTTGACGGACGTGTACGTCATGGAATCAGCATTTTTACGTACGAGGAAAGCAGTTAGTAAAAATGGTGAGGAAAAAGAGCGTACGAAGCAAATGATAACAGATGTTATTTGTGAAGAAGGATATCGTAAAGTAGAAGAAGCTTCGATTTCCATTCTTTCAGCAGCTGTCACAGAAGAACAAAATAGACAAGAAATATTAGCTGAAATCCGTCAATTATTAGTGCCTTTATACTCGAACTTATTTACGAAAAAGAGAGACATTGCGAAAGTTATTATAAATCGCGGGAAATATATTGTGTAAATAGGAGGAAAGCGATATGAAAAAGATTGGTTTTATCGGTTTAGGTAACATGGGTCTTCCAATGTCTAAAAATTTAGTTAAATCGGGCTACACAGTATATGGAGTGGACTTGAATAAAGAGGCTGAAGCTTCCTTTGAAAAAGAAGGAGGAATTATCGGCTTATCAATCTCAAAACTAGCAGAGACATGCGATGTGATTTTTACAAGTTTACCTTCACCTCGTGCTGTGGAAGCGGTATATTTTGGGGAAGAAGGATTATTTGAAAATAGCCATTCGAATGTAGCTTTAATTGATACAAGTACAGTATCTCCACAATTAAACAAACAATTAGAGGAATCGGCGAAGGAAAAGAAAGTAGACTTTTTAGCAGCACCTGTTAGTGGCGGGGTAATTGGTGCAGAAAACCGTACATTAACGTTTATGGTTGGTGGATCGAAAGAAGTATATGAAAAAACTGAATCTGTCATGGAAGTACTTGGAGCGAATGTTTTCCATGTTAGTGAGCAGATTGATAGCGGTACAACTGTTAAATTAATTAACAATCTATTAATTGGTTTTTATACAGCTGGTGTGAGTGAAGCTTTAACATTAGCGAAAAAGAACAATATGGATTTAGATAAAATGTTTGATATTTTAAATGTAAGTTACGGTCAAAGTAGAATTTATGAGCGTAATTATAAAAGTTTTATTGCATCAGAAAATTATGAGCCTGGCTTTACTGTAAATTTATTGAAGAAAGATTTAGGATTTGCGGTAGAGTTAGCTAAAGAAAGTGAACTTCACTTACCAGTAAGTGAGATGCTATTAAACGTATATGAAGAAGCGAGTGAGGCAGGATATGGTGAAAACGATATGGCTGCTTTATATAAGAAAGTTAGCGAACAATTAATTTCTAATCAAAAATAGTGCACATATAAAAACCATGATAAAAAAGGAGAGAATATAATGATTACAACTGAAATTAAACGCGTGAAAAATCATATTAATGGCGAATGGGTAGAATCTACTGGTACTGAAGTAGAAGCGGTTCCGAATCCGGCAACTGGAAAAATCATCGCTTACGTTCCACTTTCTCCAAAAGAAGATGTTGAAAAAGCTGTTGAAGCGGCAAAAGCGGCATACGAAACATGGTCTAAAGTGCCAGTTCCAAATCGTTCAAGACAACTATACAAATATCTACAACTGTTACAAGAAAATAAAGATGAGCTTGCAAAAATCATTACGCTAGAAAACGGTAAAACGCTAACGGATGCAACTGGTGAAGTACAGCGTGGTATTGAAGCGGTAGAACTTGCAACATCAGCACCAAATTTAATGATGGGACAAGCTCTTCCGAATATTGCTAGTGGAATTGATGGATCGATTTGGCGCTACCCAATCGGAGTTGTTGCTGGTATTACCCCGTTTAACTTCCCGATGATGATTCCGTTATGGATGTTCCCACTTGCAATTGCTTGCGGTAATACATTCGTATTAAAAACATCTGAAAGAACACCACTTTTAGCTGAGCGACTTGTAGAGTTATTCTATGAAGCTGGTTTTCCAAAAGGGGTATTAAATTTAGTACAAGGCGGAAAAGATGTTGTAAATAGTATTTTAGAAAATAAAGATATTCAAGCAGTTTCGTTTGTTGGCTCTGAGCCAGTGGCACGCTATGTATATGAAACTGGTACAAAAAATGGTAAACGTGTACAAGCGTTAGCAGGTGCGAAAAACCATGCGGTTGTTATGCCAGATTGCAACCTTGAGAAAACAGTACAAGGTGTAATTGGGTCTGCGTTTGCAAGTAGTGGAGAGCGCTGCATGGCATGTTCAGTAGTAGCAGTAGTTGATGAAATTGCTGATGAATTCATTGATGTATTAGTAGCAGAAACGAAGAAGTTAAAAGTAGGTGACGGTTTCAACGAAGATAATTATGTTGGACCATTAATCCGTGAATCTCATAAAGAACGTGTTTTAGGCTATATTAATAGTGGTGTAGCAGATGGAGCAACTTTACTAGTAGATGGCCGTAAAATCAATGAAGAAGTTGGAGAAGGTTACTTTGTTGGTGCAACAATCTTCGATGGCGTAAATCAAGAGATGAAAATTTGGCAAGATGAAATTTTCGCTCCGGTATTAAGTATTGTAAGAGTTAAAGATTTAGAAGAAGGTATCAAACTGACAAATCAATCTAAATTTGCAAATGGTGCGGTTATTTATACATCAAATGGTAAGCATGCACAAACATTCCGTGATAACATCGATGCTGGTATGATCGGTGTAAACGTAAACGTTCCAGCACCAATGGCATTCTTCGCATTTGCAGGAAACAAAGCTTCATTCTTTGGGGATCTTGGTACAAATGGTACGGATGGCGTTCAATTTTATACACGCAAAAAAGTTGTAACTGAGCGCTGGTTTTAATGAAGTGAAATGATAATGAGTGGGGTGCATTCCCACTCATTATAAAAATAATACAAACGAAAATACACTACTCATAATGGAGTAGTGTATTTTCGTTTGTATTGTGTTAACTATTTCTTTCAAAGGCCAATTTAATACCAAACCCAATTAAGACGATTCCTGTAATTCCTTGAATATAACGCTGTGTCTTCGGTTTTTTCATAAAAGCACTAATTTTATCAATTAAAAATATATAAAAAGCAAACCAAATGACTGTTAAAATGAGATAAGTAAGTCCCATAACGAGAAGTTGTATAAATGTATTATGATTTGGATTTAAAAACTGTGGTAAAAAAGTTAAAAAGAAGACTGCAATCTTAGGGTTTAGTAAATTTGTAAGAAACCCTTGGCGAAAGCAAGAAGTATGTTTATTGTCATTATTTATTGGAACGTCATTTGTATTTAAGTCTCCGGTGTTTCTTACTGCTAAAAGGGCTTTAATACCAATATAGACTAAATATACGGCACCAACATATTTAAAAATAGAAAATAAAAGAGCAGACTTTACAATAAGTGCCGAAAGACCAATTACAGCAGCTAAAGTGTGAATTAAAAGTGCAACACAAGTACCAAAAACAGTTTTTACGCCGCCGATTTTGCCAGCAACCAATGTGTTTTTCGTAGCCATTGCTGTATCAGGACCGGGTAGAATAATAAGACATATAGACATAATAATAAACAGAAAAAAATTTTCCATGATGTTATCCGCCTTCCTTTGTTGTTTTTAGAAAATTCGATTAACGTTAGTTTAACATACATTTTAGTTAAATAAAATTAAATTATATTTAAAATTATTTAACTAAAAAGAAGAGGCCATATAGAGTAGCTGAGAGTGAGCTACAATATATGACCTCTTTGTTTAGGCGTTAAGTAAGTTAAAGAATCGATTTACATCTTCTTCTGAAACATCACTTAAGTGTTTATATTTATAATTTGGATTTTGGTCTTTATCAACTACAACGGAGCGTACTCCTTCAAAGAAATCTTCATGTCGCATGAAATTTTTAGCGAGTATAAGATCTGTCGCAAAACATTCTTCAACTGACTTTTCTTGGCCATCGATAAACTGTTTTAATGTTACCTTTAATGAAACAGGGGATTTTGATAATAACTGTTCTTTCGTTGTTTGGGCAAATGGACTTTGATTTTTCTCTAAAGATTGAATGATTCCTTCAATTGTATCGAATGCAAAATGCGAATTAATTTCTTCTAATAAAGAAGAAAGATTGCCATCTAAGTTTGGAGCGGTTGCAAATGTACGAATAACTTCTTTTAACTGAGTATGTACATCTTCTTTTTTCCAATTTACATTTTCAAGTTCGGTAAGGAAATTTGGTAATGAATCTGATGTCATAAAGTAATCAGCAGCGTTAATATATAATACATCAGGAGCTTTTAAAATGGATGCTGTTAAAGCAACATATCGGCCAGTATATCCAGGCGCTTTATTTAAGAAATAAGCAGCACCGACATCAGGGAAGAAACCGATGTTCATTTCAGGCATTGCCCACTTCGTACGCTCTGTTACAATTCGATACGTAGCTCCATTTGTCAGACCGACACCACCGCCCATTACGATTCCATCTAAACAAGCGATAATTGGTTTTTTGTATTGATAAATAAATGTATCAATTTCATATTCTTCTTCAAAAAACTGCTCTGCATGTTGTAATGCAACTTCGTTAGAACGTGCTTCGTATAGCGTTTTAATATCACCACCTGCACAAAAACCTTTCGTCCCAGCTCCTTTTAAAACGATGAGTTCAATACGCTCATCTTGCTCCCATTCTTTAAGTTTTTGCCCAATTGGCTGTAACATGTCATAGGATAAAGAATTAAGTGCTTTTGGACGGTTTAAAGTAATAGATGCAACGCCGTTTTCGCTAACAGAAAATAAAACGTGTTCAGTCATTATAAATCCTCCCTTACATATCTTCCTATTCTTATTTCTTGATACATGCTGAAATGTCCTCTATAATTTTTGTCTAAATTAGGTGTTTAGTGTTATTATTTATCGCATATTTTGACGAGTTATATTTGCAGGATTTCAGAGGATGAAGAGGAATATTACAACATTACTGTAAGTGCTATTATTTGAAAATGTTGTGTTGAAGGCGCTATTATATGTATAACTTATATTGAGTTAGTATACGTGGCGTAACAATACACTAAGAGTGGATGTAGAAAAGGTTAAAAGGCTGAATTATCTAACTTTTAAAGAGCGTGGGGTTTGTATATAATTAGAAATAGAGAAAGGAGAGATCGGAATGCCAGGACCTTTACTATTGTCGGTTATTATTTTGTCATCTCTTATGGTAGGAATTACACAGTATTTTCATCATACAGATACGACAGAAGAAGTGAAGGCTAAGGTACGTCTCGTGTTTCCGATTTTTATAATATCTATTTCCATATGTTTTTTATTAAATAAAGATGGGTATGTTGTGGCCGTATTCGCTTTTTTTGTAGCGCTTGTCTTAATAACTGTATTGTACTACGTTATGAAAGAGTACTTACAAAAATAAGGATGCCTGAATGGCATTTTTATTTTTGTAGATTGATAATTTCACATACCGTATTTTATGTAAAAAAACATAAAATATTTATAATTAAAAAAGTATATACATCGCGGTGTATTTACTTGTCAATCTTGCATGACCACTATACTATTAATATGTAGAGATTAAAAAAAAGGGGTTGTATCTAGCATGAAATTTGAGATGCACACAAAAATTATTTCAAATGAAAAAGAAGTAAGATTACATATAGAAGATAATTTATTTCAATTAATTTTAGATGGTTATCATCTATTTACTATTCAAGAAATATTGCCTTTATATAAATCAAACGAAGAAAGAATCGGTAGTGCAATTGTCCAAAAGTTAGAATGGGAGAACGGAAAAACTACACTAAACTATCAGCTTGTTTCACTACAATCAGTAAACTAAAAGGAGAAGGGTAATATGAAGTTTTTTCATACAGCGGATTGGCATTTAGGTAAGCTTGTTCATGGTGTATATATGACTGAAGATCAAAAAATTGTGTTAGATCAGTTTGTACAAGCTGTTGAAGAAGAAAAACCGGATGCTGTAATTATTGCAGGAGATTTATATGACCGAGCAATTCCACCTACAGAAGCAGTAGACTTATTAAATGATGTATTACAAAAGATAGTTATTGATTTACAAACACCAGTAATCGCAGTTGCAGGAAACCACGATAGTCCAGACCGCATACATTTTGGTAGTAATTTAATGAAAAAACAAGGATTACATATAGTTGGACAATTCCAGTTTCCATACAATCCTGTTGTTTTAAATGATGAATACGGAGAGGTTCATTTTCATCTAGTTCCGTATGCAGACCCAAGTATTGTTAGACATATTTTAAGAAACGAAGATGTTCGTTCTCATGATGATGCAATGCGTATTTTTATGAATGAACTTTCTGAAACGATGGATAAAGAAGCGAGACATGTATTTGTAGGACATGCGTTTGTAACTTCTTCGGGAGAGGCAGAGGAAAATACAAGTGATGCGGAACGACCACTTTCAATTGGTGGTGCTGAATATGTAAATAGCCATTATTTTGATAAGTTTCATTACACGGCGCTTGGCCATTTACATCAAGCGCATTTTGTACGTAATGAGACAATTCGTTATTCAGGTTCGCCACTTGCATATTCTATCTCTGAAGAAAAACATAAAAAAGGATACTATATTGTGGAACTGGATGAAAAAGGTGAAACAACAATTGAAAAACGTTTACTTACACCGCGTCGTAAAATGCGTACAGTAGAAGCAAAAATAGACGATTTATTGCATCATCCAGTAAATGAAGATTATGTATTTGTGAAATTATTAGATGAAAATCCTGTCTTGCAGCCAATGGAAAAAATACGTTCTGTATATCCAAATGCAATGCATGTTGAAAGATCTATTCAAAGACGAGAGTTCACAGATGAAAATGAAGTAACTGTTTCAAGACATAAAACAGATGATTTATCTCTTTTAAAAGCTTTTTATAAAGAAATGAAAGGGATAGAGTTATCAGAAGAGAAAGAACGTCTATTTTTAGATGTTTTGCAAACAGTGCAAGAACGGGAAGGTGAGCGAGGATGAGACCGATTCAGCTTATAATGACCGCATTTGGTCCATATAAACAGAAAGAAGTAATCGATTTTAAAGATCTTGGTGAGCATCGTATTTTCGCTATTTCTGGAAATACAGGAGCTGGAAAGACAACGATTTTTGATGCGATTTGTTATGTGTTATATGGAGAGGCTAGTGGAGAAGAGCGCAGTGATACAAACATGCTTCGTAGCCAATTTGCTGATGATGATGTTTATACAAGTGTGGAATTAACTTTTCAATTAAAAGGGAAAAGTTATGAAATTAAACGACAACTGGGCCATAAAAAACAAGGAAATAAAACAATTACAGGACATGCAGTCGAATTATATGAAGTAATTGATGAGGAAAAAGTTCCATGTGTCGATCGTTTTCATGTAACGGATGTAAATAAAAAAGTTGAAGATTTAATTGGATTAAGTAAACATCAATTTAGCCAAATTGTCATGTTACCGCAAGGAGAGTTCCGAAAATTATTAACATCTGAAACGGAAAATAAAGAAGAAATACTACGCCGCATTTTTAAAACAGATCGTTATAAATTAATGCGTGAGATATTAGATCAAAAGCGTAAACAATGGAAAGACGTCTTACAAGAAAAACAAAAAGAACGTGAGCTATATTTCCGTAATGTATTTAAATTACCAATACGTAATGGGGCATTATTAGAGACATTAGTGGAGCAAGAGCATGTAAATACACATCAAGTAGTAGAGGCATTAGAACAAGAAACAATTTGGTACAATGCAGAGGTTGAGCAATTACACGTAGAACAAAATGACAAAACGAAACAATTAAAAGAAGCAGAGGCACGTTTTCATGCAGCAAAAGCTGTAAATGAGAAATTCAAAGATTTAGAACAAAAGAATGAGAAGTACAGTACTTTACAAGAAAACCGTGCCATAATCGAAATGAAAGAAAAATCTTTTAAACATGCGGAACAGGCGAAGCGATTATTACCATTTGAGCAATGGTATGAGGAAGCGATGCAACATGAACAGCAGTCTGAAAGTTTGTTAAAACAGATAATCGCAAAAAAAGAACATATAATGAACAGTTTTGCACTTGCTCAGGAGAAATATGAAGCATTAAAGAATAAGGCATCCGAGCGAGAAAATGCTAAAAAACAAGTTCAAAGACTAGAAGAGTTAAAACCAATTATTGCATCATTAGCTGAGAAAAAGTTAAATTTGCAAAATGCTGAGATTCAAATAGGAAAATTAAAAGAAGGTATGCAAAAGTTAGATGAACAACTAGAAGCGCATACAAATGAAAAACAAAGAATGTCTGGCGAATTACAGCAATTAGAAGTAGCGCTTGAACAATATGTAGCTAAAGTAGAAGAACTAACGAATATGCGAGAAGATGCAAAAGTATTAAAGCAGGCATATGATGTATGGCAAGAAAAACAAAAATACGAGCAAGAAAAAGAAATTGCATTTCATAAGATGCAACTGGCAGTTAGTGCGTATGAAGATATGGAACGCCGCTGGTTAAGTGAGCAAGCTGGTATATTAGCTCTTCATTTACATGATGGTGAATCTTGTCCAGTATGTGGTAGTATGGATCACCCGAAAAAAGCTACAGAGCAAAGTAATGCCATTGATGAAAAAGAGTTAAATGGGCTAAGAGAAAAGAAAAACGTTGCGGAAAAATCACATGTTCAATTAGAAGAAAAGTGGAATTTTTATCGAGTTCAATATGAACAAGTGATAGAAGAAGTGCTAAAGCGAGGGTATCGCGCAGAAGAATTAGTAGAAACATATAGGGCGCTCGTTCAAAAAGGAAAGCAATTAGCAGCAGATGTTAATGCGTTAAAAGCAAGTGAAGAAACGCGTAAGCAAATTGCTGTGAATATAAAAAGCGTAGAAGAAAAAGTAGAAGAACTCCAGAAACAAAAGCGTGAAGTAGAAACAATGCAGCACCGTACTGAAATGGAGTGTATGCAGCTTCGTACGTCATATGAACATGATAAGCAAAATATTCCGGAAAGCTTGCAAACGGTACAAGCTTGGAAAGTACAGTTTGACCAAGCTCTGCAAGAACTCAGGTTCATGGAAGATGAATGGGAGAAAGTACAAGAAGCGTATCAACATTGGCAAAATGAAAATATACGTATTCAAGCAGAACATGATAGTGCTTCTAATCAATTTAATAGTGCAAAAGAGAAGAAAGAAGAGACTTTCACACGCTTTATGAAAGAGCTAGAACAAAGCGGATTTACAGATCAATTAACATATACAGAATCCAAATTAAATGGTGCTGAGATGGATAAGTTACAACAAGAAATCCGAAGTTATTACTCATCTCTAGAAGTACTTACAAAACAAATTGAAGAATTAAAGGCAGAATTAAAAGATAAAGAGTATATGGACATTTCTTCATTAGATGAGCAAGTGAAAGAATTGGAAATTCACCTTGATATTATTAAAGAAAAACGACAACGTGCTCAAAATGCCGTATCATATATTACGGATTTACATGAAAATATTAAACGAATTGATGAACAAATTCATGAGGAAGAAAAAGCATTCCAAGAACTTGTTGATTTATATGAAGTAATGAAAGGGGATAACGATAGTCGTATATCCTTTGAACGTTACATTTTAATTGAGTATTTAGAACAAATTGTTCAAATTGCGAACGAACGACTACGTAAATTATCAAATGGACAATTTTATTTAAAACGAAGCGAACGAGTTGAAAAGAGGAATCGACAAAGTGGATTAGGCTTAGATGTATACGATGCATATACAGGTCAAACCCGAGATGTAAAAACATTATCTGGCGGTGAAAAATTTAACGCATCACTTTGCTTAGCGCTTGGAATGGCAGATGTAATTCAAGCGTATGAGGGTGGTATTTCCATCGAAACGATGTTTATCGATGAAGGATTCGGCTCATTAGATGAAGAGTCATTAACGAAAGCAGTTGACGCCCTAATCGACTTGCAAAAATCAGGCCGATTTATCGGCGTAATTTCACACGTTCAAGAACTGAAAAACGCAATGCCGGCTGTATTAGAAGTAACGAAGCAGAAGGATGGGTGTAGTCAGACGCGGTTTGTGGTGAAATAAGCTTGTCAAATTGAAAGTATCTATCATTATTTTGAACATTGTACCAAATCGGTATAACGTTTTTTCAATAAAGTGCAAATGAATTTAATAATGTTTTTATATAAAGCCGTCTCTATAGTAGAGGCGGCATTTGTATTATATAAAGGAATGAACGATGCAATTATGAATCATTTGAAGAAGGTGGCGTATTTGCCAAACGGTTATAACTTTTAAAGGCTGAAATTGCAGATATAACACCACCTGTTAAAAATAAAGCTGAACCACCAACTAAAATAATACGACTGACATATGTTTCACGAGCTTCTTCAACTTGTTCTTGTGACGGCGTTGGCATATAAATTCCCCCTCAATAAGAATGTGTTTTGCAATAGTATATACAAATGCCTAACATGTGTTAAAAACGCTGGATAGTTATAGGTAGAATCATCTAGTTGTTTTTAGTTTTGTAATAAAAAGTTATAGAAAGTTAAATGAATTCTATAGTATCCAAAAGCGTTTCAATTATTTGAAAATCTTCATCCTAAATTTATGCTAACTTCACATACAGCACATATTAAGATTGTATTATGTATATGTACCAAATAAATAAAATAAATAGAATTTCTATTTTTAATGAAATAAAATCCTATTATTTCTATATGAGGGTCTTAATTGGGGATTGTGGTTTTCTTTAGAAATGGATTTAAATAAAAAGGAATCAATATAAAAGGGGAATGTCTTATGACAACATATACGAGCGAGATAAAAAAAGGTTTAGTTACTGAAGAAGATGTGGACATTTTAAAAATAATGGCGCATCCAATACGATTACAAATTGTAAATGAGTTAAGTGTACGCAAAACTTGTAATGTAACGCAATTAACAGAAATATTAAATATTCCTCAATCGACTGTTTCGCAGCATTTATCAAAAATGAAAGGTAAAGTGCTAAGAGCTGAAAGAAGAGGATTAGAAATTTATTATTACATTAATAATTTAAAAGCAAGTAAGATTGTTAGTGTTTTAGGATATGTAAATTAATGAAGTGTTATTATACAAAATAGCCTCCGCTGTTAAGCGGGGGCTATTTTGTATTGTTTTATTTATTTGCATTTAAAATTTTATAGTTTTTATGATTTACAATTGTTCGGTCAAATTCAAAAGTACCACCGCTTACATCTGTAACTTCAACTAAGACCGATTCAGTGTATAGTTTTAGTACAGATGCTGTGATCTTTAAGTTATTTCGTTGAAATAGTATAGTATCGCCTACGTTTGCTTTCATAGTACCTCCTTATAAAAGTCAGAAATGTTTGTTTATTATATATATTAAACCACGTATAGATATATTAGTGAATGTTTAGTTTTTATTTATCAATAAAATATTTGTTGTTTAATAAAAATTAAAGTGCAACATTATGTAAATGAATTATATATTTTCTATTTTTATGTAGAAAATTGTAAAAAAACGTTGTAATTCTGTATGTTTCGTTAGGAAAACAAGATATACGGAAGTGGAAATGTATAAATGATGGAATTTTTGATTACAAGCATTGTAATGAGAAGCCAGATTACAAGACTATTAAATGATTTGTATCAAGAAATACAGACGCAACATGTTATAAACGTTGAAGAGTTAAATAAGAATAGGATAAGCAAAATATTGAAGTCCAGCCATGGATAATTCGATATTTTTTTGGGTAAAAGAGGATGTGAAAGCCCCGTAAGTCGTATTGATATGCAAAACATTATAAAAGCTGCTACGTATTTAACAAACAGTTTTTTTGTATTTCACCCTTCGTTTTATGTAACTGGTTCCATATATTTGACGCTCCGTCTTGTAAGTGCTTACATAATCGGTAACATCCTATACAATGAAGTTGTTAAATCGAATGAGGTGGCGAAAATGAAAATGAAAAAAGCATATTTAGCGAATAGCATTGAAATAGAAAGAGGAGGAGAGATGGTATGAAAAAATCATCGGTTAATCCATGGCTTGTTGTTCTTGGCACAGTCATAGTACAAATGGGGCTTGGAACGATATATACATGGAGTTTATTCAATCAACCCTTAGTGAGTAAATACGGTTGGAGTCTTAACGCTGTTGCTATAACTTTCTCAATTACTAGCCTTTCTTTAGCGTTTTCAACTTTGTTTGCGAGTAAATTGCAAGAAAAATGGGGACTTCGTAAACTTATTATGATAGCTGGACTAGCGTTAGGACTTGGATTAATACTTAGTTCACAAGCTTCCTCATTATTAATGCTTTATGTACTAGCAGGAGTTGTTGTAGGTTACGCAGATGGTACAGCATATATCACTTCACTATCCAATTTAATAAAGTGGTTTCCAGAGCGTAAAGGTTTAATAGCCGGTATATCTGTCTCTGCATATGGTACGGGTAGCCTAATATTTAAATACATAAACGCAATGTTGATTGATTCAGTTGGTGTATCGCAAGCGTTTATATACTGGGGTTTAATTGTTACAGCTATGATCGTGATTGGCGCTTGTTTAATCCATCAAGCTGCTGATCAAGGTGCAGTTCAGGAAACAAAAACTAAAGAATATACAACAAAAGAAATGTTAGGCACAAAACAAGTATACTTATTATTTATTATGTTATTTACATCATGTATGAGTGGCTTATACTTAATTGGCATGGTAAAAGACATCGGTGTTCAACTTGTAGGGCTTAGCGCAGCAACAGCAGCTAATGCGGTGGCTATGGTTGCAATCTTCAATACATTGGGTCGTATCATTCTAGGACCATTATCAGATAAAATCGGCCGTTTAAAAATCGTTACTGGTACTTTTGTTGCTATGGCGACTTCAGTCTTGGTTCTAAGTTTCGTAGATTTAAATTATGGTATCTACTTCGTCTGTGTAGCAAGTGTAGCGTTTTGCTTTGGTGGAAATATCACTATTTTCCCAGCTATTGTTGGTGATTTCTTCGGTATGAAAAACCATAGTAAGAACTACGGAATTGTGTATCAAGGATTTGGATTTGGAGCGCTTGCAGGTTCCTTTATCGGTGCACTTCTAGGTGGATTCAAACCAACCTTTATGGTGATCGGCGTATTATGTGTCGTGTCATTCATTATCTCAATTTTAATTCAAGCACCTAATCAGAAAAAAGAAAAAGAAGAAGAGTATCGCAGCGTAGCGTAAATATTTAAATTATCTATAACACTATGGTAACTAAAAAGTCCCCTATTAAATAGGGGACTTTTTTTTGATACATAATAAAATTAGGAAAGGAAAGTGGATAACGAACCACTTTCTTTTTTTCTTCATGAACTATTTTTAATTGTTTTTCTCTACTCAGCCTTTATGATTTACATTATTTTACTAATGGAAGGGCCAGTGAAGTACCTAATTGGATTATATTGGAATACTATTGAGTGATACATAATATATGAGAATCTTTGATTATATATAGGATATTCATTGAGAAATGCAAGATGAAAAATAAAATATTTTCAGAAAAATGTTGAGAAAAGAAAAACTTAAATTTTTGATAAAGTATTGTAGGTGAAGAAATCTACAGGTTCTCTTTTGGAATTTCAAAAAAGATGATAAGAAATTATAGATTAAATTTTTATTTAAAGTACTATGTAATGCTTAAAGATAAAGCGTTACATGGAAACGTAAAAAAATTTTATCTGAAAAATAAAAAAAGATTGACAAGTATATTGAGAAACATTATCATTTCGATGTAGATACAGAAAATGAAAATCATTATCAATAGATTGGTTTTGTTTCCTTTTCTATAATTAAGTAATAGAAAACACACTTGACCAATTAGTTTAGTAAGTGTATTATTTTTTACATCATAATTGATAATGAAAATCATTATTGTTTGTGTTGTTTAATGAGATTAATTTTTATATGAGAGGATAGAGGAAATGAACTTAGGGGAATTTGATGGAAAAACCGTTTTAGTAACAGGTGCCGCTCAAGGTATAGGTAGTGTTGTAGCAAAAATGTTTTTAGAAAGAGGAGCTACAGTTATTGCGGTTGATCAAAATGCAGAAGGGCTTAATATGTTTTTAAATCATTATGCATCAAATGAAAGTCGTATTAAGACGTTTCATTTAGATGTGAGTGATAGTGTCACTGTTGAAGAGGTAGTAAAACGAATTGAAAATGATATAGCGCCAATAGATATATTAGTAAATGTTGCAGGGGTTCTACGTATGGGAGCGATTCACTCTTTAAGTGACGAAGAATGGAATAAAACATTCTCTGTAAATACTACAGGAGTTTTCTATATGTCCCGAGCAGTAAGTAAACATATGATGTTAAGGAAGTCAGGAGCAATTGTTACAGTTGGTTCAAATGCGGCAAATACTCCGAGAATGGAGATGGCTGCGTATGCTGCATCAAAAGCTGCAACGACGATGTTCATGAAGTGTTTAGGATTAGAACTTGCAGCATACAATATTCGTTGTAACTTAGTTTCTCCGGGTTCTACTGAAACTGAAATGCAAAGATTACTATGGGCTGATGAGAATGGAGCTAAAAATATAATTGCTGGTTCTCAAAATACATATAGACTCGGAATTCCTTTACAAAAAATTGCACAACCTTCAGAAATTGCTGAAGCAGTATTGTTTTTAGCTTCAGATAAAGCAAGTCATATTACAATGCACAATTTATGTGTAGATGGCGGAGCTACATTAGGAGCTTAATAAAAAATTCAGGAGGTTATTATACTATGAATGAACTTACAGCCGTAAAGGAACTGTCAGAAAAACTTTTAGAAGATTATAAGACTGAATCTTCATTCTTTTTTGCTTCACCAAATCGAACGATATTGGCAGAAGGAGAGTTTACTACAGTAAAACATAGTGAAATCGAAAGTTTTCCAGAGCTTGTAAAGGCGGTATTAAGTAATGCCAAACAGGATGGAAATCCAAATCCTATCGTTGTAGGAGCTTTGCCATTTGATCGTAGAAAAGAAGTTCAACTTATTGTACCAGAATATTGCAGAATTACTGAGCGTTTACAGTTAGAAAAAACAAATGAGATAAAACAAAATGAGAAACTGGCATTTGAAATGACACCAGTTCCAGAGCCTGAAGTTTACATGAATGGTGTGAAGCAAGGAATAGCAAAAATTCAGGACGGAGATTTAAAGAAAATCGTTCTATCTAGATCGTTGGATGTTAAATCTTCAGAGGTAATTGATAAACAAAAGCTTCTTCGTGAATTAGCAGAACATAATAAGCACGGCTACACATTTGCTGTTAATTTACCGAAAGATGAAAACGAGAGAAGTAAGACGTTAATTGGAGCAAGCCCTGAATTACTTGTTTCACGTCATGGTATGCAAGTCATTTCTAATCCGTTAGCTGGTTCAAGACCACGTAGTGATGATCCAGCAGAAGATAAAAGAAGAGCAGAAGAATTACTTTCTTCTCCAAAAGATTTACATGAACATGCGGTAGTAGTTGAAGCGGTTGCCGCTGCACTTCTTCCGTATTGTCATACATTACATGTTCCGGAAAAACCATCAGTTATTCATAGTGAAGCAATGTGGCATTTGTCTACAGAAGTGAAAGGTGAACTTAAGGATCCAAATACTACTTCTTTAGAATTAGCAATTGCTCTTCATCCTACGCCAGCAGTTTGCGGAACTCCAATGGAAGAAGCAAGAGAAGCTATTCAAAAAATTGAGCCATTTGACCGTGAATTCTTTACAGGAATGTTAGGGTGGAGCGATTTAAATGGAGATGGTGAATGGATTGTTACAATTCGATGTGCTGAAGTGCAAGAAAATACACTTCGCTTATATGCAGGCGCTGGAGTTGTTGCTGAGTCAAACCCAGAAGATGAGTTAGCAGAAACATCAGCTAAATTCCAAACAATGTTGAAAGCTTTAGGGTTAAGTGATAGTTCAGTGAATGAAAAGTAGGGGGAAGAAAGAATGTTAGCAGGTTATACGGAATGGCCCAAAGAATTTGCAAATCGTTATCGAGAAGAAGGATGTTGGCTTGGAGAAACATTTGGTTCGATGTTAAGAGAACGCGCTGAAAAGCACGGAGATGAAATTGCGATTGTAAGTAGTAATACACATATAACGTATAGTGAACTTGATAAAAAGGTAGATCGCTTAGCTGCAGGTTTATTGAATTTAGGAATAAAGCAAGAGGACCGAGTTGTTCTTCAGCTACCCAATGTTATAGAGTTTTTCGAAATATGTTTTGCACTATTTCGAATTGGAGCACTTCCTGTTTTTGCACTACCTTCTCATCGCAGTAGTGAAATTAGTTATTTTTGCGAGTTTGGTGAGGCGAGTGCTTACATTATTTCAGATAAGGCTCTCGGCTTTGATTACCGAAAACTAGCAAGAGAAGTGAAAGAGAAAGTTCCCGCTTTACAACATGTAATCGTAGTGGGGGAAGAAGAAGAATTTGTGAACATAAATAATCTTTATATGGATCCGGTTCCATTACCAGAAGTTCAGCCAAGTGATGTGGCGTTTCTCCAATTATCAGGAGGGACAACAGGGCTTTCTAAATTAATTCCTAGAACACATGATGACTATATTTATAGTTTACGTGTTAGCGCTGAAATTTGTAATTTGAATGCAGAAAGTGTCTATATGGCAGTTCTTCCAGTAGCACACAATTACCCAATGAGTTCTCCAGGGACATTTGGAACTTTTTATGCGGGTGGAAAAGTAGTGTTGGCAACTGGAGGGAGTCCAGATGAGGCATTTGCTCTTATAGAAAAAGAAAAAGTGACGATTACCGCTCTCGTTCCGCCATTAGCAATGATTTGGCTTGATGCTGCATCTTCCCGTAACAACGATTTATCGAGCCTGCAAGTTATTCAAGTAGGAGGTGCGAAATTTAGTGCCGAAGTTGCGAAGCGTATTCGCCCTACATTTGGATGTACGTTACAGCAAGTGTTCGGTATGGCAGAAGGGTTAGTAAATTACACAAGATTAAATGATCCTGAAGAAATCATTATTCATACACAAGGTAGACCGATGTCTACATTCGATGAAGTAAGAGTTGTTGATGAAAATGATAATGATGTTAAGTCTGGTGAAGTAGGCAGTTTATTAACGCGAGGGCCATATACAATTCGTGGCTATTATAAAGCAGCAGAGCATAATGCAAGATCATTTACAGAAGATGGTTTTTATCGCACAGGTGATCTTGTGAAAGTGAATGAACAAGGTTACATCATTGTAGAAGGAAGAGATAAAGATCAAATTAACCGTGGTGGTGAGAAAGTTGCTGCGGAGGAAGTTGAAAATCATCTTTTAGCACACGAGGCAGTACATGATGTAGCAATTGTATCTATGCCTGACGATTATTTAGGAGAACGTACTTGTGCTTTTGTTATAGCTCGTGGACAAACTCCAACAGTAAGTGAATTAAAAATATTTTTAAGAGAACGTGGTATAGCGGCGTATAAGATTCCAGATCGAATCGAATTTATTGAATCATTCCCGCAAACAGGTGTTGGAAAAGTAAGCAAAAAAGAATTACGTAAAGTCATTGCTGCAAAACTTATTACAGTAAAACGATAAAAAACTATTAAAATCGGAAGGAAGTGATTAGATGGCTATCCCATCTATTTCAGTATATAAAATGCCAATTGAATCAGAACTACCAAAAAATAAAGTGAATTGGACGCCAAATCCGAAACGTGCGGTTCTTCTAATCCATGACATGCAAGAATATTTTCTTGATGCATATAGCGATAAAGAATCGCCAAAAGTAGAACTAATTTCAAATATTAAGGTGATAAGAGAAAGATGTAAGGAACTAGGTATACCAGTTGTTTATACAGCACAACCTGGTGGACAAACGTTGGAACAACGAGGGTTATTACAAGACTTTTGGGGTGACGGTATTCCTGCTGGACCAGATAAAAAGAAAATTGTCGATGAACTTACTCCAGATGAGGATGATATATTCCTAACAAAATGGAGATATAGTGCATTTAAAAAGACGAATCTATTAGAAATTTTAAATGAACAAGGAAGAGATCAACTTATTATTTGCGGTATTTATGCGCATATTGGCTGCCTTTTAACAGCTTGTGAAGCATTTATGGATGGTATAGAGCCATTTTTTGTAGCAGATGCAGTTGCTGATTTTTCACTAGAGTATCATAAACAAGCATTGGAGTATGCATCTAATAGGTGTGCAGTAACGACATCAACCAACTTACTATTAAAAGATTTACAAAGTGTAAAAGGCGATGAAAGTGAAGGAATCACTTTACAGGAAGTGCATGAACTAGTTGCACAACTACTCCGAGAGCCAGTAGGGAGTATTGAAGTTGATGAAGACTTATTAAATAGAGGACTTGATTCGGTTAGAATTATGAGTTTAGTAGAGAAGTGGCGCCGCGAAGGGAAAGAAATCACTTTTGCAGATTTAGCAGAACGTCCAACTGTTGATGATTGGTACCGTTTACTATCTTCACAAGCAGCACAAGTGCTGTAACAAATAGACTACATAATAAAGGGGTAGTAAAGAATGCCTAACAGTCAAAAGATTCGTCATTCGTTATCATCTGCGCAGTTTGGTATGTGGTTTGCGCAACAATTAGATCCGCTTAGTCCGATTTATAATACTGGGGAATATATAGAAATAAACGGAAATATTAATCAAGAAATTTTCGAGTTAGCTGTACGTAAAGTTGTAACAGCAGCAGAAGCACTTCATGTTCGTTTCGAAGAGGATGAAATTGGCCCATGGCAAGTTATTGAGGAATCGTCAAAGTTTCATATGCATTTTATTGACGTTCGTAAAGAGGAAAATCCTGAAGAAGCTGCTAAGGTATGGATGAAAAATGATTTATCTATGCCCGTGGATTTAACAGAGGATAAATTATTTACTGAAGCACTTATTCAAATTGAAAATAATCGTTTCTTTTGGTATCAGCGCATCCATCACATAGTGATGGATGGCTATGGATTTTCACTTCTTAGCCAAAAGGTAGCGAATGAGTATACATCACTTATAGAAGAAACAAACAAGAATGAAAAGCCATTTGGCTCTCTTGCAAAAATTGTACAAGAAGATAATGAGTATCGTGAATCTAAACAACTTCAGGAAGATCGTAATTTTTGGTTAGAGAAGTTTGCAGATGAACCGGAAGTTGTAAGTTTAGCAGAACGAGCGCCGAGAACATCAAATGGATTTTCACGAGAAACTGCTTATTTATCAAATTCTAGTACGAAAACGTTACTAGAAGGTATCAATATTTCGTTAACGAGTTGGCCCGAATTTGTTGTAGCCGTAACAAGTATTTATATGCATAAATTAACAGGTGCAAATGATATTGTTTTAGGTTTACCGATGATGGGGCGTCTTGGTTCTGTATCTATTTATACACCAAGCATGGTAATGAATTTAGTTCCACTGCGTCTCACTGTAACTCCAAATATAACTCTTGCGGAATTAATACAGCAAGTTTCTAAAGAAATTCGAGACGTACGTCGTCATCATAAATACCGTCATGAGGAATTAAGAAGAGACTTAAAATTATTAGGTGAAAATCAAAGGTTGTTTGGGCCGTTAGTGAATGTTATGCCTTTTGATTACGGGCTTAACTTTGCTGGAAATCGTGGTATTACACATAATTTATCAGCAGGACCCGTCGATGATTTATCGATAAATGTATATAAACGTTTCGATGAAAATGAGTTAATGATTCATTTTGATGCGAATCCGGAAGTATATAGCGATACGGAACTAGCATTGCATAAAGAAAGATTTATGAATCTATTAGAATTAGTGATAAATAATTATCACAAAGACGAGCCGATTGGAAAAATAAACATTACTCTTCCTGAAGAAAATCATAAAGTTTTATTGGAATGGAATGAAACTAAGAAAGCTGAAGAGCTAATTAATCTACCTATATTATTTGAAAAACAAGTACAAAAAAATCCAAATAAAATAGCGGTTATTTGTAACGGGATAAAACTTACGTATAAAGAGCTGAATGAACGAGCGAATGAACTTGCAAACTATTTATTAGAAGAAGGAATACAATCAAATCAGTTTGTAGCCTTAGCATTTCCAAGATCAATAGAAATGGTAGTTAGTATGTTAGCAGTTCTAAAGGCAGGTGCAGCATATTTACCAATAGATCCAGAATACCCAGCCGAGCGAATTACTTATATAGTAAATGATGCAAATCCAGTTTGTATCATAACACATTCAGCTGTTTCATCCTCTTTAGTGATAGAAAATGATATTAAAAAAATCGTATTAAATAGCGAAGAAACGAAAATAGCGTTAAAAACATATTCTCATATGAATATACCATTCAGAAATGATGAATCACTTTTAAACCCAGCTTATACAATTTACACTTCAGGATCAACAGGGAAGCCAAAAGGTGTAATTGTTCCTATGAAAGGTTTAAGTAACTTCTTATTATCTATGAAACATACGTTTTCATTAAATGAAAACGATCATTTATTAGCAGTTACAACGTTTGCGTTTGATATTTCTGCTTTAGAAATTTATTTACCTCTTATTAGTGGTGCAAGTATAACAATTGCTCAGAAAGAGGTAATCCAAGAGCCTTCTGCGTTAACGACACTTTTACAAGAAGAAAGAGCGACAATTATGCAAGCTACACCGACGCTCTGGCAGGCGTTAGTAACTGAATATCCAGAGAGGCTACAAGGGCTAAACGTGCTCGTTGGTGGTGAAGCTCTTCCGGCACATTTAGCAAATAAATTAAAAGAATTAGGTTGCTCTATAACAAATTTATATGGACCAACTGAAACGACAATTTGGTCTACCTTCATGAACATTGATGAAAGTGAAAGTGGTATACCTCCTATTGGAAAGCCAATTTGGAATACTGAAGTGTATGTGTTAGATGCAGGGTTACAACCAGTTCCACCTGAAGTTATTGGTGAATTATATATTGCAGGTGAAGGACTTGCGAACGGATACTTAGGAAAACCTGAGTTAACAGCTGAACGGTTTGTTGCAAACCCTTATGGAAAAGCTGGAGCACGTATGTACCGCACAGGTGATCTTATGAAATGGCGTACCGATGGTGTGTTAGAGTACATTAGTCGCACAGATCATCAAATTAAAATTCGTGGTTTCCGAATTGAATTAGCTGAAATTGAAACGGTGTTACAAGGGCATCAAAGTATTCGACAAGCGGTAGTAATAGTACGAGAAGATCATCCAAATGATAAACGAATCATTGCGTATCTCGTTGCAGAAGAGAAGGAACCAATTAATCTTTCAGAAATTCGTGCTTATGTTTCAGAAAGTTTAGCGAATTATATGGTACCATCGGCATTTGTTGTGCTAGAAGAATTACCATTAACACCAAATGGTAAGGTTGATAGAAAGAAATTACCTGCTCCTGATTTTAATGGAATGAATAATGAGAGAGTTGCTAGAAATCCGAAAGAAGAAATACTATGTGATTTATTTGCAGAAGTACTTGGTATTTCGCGAATTAGCATTGATGATAATTTCTTTGAAATGGGTGGCCATTCGCTTCTTGCATCTCGTTTAATGGCAAGAATTCGTGAAACGTTAAATGTCGAATTAGGAATCGGGAAACTATTTGAATCACCAAATGTTGCTGAATTAGCGAAACAATTGGATCGTGCAAAAAGCGCGAGACCAGCTATTAAGAAAGTAAGTAGACCAAATGAAATTCCACTTTCATTTGCACAGCGCAGGTTATGGTTCTTAAATTGTTTAGAAGGTCCAAGTCCTACTTATAATATTCCGTTAGTTATTCGTATGTCTGGAAAATTGAATGAGGAAGCATTACAAGGTGCCTTTTATGATGTAGTTGAGAAACATGAAACACTTAGAACAATTTTCCCGAATTCACTTGGCAGTTCATATCAAAGAATTCTAGAAATGGATAAATTGAATTTAAAAATGATTATAACAAATACATGTAAGGATGAATTAGAAAGTACACTGTCTGAAGCTGTAAGATATAGTTTTAATCTTGATATCGAACCAGCAATTCGTTTGCAACTTTTTAAAGTAAGTGAAAACGAACATGTATTACTAATTCTCTTGCACCATATTATAGGAGATGGTTGGTCATTACAACCATTAACGAGAGATTTTACAGCGGCCTATAAAGCACGACATCAAGGGGATAGTGTTAAATTAGAAATACTTCCAGTCCAATATGCAGATTATTCACTATGGCAACAACAGCTACTAGGTGATGAAACGACACCAGATAGTCTTATTTCAACACAATTAGATTTTTGGAAAGAGGAACTAAAAGGTTTACCAGATCAAATGGAGTTACCTACAGATTACCAGCGCCCAATTGAAACTAGTTATCGCGGGGAAACAATTTATTTTCATATAGATGAAGGTATGCATAGTAGGTTAGTAGAGCTCGCTCGTAAAAATGGAGTTAGTTTGTTTATGGTGTTGCAAGCAGGACTAAGTGCGCTATTTACAAGATTAGGTGCTGGTACTGATATACCAATTGGTAGTCCGATTGCTGGAAGAAACGACGATGCACTCTCGGGTATAGTCGGTTTATTTGTAAATACATTAGTGTTACGTACGGATACATCGGGAGATCCAATCTTTAAAGAGTTATTGAATAGAGTGAAGCAGGCAAATCTAGCAGCTTATGAAAATCAAGATGTTCCATTTGAACGACTCGTTGAAGTGTTAAACCCAGTACGTACTCGAAATAGTCACCCGCTGTTTCAAGTTATGTTAGCTTTTCAAAATACACCAGAAGCAACGTTTGATGTTCCAGATTTAGAAGCGAGCCTTGAAATTCAAAGTGTTGGCTCTGCAAAATTTGATTTAACATTTGAAATTAGCGAGAGTAACGGAGTTGATGGTACTCCAAACGGCTTACACGGATTGTTAGAGTTTAGTACCGATTTATATAAACGTGAAACGGTTCAAAAACTAATAGAAAGATTCATTCTGTTATTAGATGATGCGGCAAGACATCCGGATCAATCAATTGGTAGATTAGAAATATTAACTTTAGCAGAGCGAAATACAGTTTTACAAAAGTGGAATGGTGGTTTTCAAATTGTACCTGAAATGACATTGCCACAATTATTTGAAAAGCAGGCTTATGTAAGTCCAAATTCTATTGCTGTCGTCTTTGAAGATGAAAAGCTAACTTATGAAGAGCTAAATAGAAAAGCGAATAGAATAGCTCGTTTGTTAATAGCGAAAGGAATCGGTCCTGATCAACTCGTTGCTTTAGCGATGCCGAGATCTTTAAATATGGTTGTAAGCTTACTTGCTGTTCTTAAAGCTGGTGCGGGATACCTTCCGTTAGATCCGGATTATCCGTCAGATCGTATCTCATTTATGCTACACGATGCGAAACCATCGTGTGTTTTAACAAATTCAGATGTGGAAATTGAATGTGATGAGGCACTAAAGATTTTAGTTGATGATGTGAACATAATAGAAGAAATTGAGAAATATAGTGAAGACAATATTGATGAAATGGAGCGCATTAAGCCGTTATCTCCTTCACATATTGCTTACGTTATTTATACGTCAGGCTCAACAGGTAGACCGAAAGGCGTTATGATACCTCATCAAAATGTAGTAAGACTTTTAGGAGCAACTGATCATTGGTTCCAATTTGACGCAGACGATGTGTGGACGATGTTCCATTCATACGCTTTTGATTTCTCAGTTTGGGAAATTTGGGGACCTTTATTATATGGAGGGCGTCTAGTCGTAGTACCACATACTGTAAGTCGCTCACCGAAAGAATTTTTACAACTGCTTGTTCAGGAAAAGGTGACTGTTTTAAACCAAACTCCATCAGCGTTCTATCAACTGATGCAAGCAGATCGTGAAAATGAAGAGATTGGCCAAAAATTATCTTTACGATATGTTGTTTTTGGTGGAGAAGCACTTGAACTAAGTCGATTAGAAGATTGGTATAGTCGTCATCCTCATAACTCACCGAAGCTGATTAATATGTACGGTATTACGGAGACGACGGTACATGTTAGTTATATTGAATTAGATGAAAGTATCGTATCTTTACGGGCAAATAGTTTAATCGGGTGCAGTATACCGGATCTTAAAGTATACGTATTAGATAACTATTTACAACCGATGCCACCTGGAGTAGTTGGAGAAATGTATGTTGCAGGTGCAGGGCTCGCTCGTGGATATTTAGGAAGAGCAGGATTAACTGCTGAACGTTTTATTGCAGACCCATTTGGTAAGCCAGGTACAAGAATGTATCGTACAGGAGACTTAGCACGTTGGCGTCAAGATGGGACGTTAGATTATATAGGACGTGCAGATCATCAAATTAAAATTCGTGGATTCCGAATTGAATTAGGGGAAATAGAAGCGGTAATAATGAAACATCCTAAAGTTGAACAAGTAGCTGTTATTGTACGAGAAGATCAACCAGGGGATAAACGATTAGTTTCTTATATCGTCGCATCAAATAATGAAACGATTGATACGAATGAAATGCGTCAGCATGCGGGAGGTAGTTTACCAGATTACATGGTTCCATACGCTTTTGTAGTAGTAAATGAGTTACCTTTAACGCCAAACGGTAAATTAGATAGAAAGGCATTGCCAGCTCCAGAATTTATTGCATCATCTTCTAGCCGCGGACCAAGAATACCGCAAGAAGAAATATTATGTGACTTGTTTACAGAAGTTTTAAGTGTGTCTCAAATTGGAATTGATGATGGATTCTTTGATCTTGGTGGTCATTCACTTCTTGCAGTGCAGCTGATGAGTCGCATTAAAGAGGCACTTGGAGTTGAACTAAATATCGGAACTTTATTTGCAGCACCTACTGTTGCAGGGCTTGCTGAAAGACTTGAAATGGGGAATGGTCAAAGTGCACTTGATGTGTTGCTTCCATTACGAGCAAGCGGAGATCAATTACCACTATTTTGTGTACATCCAGCAGGTGGATTAAGTTGGTGCTATGCAGGACTTATGAAATCTTTAGGAACAGATTATCCAATCTATGGTGTACAAGCACGTGGTATCGCTAAAAATGAAGAACTTCCAAAAAGCTTAGAGGAGATGGCGGCGGATTATTTAAAACACGTTCATGAAGTACAGCCTCACGGACCGTATCGTTTACTCGGTTGGTCGCTTGGAGGAAATGTTGTTCATGCAATGGCGGCGCAACTACAAAATGAAGGGGAAGAAGTAGAATTACTCGTTATGCTTGATTCTTATCCTGGTCATTTCTTACCAAATACGGAAGCACCTACTGAAGAAGAAGCGTTAATCGCATTACTTGCTTTAGGTGGATATGATCCAGATAACATGGATGGTAAACCACTTACTATGGAAAGTGCGGTTGCAATACTTCGCAAAGATGGAAGTGCATTAGCAAGTCTTGAAGAAGAGACTATTTTGAACTTGAAAGAAACTTATGTAAATTCGGTAGGGTTGTTAGGGAAATACGTACCGAAAGTTTATAACGGAGATATTTTATTCTTTAGATCTACTGTTATACCAGACTGGTTTGATCCTATTTCTCCAAATACGTGGCTAAATTATTTAGACGGGGAAATCGTGCAGCATGATATTGATTGTAGACATAAAGATTTATGTCAACCAGGTCCACTTACAGAAATTGGACAAGTATTAGCGGAATATTTGCAGAATAAGAAAGGGGTAAGTAAAGTATGACGAATCCATTTGAAAATGATAATTACACATATAAAGTATTAATGAATGAGGAGGGCCAGTATTCTCTCTGGCCTGCCTTTCTCGATGTACCTATTGGATGGAATGTTGTACATGAAGAAGCTAGCAGACAAGTTTGCTTAGAATACGTTGAAGTTAACTGGAACGATTTAGATCCGAAAAAAAATCAAATTAGCGAAAAAATATTAGTAGGAAAACAATAATGAAAGCAAACATAAATCCAAAAGTAGTTGTAAGCATCGTTTATATAACAGCGATGTTTATGGCTGCGATGGATGCAACGATTGTGAATGTAGCACTGCAAACGATAAGTAAAGAACTACAAGTACCTCCTTCTGCAATGGGGACAGTAAATATTGGGTATTTAGTTAGCTTAGCTGTTTTTCTTCCGATTTCTGGTTGGTTAGGAGATCGCTTTGGTACGAAAAAAGTATTTTTAACTGCTCTTTTCGTTTTTACAATTGCATCTGCATTATGTGGAATTGCTAATGATATTACTTCATTAAACATTTTTCGTATCATTCAAGGTGCTGGTGGCGGACTTTTAACACCAGTCGGGATGGCGATGTTATTCCGAACATTTTCACCAGAGGAAAGACCAAAAATTTCTCGATTTATTGTACTTCCAATTGCTGTAGCACCAGCGATCGGACCAATTATTGGTGGTTTCTTTGTAGATCAAATGTCTTGGCGCTGGGCATTTTATATTAATCTGCCGTTTGGTATCATTGCGTTGCTATTTGGACTTCTATTTTTAGCAGAGCATATTGAAAAATCGGCTGGTCGTTTTGATTCTATCGGTTTTGTTCTTTCAGCACCAGGTTTTGCGATGCTCATCTATGCACTCAGTCAAGGCCCGTCAAAAGGTTGGATTTCTCCAGAAATAATAAGTACTGGAATAGCTGGGATTGTATTCATTACATTGTTTATAATTGTAGAACTGAAAGTAAAGCAACCGATGTTAGATTTACGCTTATTAAAAGAACCGGTCTTTAGAAAAATGAGTCTTATTTCGTTGTTTTCATCAGCTGGTTTACTAGGAATGTTATTTATTTTTCCGCTTATGTATCAAAATGTAATAGGAGTTTCCGCGCTGGAATCAGGTCTTACGACATTCCCAGAGGCGATTGGATTAATGATTTCTTCACAGTTTGTACCATGGTCGTATAAGAAATTAGGAGCTCGAAAGGTAATCTCTATTGGATTAATAAGTACAGCGGTTATATTTATTTTATTAAGTTTTGTAAATCATGATACGAATCCATGGCAAATACGGGCACTATTGTTTGGCATAGGTATTTTCTTAGGTCAATCTGTCGGTGCAGTTCAATTTTCTGCTTTTAACAATATTGCACCACCTTCTATGGGTAGAGCAACTACTATATTCAATGTGCAAAATCGATTAGGATCTGCCATAGGAGTTGCTGTTTTAGCTAGTATACTATCTGGTTTTGGAAGTAATAACGTACAGAATAATGTACAATCAGATTTCTTACCATATCAAGCTGCATTAATTGGATCAGCAATGTTTTTACTGGTAGCATTACTATTTTCTTTACGTATTTCCGATAAAGAGGTAATGTCAAAGAAGAATAAAAAGCCGGTATCTGTATTACAAAAAAAGAAAGAAGTCGTAAATGAATGAGTTGCAGCATGCTAATACTCTTTTGAAATAAAGTGATATTGGTATTTAAAAGGAGAGAGTTTACATGATAGAGAGTAAAGTTGTAGATTCTGTACCAACTCTTAATGAGAATAGTTGTCAAATATGGTGGGCGAGAATTTCAGATTTACAATCATGGCATTACAATTTACTAAATGATGTAGAGCGAGAGAAAGCAAATTCATATCATCATTCGGCAGATCGTGCACGTTTTATAATAGGTTGTGTAATTAGTAGGTTAGTTCTTGGAAAGATACTTTCTATGTCGCCAGTTCAAGTACCGATTGATCGAATGTGCCCGGTATGTAATTTACAACACGGTAGACCTCAATTACCAGAAGGTATGCCGCAAATATCCGTTTCCCATTCGGGTGAGTGGGTTGTCGTGGCATTTACAGAATCTGCACCTGTTGGTGTTGATGTTGAACAAATGAATCCAAATATAGATGTTATGAAAATGGCAGAGGGCGTATTAACAGACATTGAAATAGCACAAGTTATGAAATTACCTGATGAGCAGCGACTAGAAGGATTTTTAACATATTGGACTCGAAAAGAAGCAGTGCTGAAAGCGACAGGTGAAGGACTATTGATTCCACCAGTAGAAATTACAGTATCAGCTCCAAATGACCCTCCCGAATTGTTAATTTTTAAGGATAGACAAGAGTTAGCAGAAAATACAGTGATGGAAGATGTAAGACCTAGTTTAGATTATATGGCTTCCATTGCAATATTTAGTAAAGAAGTAACTGAAATTACGCAGTTAGACGCGGTATCGCTATTAAATTATAAATCAATTTAATAAAAAAATTTATAGAAGAGGTGTTCCTCATGTTAGTGGCGGAAAATAGAAAAAGCGAATTAACTTATAATGTACAAGCAATTAAAAATATTTTATTTTCTGGAGATACATCATCTATTCTTGCTTTAGAAAAGCTTTTGAATGATACAGTTCAATTTGATGTTCTAGAACAAGAGGTAATTGATAGACAGTACATTCCGAAAGAAGCAAAAAATTTCTTTGATAAAAACGGAACATTTCTTTACCGCGTATCTAATGTTAGTTATAAAGGTAAGGTGTTATCTGAAAATCTAATTTTTGCAGACACTTCGTTTTTACCACATACTATAAAGCAAGAATTAGAGGATGGAAATATTCCAGTTGAAAAACTTATAGAAAAGATGGAAGTAAGAAGAAACGTATTATATGAAGGATATCAGCCATCTGGAAATATTATTGAATTGTTTGATGGATGTTCTGTTTCAGCGAATGTTTATCCAACTAGAAAATATCAAATTGTAAGGAACTGCAAATGTATATTTTATATTTGTGAAGTGTATCATGCAGAGAATATACAGGAACTGCTTAAATAAGAAATAAACAAGAAACCAGCCTATAAAATGGCTGGTTTCTTGTTTATTTTACAGCTTCTTTTAATTCTTTACCTGCTTTAAATGCTGGAACTTTACCAGCAGCAATCTGAATTTCTTCTCCAGTTTGCGGATTACGCCCTGTACGAGCAGATCTTTCACGCACTTCAAAAGTTCCAAAGCCGATTAGTTGAACTTTATCGCCAGATTGTAATGCAGTAGCAATTGTGTCAAATACGGATTGTACAGCTGCAGAAGCTTCCTTTTGAGAAATATCAGCTGATTGTGCCACATTTTTAACTAATTCTGTTTTGTTCATGTTTTCACCTCATAAAAAATTTTTTAGAATGAATGTTTTAGTATAATGGTTAGTAAAGATAAAGCTATCTTCGTAATTAGGAAGAATGCTGTATAGTTATGTTAATTTCGTTGAAAGAAACTGAATCCCTGCAAATTAAAGGGATTTATTAAGAATTGATGCATACGACAAGCTATAATATGAAGATGAGGGGGGAGTATACGGATGATTTTTCGTGAAAAGAATGAGAAAGAAAGTATATTAATTCGTCAACATGATCATGGTTTTTTAGCTGGTGAGATTGCAAGCCATATAAAAGAAGATATTTTTGAAGATAAAACATACTTAAAAGAGACAATTGATGCAATATACGAACATGATAGAGGATGGATAGAGCTTGATAAAGTACCAATTTTGAATGATTCTAAAAATATTCCATATACATTTATGGATTGTCCAAGTTCATTACGCTTTGTTTTTTATACGATTGGTTTGAATGCAATTGAAGAGTCAAATCCATACGGGGCGTTACTTTGTAGTAAACATTTTTTATCGTTTCCATTAAATGAGGAAGACGAAGAGATGATGTCATTTTATACAGGGGAATTGGAACGACAAAAAAGAATATTGAAAACGTTAACAAAAGAACAATTTGCGATGTTCGATAAACATTATAGATTATTAAAGTTTTGTGATGAACTTTCTTTATATGTATGCATGAATAAGCCTGGTGTAAAAAAGAAAAATGAAATTGATTTGTTTAAAGATGGTTTTGAAGGAACAGAAATCTTTAATAGTAAGGATGGGAAACCTATTCGAGCTGATTGGGTGGATGAAGAAATAATTCGAATTACACCGTTTCCATTTAAAACGGAATTTCATACGTACGTAAAATATAAAACTATAAATAAACATGTTATTGAAGAAAAAGGAATTGCAAAGGCTGATAGAGAATCGGAAGTTCAGAAGCAACTGATATATTTTCTACAATAGAGAGGGCATAACAAGAAAAAGGAATGATCTCACTTTATGAATCATTCCTTTTAGAAATAAATTAACTTACACGTTTTTTATTTAATTCTTTTAATTTTTCTGCTTGTAGAAACCGATTTGTTTCAGCGACAACTACACCACTTAATCCAATTAGACCAATTAAGTTTGGTATCGCCATAAGTCCATTCGCAATATCGGCAAATGTCCATACAACACCTAATTTTAAATTAGCGCCAATAGCAATCATAACGATAAAGATTGCTTTATAATATCGTACAGCACCTTGTCCGAATAAATAAGCAACACACTTCTCTCCGTAATACGACCAACCTAAAATAGTAGAGTAGGCGAATAATATAATGGCGATACCGAGAATCATACTACCAGCAGTACCGAATACGGATTGGAATGCTAATGTTGTAGCTTCAACACCAGTTTTACCTGATTTCCATGCGCCTGTAGTAATTAATACTAGCCCCGTAATTGTACATACAATAAATGTATCTAGAAAAGTACCAGTCATAGAAACTAAAGCTTGTTTTGCAGGTGAATCTGTTTTGGCAGCAGCCGCAGCAATAGGAGCACTTCCTAAACCAGCCTCGTTAGCAAATACACCACGTGCCATTCCGATTTGAATTGCAGATGCAACTGTTGCTCCGATAAAACCACCAGCAGCAGCTGTACCTTGAAATGCACCAGAAAAAATAAGTGAAAATGCTTCTGGAATTTGATCAAAGTGATAGAAAATAATAATAAGACCAGCAATTATATAAAAGAAAGCTTTAATAGGAACGATAAATCCCGTCACTTTCCCGATTTTTTTTACACCGCCTAAAATGACAATAGCGATTAAAAAGGACATTAATATACCAGTTAAAGCAGGGGGGAAAGAGAAATTAATTCGCATTGCCTCTGCAACTGAGTTAGATTGCACCATATTACCGATACCGAAAGAAGCAGTTGTACCGAATATAGCGAATAAAACAGCAAGCCATTTCTTACCTAAGCCACGCTCTAAATAATACATTGGTCCACCTGAGTATTCACCATTTTCATTACTAACACGGTATTTCACCGCAAGAATTGCCTCGGCATACTTTGTTGCCATACCGAACAAAGCAGTAATCCACATCCAAAAGATTGCACCAGGACCACCAATAGTAACAGCTGTTGCAACACCTGCTATATTTCCCATACCAATCGTTGCAGCCATAGCTGTCATCAGTGCTTGGAAGTGACTAATATCTCCAGAAGATGATGTATCCTCTGATTTTTTAAAAGCTAGTTTGTGAGCGTATATTAGTTTACTAAACTGTAAACCTTTTAAGCGCACTGTGAGAATGATACCAGTTCCAACGAGTAGCAACAAAGTTGGTAACCCCCACACATACTGATTAATTTGTTCTAATACTTTACTTACTGTTTCCATCTGTATTCTCCTTTTTTAGAAAAAATAAAAACCACTTCAAGGAAATGAAATGGTCTCTGGAGAAACAAGGGATAGAAAAATAAACCGATACAAATCGGCATTTTCTTTCGCTTGTCTCTGTCCTTTTACCTGAGAGATTATCCGCTAAAGTAGCGGATTTGCTCCTTCGGTGCTCGTTTTCCTCCGCGCTATACAAAAGCGAGAGGGAGTCTCTCCAGAGATTCGTCCCCATGCAGTTCTACTTGTAACCAAGACCTGAGAGTTTCAAAGTTCGTTTAACAACTTCTTGCCCCGTCGGTAGATCAATAGACCTTCTCCTGAATGGTTCATCCGAATTATAAAATTAAAAACTTAAACGTATTGATTGTGTATAGAATCAATAAAAATATTATAGATATACAATTAGCGAAATGCAATCATTTTTTATTTTGAAATAGTAAATATGTAAGTGAGTTAAGAGTGAGATGTAATCCGTATAGGATTACACCCCCTTTAAATTCCGAATTATTTGAAATAAAATCAATTTAGTGGTTTGATAGATTTAGAGTGACTAAAAATGGTTATTTGTGTATTGAGTATAACAGCAGATACAATTTGTTTACATAATTTTATTATGTAAACAAATTGTTGCAAGAAGGAAATGAACCGTATCATAAGGGGGATTAGAAATGCTATTAAAAACAATATTTTGCAAGGTGGAAGAAGAGAAAAGAGAATTGTTTTCTGATGCACAAGAAAAATGGCGTGATTTACAGTATTTAGACGGATTCCATGGACAATTTGGTGGGTGGAATGAAGAAGAAGCGTGTGTATATACTTTATGGGAAGATAGAAATGCATATCAATCATTCATGAATGATGCTCATGATACAATTTTTTTAAATAGTAATCAAGAAGGCACATATATTTCCTGTAATATTGAAATGTTTCAAACGTTGTATGATATAACAGAAACTCCTTTGAAAGACGTAATTGCACAAGGGTCATTTGTAAGAGTTGCAATTTGCGATGTGAAAGAAGGAAAAGAAAAGAATTTTTTACATACGCAAGAAACAATTTGGAATAAAGGAATGGAAAATGCAAAAGGGATATTAGGTGGAGTTGTAGGGAAGTCTTTAAAGAATGAAAATCGTTACATAGTATTAACTTATTGGCAAGATGAAATAGTACATGAACGTTATATGAAAGAAATTTTTCCTGAGTTATATCAGTTAGCAAATGTAAATGAGTATGTTGAAAATATAAATGGAAAGAAAGTTATTAGGAAGGAAGAATGGTCTGTTGCCGCTTCGAAATAAAGTTAGAACTTGTTAAAGTAGCTGGTTTAGATAAAGTTGAAATGGAACGTTTGTTCTTGTATAATTGTTTTGTACAAGAACAAGAGGGGGTATTTAAATGAGTAAAGTTTTAAGATTTGAATTGCAAGTCCCAAACCCTGAAGAAGCTATTCAATTTTATACAAATAGTTTTGGATGGAAGTTTGAAAAAATGCTTGGGCCACATGACTATTGGTTCATAATTACAGGTGAGAGTGATAGACCTGGTATCGATGGTGGATTAATGAAATCACCTGATGGTGCTACTAGGACGACTAATTCGATTGAAGTACCTTCAGTTGATGAGTACATAAATAAAGTTACTGAAAATGGTGGGCAAGTAGTTGTACCTAAAACTGCTATTCCTAATATGGGTTACTTTGCTTATTGTATAGATAATCAAGGGCTTCTTTTTGGAGTGTGTGAAGAAAATATTGAAGCATAAAAAATTAGGGGCTTTTGAGATTACTTTGTTTGTTGAATGATATTGAATGATGTTTTCAATTAAAGGTTATAATTATTAAAAACCCTTTTGTATAAAAACTAGTATTATTTTAGCTGAAGAAGGATCCATTTTGATTATTTTCAAAAGGATTCTTTTTTGTTTTTCACATATTTTGAGTTATTTAGGCATTATTAATCAAACTTATATCGGTATATTATCTATGAAAAAAGTAAATAAATGATGTTATATTCAAGGGTTAATCTATTGACTGCTAAACAGTTTGAGGTGAAAAGGAAAAGAGGACCAATTATTTTCGTGTAAACATGTAATTAAGTGAAGACGTCATATACCCTTTCATGTTAATATATTTAAGTTATAATAGGAGGCTTACCCTTTTGTATTGTACGGTAGAAGCAGTGTGAGCTTGAAATTTTTTATGAAAAGGATGTGCCTAATTTGCGTATAAATAAATTTATTAGTGAAGCTGGAAAAGCGTCTCGACGTGGAGCAGATAAGTTAATTAATGAGAGAAGAGTAATTATTAACGGTAAGGTTGCAAAAATTGGTGACCAAGTAAATCCAGGTGATGACGTACGAGTAAATGGAGAGCAACTTCGTATTGCTCGAGACCATGTGTATATAGCTTTAAATAAACCAGTAGGTATTACATGCACAAGTGAAAAAGCAGTAAAAGGTAATATTATCGATTTAGTGAATCATCCTTTACGAATTAATCACATCGGACGTCTCGATAAAGACTCAGACGGTTTAATTTTGTTAACGAATGATGGCGATATCGTTAATGAGATTTTACGTGCTGAAAATAAACATGAGAAAGAATATATCGTTTCAGTAGATAAGCCGATTACACCGGAGTTTTTAGAGAAAATGGCAGCAGGGGTTAAAATTTTAGATACAAAAACTCTTCCATGTGAAGTAACACAGTTATCAAAATATGAGTTCCAAATTATTTTAACACAAGGATTGAATCGTCAAATTCGCCGTATGTGTGAAGCTTTAGGTTATCAAGTATACACGTTAAAACGTACGAGAATTATGAATATTGAGTTGAATAATTTACCAGTTGGACAGTGGAGAGATTTATCGAAAAAAGAGAAAAAACGACTATTTTCAGATTTGAATTACGAACCACAAGATTGGTAAAAAAGAGAAGGGGAAATCAAAAAATGTTTTTGGTTTCTTTTTTTATTGAATAAAAAATGTATTTTTAACACTTGTAAAAATGGATTGAATAGGATATATTAAATAACAATAAATGGATTTGTTACAAAAGCAAAGAAAAGGACACGAGTTATTTTAAACGGTTATACAGAGAGGGAAGAAAAGCTGAGAACTTCCTAACGCAGAAAAATAACTTACCACCTTAGAGCTGCACTGGGGAAATCAAGTATCTAGTGCCGTGTAAGCGACGTTATCGCAAAAGAAGCCATTATGTTTTTTGTGATGGGAATCTGGGTGGAACCACGAATATAAGCATATTCGTCCCTATTTACTAGGGATGAATATGCTTTTTTATATTTTATTTCATAATAAGCGAAGAAAAGGACATGAGTTATTTTAACCGGTTATACAGAGAAGGAAGGAAAGCTGAGAACTTCCTAACGCAGAAAAATAACTTACCACCTTAGAGCTGCACTGGGGAAATCAAGTATCTAGTGCCGTGTAAACGACGTTACCGTAAAAGAAGCCATTACATTTTTGTGATGGGAATCTGGGTGGAACCACGGGTAAAAGCACACTCGTCCCTATTTTAGGGATGAGTGTGCTTTTTATTATGAAATGGAGAGATGAAAAATGAAAGAACAGATGATTGAAATTAAATTTCCAGATGGTAGCGTTAAAGAATTTGTGAAAGGTATTACTTTAGAAGAAATTGCTGGTTCGATTAGTAGCAGCTTGAAAAAGAAAGCAGTCGCAGGAAAAGTTAATGAGCAGTCTTTTGATTTACGACGAAACATTGAAGAGAATGCAGAAGTAGAAATTATTACTATTGACTCAAATGAAGGTGTAGAAATTGCAAGACACTCTGCGGCACATATATTAGCGCAAGCTGTGAAAAGAATTTATGGTGATGTGAAGCTTGGAGTAGGGCCAGTTATTGAGAATGGATTTTATTATGATATGGATCTTCAAAGTAGTGTAAACGTAGAAGATTTACCGAAAATAGAAAAAGAAATGAAAAATATTATAAATGAAAATGTAAAGATAGAACGAGTTGAAATCTCTCGAGAAGAAGCAAAAAAACTGTTTCAAGAAATGAATGATAGTTTGAAATTAGAGCTTTTAGAAGCAATTCCTAATGAGGAAAGTGTAACACTTTATAAACAAGGTGAATTTGTAGATTTATGTAGAGGACCACATTTGCCATCTACTGGTTATCTGAAAGCATTTCAATTAACTCATGTTTCTGGTGCATATTGGCGAGGTGATAGTAACAATCAAGTGCTTCAGCGTATATACGGTGTGGCATTTGCTTCACAAAAAGAATTAGAAAATTATTTGCATTTTGTTGAAGAGGCTGCGAAGAGAAATCATCGGAAATTAGGTAGTGAACTTGAATTGTTTATGTTTTCGGAAGAGGCTCCGGGAATGCCGTTTTACTTGCCAAAAGGACAGATTATTCGCAATGAATTAGAAGCATTTTTAAGAAAAATTCAAAATGAGTACAATTATCAAGAAGTGCGTACTCCATTTATGATGAATCAAGAATTATGGGAGAAGTCAGGACACTGGGGACATTACAAAGACAATATGTATTTCTCAGAAGTGGATCATAAAAGTTTTGCATTAAAACCGATGAACTGCCCAGGCCATATGCTTATGTTTAAAAATAAATTACATTCTTATCGTGAATTACCGATTCGTATGTGTGAGTTCGGTCAAGTGCATCGACATGAATTTAGTGGCGCTTTAAACGGATTATTAAGAGTTCGTACTTTCTGCCAAGATGATGCTCATTTATTTGTAACACCAGAACAAATTGAAGATGAAATCAAATCAGTAATGGCGCAAATTGATTACGTATATAAAACTTTTGGATTTGAGTATGAAGTAGAGCTTTCTACTCGTCCAGAAGATTCAATGGGTGATGATAAATTATGGGAGCAAGCAGAAGCAGCATTAGCAAATGTATTACAATCATTAAATTATAAATATAGATTAAATGAAGGTGATGGTGCATTTTACGGACCGAAAATTGATTTCCATATTAAAGATGCTTTAAATAGAAGTCATCAGTGCGGAACAATCCAGCTTGATTTCCAAATGCCAGAGAAATTTGATTTAAATTATATAGATGAGAATAATGAAAAGAGAAGACCAGTTGTCATTCACCGAGCAGTTTTAGGATCTTTAGATCGGTTCTTAGCAATATTAATTGAGCACTTTGGAGGCGCGTTCCCAGCGTGGGTGGCACCGGTTCAAGTGAAAGTAATTCCAGTTTCAAATGCAGTGCATGAACAGTATGCAAAAGAAATTGAAGATAAACTAAAACAAGCGGGTATTCGTGTTGAACGGGATATTCGAAGTGAAAAATTAGGATATAAAATAAGAGAAGCGCAAATGCAGAAAGTTCCATATGTCCTTGTTATTGGGGATAAGGAAATGGAAAGCGAAGCTGTAAATGTACGGAAATATGGTGAAGAGAAGTCAGAAGTTGTTGAACTAGATGCGTTTGTGGAAAGTATGAAAGAGGAAATAAAAAATAGGAAATAGAGATTGATAATAAAACACACCATTAATTATGTAATACTGAAGTTAAAGTAATTAAAGATATATTAAATAACAATAATAAACGCAGAGAAGGGATAGCTTAATTGCTATCCCTTCATTTTAATTTCACTATTTAATCCCATTGGTTGAAGAAAGTTGTTGTCTGTATTTATTGAGTGTATTCGTCGCTTTTGTACTCCAAAATATCACCTGGTTGACAATCTAAAGTCTTACATATCGCTTCTAATGTTGAAAAACGAACCGCTTTTGCTTTCCCATTTTTCAGAATGGAAAGATTCGCCATCGTAATCCCAACCCTCTCCGAAAGCTCCGTTACGCTCATTTTTCGTTTTGCTAAAATCACATCAATATTAATAATAATTGCCATATCCTCCACCTCAGACCGTTAAATCATTTTCTGATTTTATATTAATAGCTTCTTGTAAAAGCCTTTGGAGAACAGCAGCAAAAACGGCGATCACCATAGAGGCGAAAATGATGGTCAATCCGATTGGTATGAAACTTGGAGGATCAATTTTTTTCGCCATGAGATAGTAGAGTGGCATACCTAGCAAGTACAAGGTACTGATCGTGATGGCACAGTATTTTATATTCTTTAAAGCCTTTACTGATAATTCCGAGAACGCTTGGTTCTTATCAATATAGCTTAAAAGTTTAAAAGCTTGATACAGAGCAAAGTAAAAAGGTATCGCTGCCGCGTACATATCGATTAAAATGAGAGATTTCATATAAGCAATATCCGGATACAATTCTCCAGCAAAATTCCCGATCTTAGGCACCAAAAATATGCACAATGCAAGAACTGGGATTCCTATAAAAATAATAGCTAGCTTTAAAAAGAGTGTCGTAACTTGTTTCATAAAAAGCACCTCGCTTATGCAATAACAACATGATTTTACTATGAAATTTATCGTTTTGCAATAAAATTGTATTGTTTTTTATTTTATTATTATTGTTATTGAAATATCTTTTTAATTTTGATGAAAATAAAAAGCATTTCTCATTCCAAAGAAATGCTCTTATGAAGTGGTATGTTTTATTTTACCTTACAAAAATGTAAGGTAAATGTAAGGAAAATCGAATGAAAGGATTTTAGAAAAATGAGAATATTAAGCAGAGAAATCGTTCGTATTTCTTATGTATCTCAATCTGCATTTGGAAAATTTAAAAATTCTTAAGAATTTTTATGAGAAAAATATAAGAAATATATGGGGAATTTATACTATACAAAAGGGATGGAGTGAAAGAGATGTCAACAAATGTAGTTACTGTAGAAAGTGTAGAAAAAACGTATGGGAAAAGAAATGAGAATCAGTCAAAAGCATTAAGGGGTGTTTCGTTAAGTATTAAAGAAGGAGAGTTTGTAGGGATTATGGGTCCTTCTGGATCTGGTAAAACGACATTACTAAATGTGATTAGTACACTTGATCAAGCGACAGGTGGTAGTGTAACAATAGCTGGCACAAATATTACTTCTATGAAGGGGAATGCATTATCAGATTTTCGTTCTCAAAAATTAGGATTTATTTTTCAAGACTTTAATCTACTAGAAAATTTATCAATTTATGAAAATATCGCTTTACCACTTTCCCTGCAAGGCATACCGTCAAGTGAGATTACTGGAAAAGTAAATGAAGTAGCAAAGAAATTAGGGATTACTGAAATTTTAACAAAATATCCGACTGCTGTTTCTGGTGGACAAAAACAAAGAACAGCGGCAGCACGAGCTTTAGTACATAATCCGGCAATCGTATTAGCAGATGAACCGACAGGAGCACTTGATAGTAAAAATGCAAAAAGTTTATTAGAAGCGATGCAAGATTTACATGAAAATCACAATGTCAGTATTTTGATGGTAACACACGATGCATTTAGTGCGAGTTACTGTGAGCGTATTTTATTTATTCAAGATGGTCTACTTTATAAAGAGTTAAATCGTCAAGGAACACGAGAAAATTTCTATCAAGACATTTTAGGTGTGCTTGCCCAAATGGGCTCAGCAGCTGAGCCTAAGTAAGGGGGCGAGACTATGTTATTCAAATTATCACGTCATAGTATGAAAAAAATGTTAAAGGATTATATGGTTTTACTTATTGGTCTAGTCATTAGTATTAGTATTTTTTACATGTTCCAAACGATGGCGATGAATAGTGAATTTACAAAAGATAATAGTCTCATTAGTAGTATTAGGCTCGTCTTCTGGGTTGGTGCAATATTGCTCTCATTCATTACAGTTTTTTACATCATTTATGCCAATTCTTTTTTACTTACATTAAGAAGAAAAGAACTCGGTATGTACATGATGCTTGGAGCGAAAAAGAAAAAAGTAGCGCAATTATTATTTATTGAGACTTTTGGTATGGGTATTGTCAGTATTATTATCGGTATTTTAGTAGGAATCATACTAGCTAGTGTAGCAGGAAATTTGTTAATGAATGGAATGGAAATTTCAGCAAAAGGTAATTACGCATCTGTATACACACCAGCTATATTAGTTACATCTATTTTCTTCTTAATATTATTTTTCATTACTGGTGTAATGAATAGTTTCCGATTATTACGTAAAACAGAATTAGAGTTAATACGTGAAGACGAAACGCAAGATGAAGTGAAGAAAAGTAAAACTCGCACAGTTATTATGACAGTACTAGGTGTATTGCTAGTAAGTACAGGATACTATTTTATGGTAAATATAAAAATGTTTGCTGAACTAGGATTTATAATAGCGACAATTGTTACGACATTAGGAACGTATTTCATTTTTAGCTCGTTACTCCCACTTTTTGTAATGAAAATTAAGGGGAATAAAAAACGAAATGAAACGGGATTAAATAGTTTTACTTATGCACAGTTACGTTTTCGAGTAACTAGTTTATCGAGAGTACTAGGCACTGTAGCGATGTTAATTGCATTAGGTGCAGGTGCCATGACAGCAGGTATGGCGTTTCAAAAGAATGTAGGTATTATGACAGACTTCTCACGTGTATATGATGTCGTAATTCATGATCCAAATGAACAAGATAAAGCAGCATTAAAAGAAATGGAAATTGTTGAAGAAAGCAAGTATAAGTATAAAGTAGATGGAGAAGCGGTTTATTATTTACGTAACGACTTAACTGAAAAACCACCACTTATTTCAGATCATTTTGATACAAAAACTTTAAAAGAACCTGCTCGTAAACGTGTAAATGAGCCTTTGGCAGAGCCTTTATATACATCTATGGAAGCTCAAAAAAATGAGAATAAATTGCCTAACATGCCGAAAGATTGGGAGGATGCAATTGCAAGCGAACTGCAAATTACATTTAATCAATTTAACGGAAAACCTGTAAGGATTGCTGATGAGGAAAACTATAAAGCGGTTCAAGGAACGGAACATAGTGTAACTTTAGTAAGAGTAGACGATATGAAAAAATATAAACCACTGTTGATCGAAATAGATAAGAGACAAGAAGAAGTAATTGAAAAAACAACAGGTACAAAAGTAGACTTATATACGAAAATGACAATTTATCAGTTCATGAATAGTTTCATGAGCGGAACAATGTTTATGGGATTTTTCCTTGGAATTGCATTTTTAGCGATGATGGCGAGTTCTCTTATGTTTAAAATATTAACAGGAGCTTCTCGTGATGTACGCCGTTATGAAATGCTACGAAAAATCGGTGTGAGGCGTAGTATGTTAACAAAAAGTATATATAAAGAAATCTCATATTTATTTATCTTCCCAGCAATTATTGGAATTTCCCACGTTTTAGTAGGGCTTAACTTATTCAGCTTCATATTAGTTGACCCATTTGTAAAAGTGTGGATGCCAATAGGAATCTTCATAGTAATTTATTTCATTTATTATTGGATTACTGTCCAACTTTATAAAGGTATGGTAATGCCGAAAGAAGAAGTGGTGAAGTAGTTTAACGAAAGAGTCCTTGTTATGAAAACAAGGGCTTTTTTCTATGTGTGTTATACATAGATACGTGTACGCAAGATGTTGTCAAGAATCAATACTTTAAATTCGTAAGGGGATATTGAAAGTTTAGAAAATATTAAGAATTAATGTAGTAGAAAGTTAAGAAGTGTATGGGAAATTAATAATGCACAAAAAGATTGGGATGAAATAGAAAAGTGTAATTGTTTTATATGCTTATTTTTAGTGGTGATTTTATGTAGTTTTACAGAATTAAATTGATATGTAAATAAATTTAACAGAAAGGAATTGACTTATGAAAAAATCAATAAAAATTATTGGAGTCATTACTATACTATTACTAATCATAGCTCTATTATTCCCCACATGGACTTCGCAAATAAAGGGTAATAACAGTATAAGTACATTAGAACAAGTCGAGATAAATGGAAGTGATCATGAAATTATGATACGTGGCAAAGATAAGAGTAATCCAGTTATTATCTTTGTTCATGGTGGACCAGGTTCTTCAGAAATACCGTATGCTCAAAAATATCAAGACTTACTGGAAGATAAATTTACGATTGTTAATTATGATCAAAGAGCAAGTGGAAAATCGTATCATTTCTTTGAAGACTATTCAAATCTTTCATCAAATCTACTCGTGGAGGATTTATTAGCTATGACGGATTACGTTTCAAAACGTCTAGGCAAAGAAAAAGTAATTTTAATAGGCCATTCTTATGGTACATATATTGGAATACAGGCTGCCAACAAAGCTCCTGAAAAATATGAAGCATACATTGGCATTGGACAGATGAGCGATACAGTAGAAAGTGAGATGGATAGTTTAAACTATGTTATTGAACAGGCACAAAATGCTGGGAATGCGGATGAGGTTTCACATTTAAAAGGGTTAACTGAACAAATTAAAAATGGCGATACATATACCCCGCGAAATTATGTTGCGAAATACGGTGGAACTTCAAGACTTATTGAAAATCCAGATGGTGATAACATAGGGATGTTATTCAGTAATGAATATAACTTGTTTGACGTAATTCGTTATAACTATGGATTATCCTATTCTCAAACAGTTTTATTAGAAAAAGATTTAAAGAATCCATTACCTACTAAAGTAACTAAGCTGAATCTACCGTTTTATTTTCTTATGGGAAAATACGATTATAATACTTCATTTCTTGCAGCAAGAAAATATTTTGATATGATTGAAGCGGATAAAAAAGAATTTATTACTTTTGAGAAATCAGCTCATTATCCGCAATTTGAAGAGAAGGAAAAGTTTTATAAATGGATGTGCGAAACATTCGTCAAGTAAATCAAATGTATCCGAACTTTAGGAAATTAAAAAAATTGAGAGATTAAGTAGGTATTAGCGAGAATTTTAAAGATTTTAGATAAATATCCACGACAAATTCGTGAAGCAAAGAAAAATGTAAAGACTCTTGTATGTATGAACAAGGGTCTTTTTTTAGCTTGTTTTTTATAAAGAAGGAAAAGATTGGATAATGGTCGAAAAATATAACAAGACTTCCGATAAATGACTGAAATAATAATATTTTGTCGAGAGAAAGGATATTGAGTATGAAAGAAATGCTACAGTTATTTTGAAAGAAAGTGTATGCACGCTTTTTTCTAGCAAATATTTTAGAGCGACTCGGTTCTATGATTGCCGGAATTTCTTTAATGTTTTACTTGTTAGATCAATACGGTGCAGCAACAGGTATTAATCCAAATGGTAAATAGTTTGTATGCTCTATTTGGTTTATTATTATCTGTTACGTGCCTTTATCAAGCTATATTACCTAGTGGGCAAAAGAGAGTGCAGGGTATAGCTGAAGAGATGTAATATGTCTAACTTTTATTTCTGAATATTCTATTAAATGGTAAGGGGAATAGTTATGTTGATGCGAACTGCTAAGTGGTGTGGAATTACTTGTTTACAATTATTTGCTGCAATCTTATGTATAATCTGTCTAGGTGCGCTCCCTCGGTTATTTAAAGGATTGCAAATTGATTTAATCGGTTTTTGGAATGCAATTATATATGTTGGTGAGAAAGTACTTCACCCAACTGAAATTACATATGGATTTCAAGCGCCGAGAAAATTATTTCCGCAAATTTGGATCCATTATATTGAAACGATGATAGTATTTCTTTCAGCTTTTTTACTTTCTTTATGTATAGCGTATGTACTTGTTGTTTTTGTACTGCAGCGTACTCATATGACACAGAAAATGTGGAACGGGATTTTTCTTACCCTTGAGAGCATACCAGATATTTTACTTATTTTATTATCGCAACTTCTTGTCGTAATTATTTTTCAAAAAACAGGGTTTATGCCAATCAAACTGGCTGGATTAGGGGAAGAAAGAGTACGTTTGTTACCGATTATATGTCTTACAATACCGACAACGTTATTGTTTATTAAACTTTTGTTATTAAGGTTCAGAGAAGAATTAGAGAAAGATTATAGTATGTTTGCCAAGAGTAAAGGGTTAAGCTTACGGCATATTTTGACACATCATATTTCAAGAAATGTTTTATTGACGACAGTTTATTATGCGAAAACAAATATTTTATTTATGCTATCCAATTTATATATTATTGAATGGATTTTTAACACATATGGAATGTTTGTATTTGTAAAAGAACATTCGAACATAGAAATTTTCACAGTAAGTTTAATTTTATTATACGTACCGCTTTTTGTAGTATTTCGTTTATTACATACGTTCTTACAAAATGTTATAAAGGAGCGGGTATAGTATGTGGCAAGTTGTAAAAAGGGATATAAGATTTTGGTTTGGTGTTACTTTTTTAAGTGTACTTATGATTGTTAGTATTGGGAATACGTTGTTTTTTGATGGGAATATTCGCGAACTAACGATGATGTATAACGAAAAAGGAGAATTGGAGGCTGCTCCATTTTCACCATCAAGTGAATTTTGGTTTGGAAGTGATGTGAAAGGCCGCGATCTTTTTCAACTAATAATAGAGGGAGCAAAATGGACAGTTGGAGCAAGTATAGTTATTGCAATTTTACGTATAGTGATTGGGGGAGGGATAGGTTTATTACTTGGTATGTACAGTAAACGCTCATTCCCAGTTATCTCATCCTTTTTTGATCCATTCAGTATTGTACCAATGGTTATGATTTCCTATTTTATTTTAAAGGAAGTTTTAATGTTTGACAGTGGAGAGGCAGCTGCTCCGTTTCATTTGCGAGTTGCGTTTCAAATTATAGTTATTGCATGTCTTGCAGTACCGACAGTTATGTTGTATGTAGCGCAAGAAGTCAAGCGTATTAAGAAAGAAGAATTTATGTTGGCGGCAACAGTGCTTGGAGGAAGTAAGTGGCAAAGACTGAAGCGTCATGTATGGCCGCATATGTTACCATCATTTCTTTTATTAGTAGCCCAGCAATTTGTTAGCACTTTATTACTTCTCTTACATCTGGGTTTGTTGCGATTATTTTTTGGCGGAACAATAATCTTTGGCGGTATAGATGCAGATAGTGTAACAAAAGAGTGGACAGGTTTAATCGGACAAAATTTCCGTCACTTAACTACACATACATGGATTGTACTTATACCAATTGCTTTTTATAGTATGACAATATTGTCGGGAAATCTGATTAGTAATAGTATGCAAGATGCGATTAAGCTAGGAAATGTTAGAAAAGCGAATCGGAAGACGGAAGAAGTGAAAGTGGAGAAACAAATACAACCTACTATGAATGATTTTTCTTTCTATAAAGAGGTACAAAAATAAAGAAAGGTAGCTGAAGACAAATTGTTTTCAGCTATCTTTTTTCGTTTAAAGTGGTGGTAAATCAATCTTACCTTCCTCAAATAATTCTTTTATCATATGTTTCGTATAACCAGCTGCTTGACCAAATGTGATTTTTGCTGGCATTGGTGCTTCATTTACATCTACAACTACATCAATAATGCACGGTTTATTTTGTTTAACTGCATTTTCAAAGGCGGGAAGTAAGTCATCTAAATGTTCTACTCGGTATCCAATACCACCGCACGCCTCAGCATATTTTGCGAAATCAGGATTCGTTAAGTCTGTACCAAATTCAATATTTCCCATAACTTCTTGTTCAAATTTAATCATAGCAATTTTATTATTGTTTAATACAACGACAACAATTGGTAGTTTATATTTAACAGCTGTTACGAAGTCATTCATTGTCATTCCAAACCCGCCGTCACCACAAACTGCAAACACTTGTTTATCCGGGAAAGCAATTTGTCCAGCAAGTGCACCAGGTAAACCGCAGCCAAGTGTTGCAAGCCAACTAGAAATGATAAATTTCTGGTTTGTCATACGGAAGTGCCTTGCAGTCCATACTGTTACATTTCCGACATCGACTGAAAGAATTGCGTCATCTTCTGCTACTTTCTGCAGTGCATGCATAACTCGCTGTGGTTTAATTGGAGTCGAAGAATCTTCTTCTTGACTGTGTAATTTTTCTTCCCACTTTTTCATCATTTCTTGATGATGCTCTAAGAAGGAATGGTCCTCGTGTTTTTCTACATTTTCAATTAACCATTTTAATGTTTTATCAGCGTCACCAGCTAAGCCGATATCTGTCGTATAACGTTTCCCGATTTGTGCGGGGTCTGTATCAATATGAAGTGTTTTTGCTTTTTCGGGTAAGAAACCAGTGAACGGATAAGAAGTGCCCACCATAATTAAAGTATCTGCATGTTTCATTGCTTCATAAGAAGGTTTCGTCCCGATTAATCCTAATCCACCGATACAAAGAGGGTGTTCATCAGGAACAATCCCTTTAGCTGGTAATGTAAGTACGATTGGAGCACCGATATGTTCTGCAAATGCAAGTAAAGACTCTCTCGCATGTTTCGCTCCTTTCCCGGCTAAAATAACAGGTTTTTTAGCTTCATTAAGTGCGAGTTTTGCTATAGCTAAATCTTCTTCTTGCGGAAATATTTCAGGTAATGTAAAGGAAGAGTTTGTAATACGTGCACCATTTTTCACTTCGAATTTCGGAACATCATCTGGAATTGTAAGAACTGATACACCTTTTTTTGTATATGCCATTCGAATCGCTTGATTCACTACAGCAGGTAACTGTTCAGCTGACATTATTCGTTGGTTATAAACGGCAACATCATCAAACATTCTTTCTAAGTTTACTTCTTGGAAAAAATCCGTTCCGAGTAAATCGCTTTCTACTTGTCCTGAAATTGCTAGTACGGGAGCTTGATCGAGTTTGGCATCGTATAAACCGTTTAATAAATGAATAGCTCCAGGTCCTGCAATAGCCATACAAACACCAAGTTTTCCTGTTAATTTTGCATAGGCTGCCGCTGCTAACGCGCCAGCTTCTTCATGGCGAACTTGAATAAATTTAATTTTATCTTGTTTTTTTCTTAAAGCTTCAATTATAGAATTGATGGAATCTCCAGGCATACCATATATGTGTTCTACGCCCCAATCAATTAAAAGATCTACTAATGCTTCACCAGCTGTTTTCCCAAACATAATCGTTCCTCCTTATAATAGGTAGATACTATTATGTTTTGGAGAAAAAGGAAAAATATACAAATGATATAACTTATTTGTTTTAATGATGGCCAGTGAAAAGAGTGAAGACTGTTATTAGTAAAAATCCACTAATAGACCACGATAGAAACGGAAGGAAAGGTAGCTGTTTTTTTGCTTTCCAAAGCATTTCGTGAATTGTGACATAGCCAAGAGAACCAATTGCGCTTCCCATAATAAGTCCTTGTAAATGGAGAGCTTTCCCGTCCATCATAATGCCAAAAACAGTACCGGTCCCTAGGATAAGAGAAAGTAATAAAGTTGTTAATAAAAATGAAATGTATTTATGTTTTGTAAAGAGAAATGGAATAATTAAAGCTAACCCTTCTGGAATATGATGAATGACAATCGCAAGTAAGAAAGGAATGGCAGAGTCATTATGATTTATAAACGCTGTTCCTAACGCAAATCCACTCGGCATATTATGAATGAATATAGCGAAAGAAAGAAAAAGGAAGGTTTGCCATGCTTGTTGATCTTTCTTATGTATAATCGGATGATGGCAATAGTTATCTAATAAGCTCATAACTAAAATACCGATAGCTATACCGAGCATAGGCCCAATTATTTCATAGCTTGAAAATGTTTCAGGAATAATTTCAAGTGATAATAATCCAAGTAAAATCCCACCACATAATGCGTATAAGCGATGCATCTTTTCTTCAATTAGTTGGCGTGTTGCTACTCCAACAGCACCTCCTAATAGTAATCCACCAAACGAAAAAAACGTAACGATTATTGGAATCCATAGACGTTCCATATTATCACACTCCGATTCTATACCCTTAATTTCAGCTTACTAATGGGGGAGGGAGATTAGTCCAAATAATTATGTTTGATTATAGAGAAAAATCTATCAACTCGTTATAATCTATATATCGAATTTAACAGAAGATGCGAAATGGGGAATAAGATTGCAAACAAAATGGAGTTTATCCCGCTTTAACGGGCAATAAGACTCCCATCTCAAAAGTCAGGGAATGCGAGGCAGTTAGACGGGAGGTCAACTGCCCGTAAAAGCCCGATTGGTTCAACTAATAATCAGTGGGGGATGGACACTCCCCACTGATTAAAGTTTCACTTTATCCGAATGTGAGAATCCAGAACGGTATGATGTAGAAAATAAAAGTTTGTCAGATTTTCCGTTCTTACTATCATGGGTGCAAAAACTAAATATACAAAATGAATGGATTCTAGATATAGCCTGTGGAACAGGGAGAGTTACAATTCCATTCATAGAAAACGGATATCAAATGATTGGTGTAGATATACATGAAGGCATGCTTACTGAAGCGAAGAGATATACGAAAGGGAAATGGTTACAGCAAGACTGCTTGCAATTGAGCGTCGAAGAAACAATTCCGTTAGCATATATGGTTGGCCATGGATTCCAGCATTTTCTTACGAATATACATCAAAATCAGTTGTTAACATCTATTCATAATGTATTAGCTGAGAATGGTATATTTATATTCGATACACGTTTTCCTTCAAAAGAAGAATTAATGCAACCATCTACAGAAGAATATTGGACAACTATTACAGATGAAAAGGGAAGAAGATGTGATTTATATACTGAGCTGAATTATGATTCAATTCAGCAAATACAGCACTACATAACAACAAGAAGGTTTTATGAGGATAATACGCTAGTAGAGGAATTGAAAACAACGATTGATCTTCGCTATACGTATCCGCAGGAGTTAGAAAGATTGCTAGTAGAGAATGGATTTGAATTGTTACATATATACAATGATTGGGATGGGAATGAGTTGCAGGAGGATTGTTATTCTATGGTGGTAGTTTGCCGGAAGAAAAGATAGGGATGCTGAGTATTAGTTGATAAGTGACATAAAGAAATGCTCCTAAGAATATAACAATCGGACGCGTTTATATAGAAACGCGTCTTTTCTTATATAGTAAGTTATTAGAAAAAATGATCAAACTGTATTTCACATTAACAATAGACTATGTGTCTTTGTTTTTATTGTAAGGAAGAATAAGAGGAGCTGCAGTGGGGTGTTACGGTGGGGACTGTGAAAATACAATTATAGAGAAAATGAAGGATAGCGTCATAATCAAATGTTGTTTACTATGCTATTAGAGTTTTATATAATATACAAATAAATAAAACTGGATATTTGCCATTTTAGAGGGACATAAAAAAATGTCCTGGTATTTAGATAATGTTTATGAGTTAAATAAAGAAAAACGAATGTAATAAAAATTTACTATACTAACTTTATGGAGAGTAATGTTATGAAAGCAGAAAAAATACTTGAAACACTAGATAGGTACGCGGGGGAGTTTGATTTTCCAGTACTTGATAACTATAATTTTGACTTAGCACAATCCAGAATATCTGTTTTTCGAGAGGAAGACAAGTGGTTCATTGTATTTGAGGTTGTGGGTGTTGATGCAAACCTTGAGATATCGAATAACTTCTATGTGTATAGTAATAGCATGAGACAGCAAGGGTTTTTTTCATGTTTCGATGAAATCTTAACGCTGGTAAAAGAAGAGTATTGGTACGATGATGAAGATCGTTTCCTTGTAGATCCTTTTCATATGGAGCTACTGTTGAAAGGAGAACATATTACCTTAACACCAACGGTAGAAGAGTATAAGCGTTTAGGAATTGAAACGGATTCATTTCATCCTACCAAACTTATTCGTTATTTAACTTCTGTATATAAGGAGAAATTCTGGATAAAGCCCTCGGACATGTTAGATGAAATCAATGCAGAATTTAAACCAAATCTATTTTATCAAACAGAAGAATGGGAACATCCTGATGTTAGTGATGATCAAAAACCGAGTGAGAGCATATTCTTTCAAAGTTTAGCTAAAGCGATTGAATTAAATAGTGTGAATTTGATAACTGTAGGGAAAGTAAATAATGATTGGACCAATTGGACATGGAGTGATTTTGAAAAACAAGAAGAGGATGATCTTTAAATCAGAAGATGAGGAAAAGATAGAATGTGTTGGCATAGGTTCATAGTAAATCAGTTGTTCTCGCAGTAACGCTTATTTTTGTAAACGTCCACTAAATGATAACATTTCTACATCCTAATTCAATTTGTATATAAGATAAGGAGCTACTCAGTAGCTCCTTATCTTATTATTTGTTCCGTAATAAACGCATACTGTTAAGGATTACAATAAGTGCAGCGCCTGTATCACTTAGGACAGCCATCCAAAGAGTAAGCCAACCTGGGAAGATAAAGGCAAGGGCGATAAATTTAATAATCAATGAGAACCAAATATTTTGTTTTATGATGTGCAATGCTTTCCGGCTAAGTTTCATTGTATAAGGAAGTTTTTCAAGATTATCTGCCATTAATACAATATCTGCCGTTTCCATTGCGGTATCAGTTCCTGCACCGCCCATTGCAATCCCTAGGTTTGCAGTAGCGAGGGCAGGGGCATCATTTATGCCGTCCCCAATCATAGCCACTGTTTTTCCTTCAGATTGAAGTTGTTTGACAGAATGAACCTTATCTTCTGGAAGTAAGTTAGCAAAATAGCGATCTACTTTTGCTTTCTGTGCAATGTGTTCTGCGGTTCCTTCATTGTCTCCTGTTAACATAACAGTTTCCCGAATACCTGATTGTTTTAATTCTTGAATTGTTCCATAAGTAGTAGAACGAATGGAATCTGCTACTGAAATCATTCCTAAAATGACTTTGTTCGTTCCAACAAGTATCACGGTTTGACCAATTCTTTGCATCTCCTGAATCGGTTCGTTCCACATTTGAAGTGAAACTCCAAAACCTTCATATAATGCTTTATTTCCAGCGTAGTATGTTTCGCCATCTATCGTTACTTGCGCACCTTTTCCTACAATGGTGCGGAAGTCTGTTCCGCTTTGGATAGAAGTTTGATGCTCTTTCGCATATGCTGTAATTGCTTTGGCAATGGGATGATTAGAGTATTCTTCAATTGTTGCTGCGATGGATAATAACGCATCTTCAGTACAATCTACGCTGCGTACATGCATTACTTTTGGTTTTCCTTCAGTCAATGTTCCTGTTTTATCAAACGCAATAGCATTTAATGAACCTGCGATTTCTAGAGCAGTACCACCTTTAATGAGTACACCGTTTCTTGCTGCATTTCCAATTGCAGATACAATAGCAACAGGAGTTGAGATAACTAAAGCACAAGGACACGCAACAACAAGAAGTTCTAATCCTTTATAAAACCATTCCATCCATTCGCCCATACCAAGAAGGGGAGGGATAATCATGACACCAATTGCTAATACAAAAACGATAGGTGTATAGATTTTTGCAAAACGATCCACAAATGCTTCTGTCGGTGCTTTATTTTCCTGTGCTTCCTCTACAAGATGAATAATTCGAGATAACGTAGTATCCTCAACAAGTTTAGTGACTGTAATCTCAAGAGAACCTTCATCATTAATCGTTCCTGCATATACGGAATCACCAATTTGTTTATCAATTGGGATTGATTCACCAGTTATCGGCGCTTGGTTTACAGTAGAAGTGCCTCCTATAACTGTGCCGTCTAATGGGATTTTCTCACCTGGCTTTACAACAATCGCTGTATTTACTGCAATATCATCAACGGATTTTTTTATAAGTTCAGTTCCAATTTTTATCCAAGCTTCTGATGGTGCTAAATCAATTAATCCACGAATAGATTCTCGTGTATGTTCAATTGATTTATTTTGTAGCGTTGCCCCTAATGCAAATAACCAAACAACTGTTGCGCCTTCTAGCCATTGACCAATTAATGCAGCACCAATAGCGGCTGATATCATGAGAACGTTCATATCGAGCGATTTACTTCTAATTGCATAAAAGGCACTTTTAGCAGGTTTATAACCACTAATACCAATGCTCATAGCATAGAGAAGTGTAATAAGAAGAGGGGATATGATTGTAAAACTTCCTCCAAATCCTAAAGCTAAAAATAAACCTGAGAGAATCAAAGTTGTATTTTTTGATTTTGAAACAGGTGTTGCCCCTCTACGAGCTCCAGCTAGAGACGCTTCAAATCCTGCGTTAGACACTTCTTTTATAATGTCATCCACATTCCGGTCATGACGAATATGCATTTTTCCAGTAGCGAAGTTTACTCGAACTTCTTCCACGCCAGAAACGTTGTGTAGATGCTTTTCGATTGTTAAAGCACATGCCCCACAATCCATACCTTCTACAAGATAAGTTTGTACGCCATCTCCTGATATTTTTTGAGTATTAAGAAGAGCTGATGGGTCACTACAGCAAGAAGATTTTGATGTCACTGGTTCTTTGGATAGGTCTAATTCAGATGAACAACAGGTTTCAGTTTTAATAGAATTGTTGTTACTACTACAGCAAGAGATTTCCTTAGTAATAGGGATAATTGGAATCTCTTTTTTTGAAGAGCAACACGATGAAGTTTCCGTTGCTAATTCTTCTTTTGTGGGTGCTATGGAAGAATCTTGACAGCAATTCGCTTGTTTTCCGCTCATCTTTTTATCTGTCATGTCAGTTCTCTCCTTTTTGAGATAAACAACCATCGTTTTTGTCACATGATGCTACTTCATTTTGTACCTCATGAAAGACAACATCGAACATTGTAAGTAACTGTTCAATTTGTGTACTGCGTAAGGAATAGTAGACATATTTTCCTTCTTGTCTACCTAGGATGATGCCGCAGCCCTTTAAACAGTTTAGGTGTTGTGAGATATTTGACTGATTTCCTTTAGTGATTTCTACAATTTCGGATACCGTTTTTTCACCATCTAACATACATTGAAGAATCTGAAGTCTTGTTTTATCAGCAAAGCCTCGAATAAATTTGGCTTTAATATCTAAGTCATTTGAGTTGCACAATCGTATTCACTCCAATCGTATTAGTCATTACTAATGTGTTTATTCTTCATTCATATTAGCATTGGCTAATATGTGTGTCAAAGTGTTTTCGAAAAGTCTGATAAAAATTACTGCGCTTTACTTTTTACTGTGAGAAGGAATGTAAATAATGAACAAAAAATAATATAGTTAGTGGAAGCGGAGGGTATGGTATAGTGTTTGGTGCACGCATTAAGAAATCTAAGGAAACAGGGGAGAGAAGTTCTTTGTTTAATTTTCAGGGTATTTCAAATGTTAACGTTGACTGGGATTTATTTCTCATGCTAACATATAGATAATTTAATCAAGGCGGTGGAAATGTATTGGACTCAGATGTTGACTCGGATAGGTGGCTAAATGACCTCGATTTTCTCAAAGTACCTCTCATCATTTTGAGAATGTAGATTGTATTCAATCTCATGTTAAAGTGTATGAAATTGTAGGTATGGAAAGAGAAAATATATCAGGAGGTGAATCCTTTAGTTTCAAGGAAGCTAAGGGAATTAGTTGGACATATTTAATTTAATCATGGTAGCGGTTTTAATCGCATGTACTGCATTTTTCGTGGCAATTGAGTTTGCTATTGTAAAAGTAAGAGGTTCAAAGATTGATCAATTTGTATTAGAAGGAAAGAAGGGTGCGCTGGCAGCTAAGAAAGTGACATCAAACTTGGATGAATATTTGTCAGCTTGTCAATTAGGGATTACAGTTACAGCAATGGGACTTGGAGCACTAGGTGAACCAACGATTGAGAGACTTTTACATCCTTTATTTGATAAGTGGAACATCAATCCTTCCATTGCAGGTGTATTATCTTTAGGAATTGCTTTTACTATAATGACGTACTTACATGTTGTAGTTGGTGAATTAGCACCAAAAACATTGGCGATTCAAAAGGCTGAGAAGGTTACTTTATTACTTTCGGCTCCGCTTATCTGGTTCTACAAAATCATGTATCCGTTTATTCGCTTGTTAAATGGCTCTGCAAGGATGATAACCGGAATGTTCGGCTTAAAACCTGCATCAGAGCATGATGTAGCACATACAGAAGAAGAATTACGATTGATTCTTTCTGAAAGTTATGAACGTGGAGAAATTAATCAAGCTGAATACAAATATGTAAATAATATTTTTGAATTTGATAATCGTATTGCGAAAGAAATCATGGTCCCTCGTACAGAAATTATAGGGCTACATGTAGATAATTCTTTAGCAGACCATATGAAAATAATCCGTGATGAAAAGTACACACGCTACCCAGTATTTGGGGAAGATAAAGATGAAATCATTGGCATGGTGAATGTGAAAGATTTCTTTATTCGTTATATAAATAAGGAAACAAAAGAATTCAGTTCTATTCAATCGTATACGCGTCCAGTAATTGAAGTAATTGAGACCATACCAATACATAATCTTTTACTACAAATGCAAAAGAAACGTATTCCGTTGGCTGTCTTATATGATGAATACGGCGGTACGGCTGGTATTGTAACCATTGAGGATATTCTGGAAGAGATTGTAGGAGAAATACGTGATGAATACGATGAAGATGAGCGTCCACCCATCCAGCAAATGAATGAAGGTCATGTTGTCGTAGAAGGTAAAGTATTAATTAGCGAATTAAATGATTTACTAGGATTACATATGAATGATAGTGATGTTGACACGATTGGTGGTTGGATTCTGATGCAGAATTATGATATCCAGGAAGGACAAACAGTGAATAGCGAAGGATATGCATTTAAAATTCTTTCTAAAGACCCTCACCAAATCAAACGTGTTGAAATACAAAAAGAAATGTTGGAAGCAGCAACTGTATAGTTGCTGCTTTTTATTCAGCTGATAACATGGTAGCCCTCCTTATTAAATTCATTAATCAACTTTTTACCTGTTAACACATTACCGAAATAGGGCATGATTGTTTCCTTTGTATTCACGGTTCAACACCCCTTCGATATTGTAAAATGTATCTCATTTATACAAATTGTAATATAATTTAAAGGCAAGTTCGTAGCGTAAAATAGATTAAAGGTAACAAATATAGAGAAAGGATTACCTGTCAAAATTATCATTAGTATTTGTATTTCACTAGATAATAAAAAATGTAGAATGATTTCATTTCTGACATTGTTATTTACTAGTAATCAAAATAAAGAATAAAGAAATTTCTCGGCTGGAAATTGTTACACAGTCATAAAATGGAGGCAATAGTTATGCAGCAAATTAAAAAAATAGGAAACTCATTTTGGTATATGACACCTGTTTCAGAGACAGATAGACCTATTTTAGGAATGGTAGTTGGAAAAGAAAAGACTTTGATGATAGATGCAGGTAATTCAGAAGCACATGCACAATTGTTTTTAGAAATGCTAAAAGAGCAAAATATCTCAAATCCTGATTTTGTAGCATTAACGCATTGGCACTGGGATCATATTTTTGGATTGCCTGTATTACAAAATGCATTGTCTATCGCACATTTTGAAACAAAAAAAGAGATGCAGACACTAGTTTCTTATGAGTGGTCGGATGAGGCATTGGACGCACGAGTGAAAGAAGGTACAGAAATTGAATTTTGTGCGGACTGTATAAAAAAAGAGTTCAGTGAAAAACCAAGAAATATTCAAATTCTTCCGCCGCCCTTAACCTTTCAGAAACAACTTGAATTAGACCTTGGTGATGTGACATGTGTGTTAGAGCATGTGGGCGGAGACCATTCTCATGACTCTGTTGTTATTTATATTAAAGAAGAAAAGATTTTGTTTTTAGGAGACTGTATATATGCAGATATCTTTTCTGCAAAGCGGAACTATACAACGAAACGAACGTTTAAATTGATACAAGAATTAGAGAAATTTGATGCTGAGACATATATTCTTTCCCATGGGGCAGCTATAAATCGTGATGAGTTTTTACAAGAAATTCATTTGCTAAAAACAGTAGGAACTTATACGGAAACTCATAAAGGCGATGAAGAGAAGATAAAAGCAGCATATAAACAAGAACTAGATAGAGAATTAAATGAAGATGAGCTAGAAACAATAACGTACTTTGTAAATGGTTATGAAATGGTTAATCTGTAAAACCTAACTCTAATTAAATTGATGCTTATTCTGATCAAATGCAATTTAACTGCACAAAAAGAGTATTGAAAATTAATTCAATACTCTTTTTAATAATTAAATATTTAGTCCCAACCAATTTCTAAATTTTTTTGCTGGCTCATCACCTGGGTTTATACGGCTTTCAACACTGGTTGTGATTAGCAGCCTTTTTAGCTAATTCAGTAATATATTCAAAGAATGCATCACGTTTCACATCATAAACGACATTTACTGGTCTTCCGTTAGCAGTTTCCACTGTACGTCCTTGGCTGGGTCCGTATGTATGAACGATACTAGTAATCGTTTTTGTTTTTGCAAGATCAGCTCTCCCAACAAAAGCAGCAGTTAATACATCCCACAAATAGTAGGTAGAGTTAGTTGAAAAGTGAACGAGAGGGGGGACCATTGCATAACATTGACCAAGGAAATCGACACCAATATATTTACGGTCTTTTGCCCAGCGTTCACGTACGTCTAAAGTTAGCGGAACTTGGTTTGTACTTTCTAGTGTTACTAAATCAATTTTTATATTAGTGCCCCATATATGAGCGACTGCTTCGGGATCCCAAAACGAATTCCACTCGGCTGTTCCATCATGCCCAGGTTCATGTACGTTGCCCGCAGTACGAAATGTACCGCCGATCCAAACGAGGCTTTCAATTTTTTCTTTGATTACAGGCGCTTCATATAGTGCACGGGCAAGATCGGTAAGAGGACCTGTAAATAATAAAGTTGTTTTCTCCTCAGTTTGTAGAAGAGTTTCTATTAAATGGTGATGCGCAGGTTTGGCCGCTACGGGTGTTACAACTTTCCCAGACTCATTTAAAATTGGTAAAGCATCTACATAAAATGCATGCATCCGCCAGTCTTTTGGAAATGGATTTTTCCCACGAGAGTTTGACGCTGCTACTTCAATATTACCTTTTCCGAAGCGATCGATAATTTTACGACTTGCAGATAGCGCTGGTTCTAAATAGCAATCTGCTGGGATAATAGAAATACCTGTGAGGTCAATATTGTCCATCTGAAGTAATAGGAACAATGAAATTAAATCATCTACACCACCATCATGATTGAAGTACACTTTTTTCATCATTGTAATCTCCATCCTATAATATTTAGTCAGGAATTAAATATGAATTTGGGAAAAATCATCAATAATTTCTACCACTTCAATTCTCCCATTAATTAGTAGCTCAGGAAGTTCATTTCTAACGTTTCCTTTCCAATACTCTCTAGCCTGTTCAATTTTTTGAGCGAAAGGAATACCATCTTCTTTCGGTAAAAGATTTCCGTCACCTTCAAATGACCTTCCGATTACTCGTAGTTTAACAAGTTGCAAAACTTCTCGGTTGTAAGAATCAAATAACGCTTTCCATTTCAAAGCATCTTCATAGCTTTTGGAAGCATATAAGCAAGACAACCTTGAAGGGTATTCAGGATATTCTTGCAGCCTAACCATTTCGACAATCGTTTCTCTAACCGCTCTAATTGTTTGATCTATATAATTTATAACTACTTTAGCATTTTCATTATTTATATGTAATTCCTCATTAGTATAATGACTTTTTAAAATTTGAATGGAGTCTTCACCATTAGAATTTAATTGTTCTCTTTCAAAAAAGAAGTGATATAGGGTATTATTTTGATTTTTATCAAAGTGGATTGTTTGTCCAAGTTTCATTTTATTTTTTGTAACGATGTGATACGAGTAAAATTCAGATTCATTCATGTTATTAAACCTCCTATGGATAAGTATCATTAATTTTAATGGATGTTAAATTTATTAATTCAACATTTAAATATATAAAACCTTTTAGTGTATGTTGTTAAAAAGCTGTACCTTTTTTGTATAAGGGTACAGCTTTCGTTGTACTATTTGTTTGGACTTTATATGGAAAAATGTAGCGTTTATTCGCCCGTTGAAAAATTAATATCAATTTAAAGGGGAGAGCTAAGTATGTAAAGAAAAAATATAAGTGAATGTGATCTCGATTTGTGGTGGGATAAAATTCATTTTGGAGTAGGACTTAGTCGGAAGGAAAACTCATACATTTAGTAGCTAGTTAAAAATGAAAGTCTAATAGTAAGGGTATTATACATAAGGGAGAGACGAAAAGTGACTAATTATATGTTAAAAGATCGTGAACTTTATTTAGATGTCTCCGGTATTAAGCATTGGTGTAAAGTTGCAGGGGCAGCTCATAATACAGTTCCTCTCATTATTGTACATGGAGGTCCAGGCGGTAATCATTATGTATTTGAGAGAACTCTGGGAATGAAATTAGAAGAATATTTAACTGTAGTTTATTATGAACAAAGAGGATGTGGGCGTAGCGAGGCACCTCAAGATGACAATGACTATTCTATAAATACTTTAGCAGAAGATTTGGAGGAATTAAGAAAGCGATTAAATATAAACAAGGTAAATTTGTTAGGATATTCTTTTGGTGGACAACTTTGTTTAGAGTATGCTTTAAAATACCCAGAAGCAGTTGAGAAAATGGTATTACAGGCACCATTATTAGACGATTATGATGAAGTGTATAATGTGCAGATAGAAGGGTTCCTAAAAGTAACGGAAGGGAAAATGAAAGAACAAATATCTATAATTAGTAAGTCGGAAATCTCCTTGAAAGAAAAAAATAATCAAGTTTGGAACATTGTTGATACTGAAGTTGTTGATCGGCTATTGTTTAAAAATCAAGAATTTGCAAAGTTAAATCGTAGTCTTTGGGAAGAAAGTCATTTAAGTAATACAGGGAAGATGAGTAAAGTTATTTTTGAAACGAAATCAATTGTACCGCTTATTGAGCGCATTAATGATTTGGAACAAGATACATGTGTCATTGTTGGAGCGCATGACTATAATACTGGTGTGGAAATGAGCAAAAGGATAACGAGTCATATGAAAAATAGTAAACTTGTTATATTTGAAAATAGTGCACATTTTCCAGATATCGAAGAAACAGATAATGTATGTGAAACGATTATAGAGTTTTTAGAAATATAGTATAAAAACACGGATAGGATTAATTGTTTGAATATTGAATTATACAATGTGTGAATTGTTTATTTATAATTTGGGAGGATGCAATATGATTGAATATAGAAAAGCAAGAGTGGAATGGTTGGTTTGTTGCAAGTGATAATGGAGAAATACTCGGTGCTGGTGGTTTCACTGGTAAAGCAACAGCAGAGTTATTTGTAATATATTTAAATCCAAATAGAAAAAGAGAAGGTATCGGTACAGAATTACTTTCTATAATTACAAATGATCAAATTGAACGTGGTGCAAAAGAACAATGGGTTTCAGTTGCAAAAGATAATGCTATGGGGATTCCATTTTATGAAGCAGTTGGATTTAAATACCAAGATGAAAGACCAGCTTATGGACTACCTGTAGGTGAAGGTTTCACATCTATTCGATACAAACGTGAGTTAGCAATTAGCTTAGTTGAAAGATAAGTAAAAAAGACCTCGTCCGAATTATATTTAGGTTATAGTTGTTGAAGTCAATAAAAGTAAAGGCAAGGACCTATTTGATATGTATAATATGTTTTTGCTTTTATATTATAGTTAGTTTTGAAAAAAGTTTGATAAAAAGGTCTATTTTGTAGGGTAATTACCTATTCATAAAATAACACTAATTTTTTGTACACTGTTGCTATAAATTCTCGCGAGAGTTGGAAAATAGCCGGGTTTCCAACCTGATGTGGTGATGAGGTGCGAAGCTATTATGAGTGCAGTGACATAACTAGGAGGTTTCCACTATGACAACTTTATTTAAAGCTATGGAGTTCCAGCTGAAAACTGAACGACTTGATTTGAGTATGTGGGAGGAATCTGATTCAGCCTGGATGAGAGAATTAATTGGCGAACGTGGTGTGGATATGCCAACCCTTGACGCCGTTCGTAGCATGCTTATCGAGATGCGTAAGAAAGCAAGTGAAAATGGTATTTCCCTTCTCACTATTCGAAGGCGAGACGAAGGTGATTTCATCGGATACTGTGGCTTGATTATCGGTCGTTCCACACTGGAAGAGCCGGAGATCGCATACGAGTTGTTCCGCAGTGCTCATCGTAAAGGCTATGCGACTGAGGCAGCATCCGTTGTGCTGGACGCTGCGATTGCTACCGGGCGCCGCAGACTTTGGTCGACTGTAGGCGCTTGGAATGTTGCGTCTTTCCGGGTGTTAGAGAAGATAGGATTTGAGAGGCATCACAGTACGTGGGACGAGCGTGGTGAGATTGTTTGGAACGTACGCGACCTTTAGAAATCCCGGACCTAACTCGAAACTATTGAAAAGGAGAACAGCCCATTAGTTTTGGGGGAAATCCAGATAAAGATAAAATGACTGATTTATAACCCAAATAGTGACAAATTATAACTGAAGCATGTCCTCCTTCCGAATTCAGTAAAGGGTAAGCCTTTCTATTAACAATGGGTATTTCTTGAGCTCTCATTAAAATACTCTCCCGTCCTTTGTTTATCTTTAGGCTACCTCTAATCAAATTAGGATTGTTTATTTAATGTCCTCGAAAGTGGAGTGCTGCCTTCGCACCGAGGCTTTGTCCTCTTCCCAAAACCAAACGAACGTTTCAAGGTATATATCTATATTATACTGATTAAACTGAATGTTTATTTTTTTGCTTATTTCATTCATTATGTAAATAAAAAAGGATAATTAGCCCTCATAATGGACTAACTATCCTATTATTATATGAATTTAATAAAATCGAGGTCTTTTTTGTATACGATATAATATATAAGCTATAGATTAATCATTTTTCAAACCGTATATGAACGAACTTCAACATCTTTATTAAATTTACAATCCGCATCATGATTCGTGTACTTCCATCCCAATCTTTATTTGTAGGTATATGTTTAAAGAAAGGGGAACAGCTTAATATTTTTATGTTAGAAGACCATCTTTCTATTGATTTTGGATTGTTTACATAAAAATACATCATAGCACCGTTATTACCAGATTTTTTTACAGTAGCATTCGAAAGCGTCAGTACGAACTTTGATTCAGCATCAAAATATAATTCTCCTCCAGGAAAACGTTTTGCCATAGCGACAATTATCTCCTTCAGTTCCTCTTCTTTAAAGTAATAAAACACACCTGCTGATATAAAAAGAATACCGTCTTTTGGATCATATTTTATATCGTTGAACCAAGAAGTGTCAAAAAATGATTTGGCAATGTTTATATTTCGTGGTGTATCTTCAATTAATGTTTTGCGGAAAGCGATCGCATCAGGCAAATCAAGGTTATACCACTGTATAGTACCGTTATCAATTCTTGAAAAAGTAGTGTCTAGTCCAGAACCGATATTTACTATAGTAGCATTCGGATTCTTTGTAATAAATTGTTTTATAGTATCATCAATTTTTCGTGCACGGGTAATGTAAGTGATACATCCGTATTCGCCAAATGTATCTGCTATTTTAGAGAAATCAAAGTCGCATTCTTTAATAATCCGAATAGCTTCCGTATCATCTAAAATATCCTTGTTTTTCTCACTACCATACGCTCGTCCCCATAGTGGAATAAGCATAGTACCTTGAACTGATTGTAAATCTATTTCTTTAACCATGAAACGTCCTCCGTTTAATAATAAAAAATATTATATATATATGATTAGTCGTTATTTAGCATTTTTGATAGCATTTTATTTGTTTTATACAGTCCGTAAGTTAAATCATGTTGATCTTCTTCATTGAGTTTTTCAAGATTACTAGTGAAATTATTATAAATTTGTTTCCATCTTTCATAATGTGCTTTTTCAGCTTTATCTGTTAAGGAAATTAAAACAGCTCGTTTATCTACTGTATCTTGTTTTTTTATAATGTATCCGTTTTTCTCTAAATTACGAACGGTTACACTTAATTGTTGTTTAGGTATGTTTAAATAACTAGCAATCATTTTTAAATTTACAGCGACCTTTTTCTGGGCAATATACTCAACTATGTGTTGCTCTAAATGTGTAAATTCAGTGGATTTCTCTGATAATAATTTGAAAGTACCTGACATATTTAATAATAAATTCATGTATTCGTTTAATAATTCGTTTTGGGGCATTATTTTCGCTTCCTTTATGTATTTAGTAATTATTTTATTACTATTTTAATGATTAATCAAATTGTTTAATTGATTATAGTAAACAAATATTTACTATGTTATTATTTTTGGAACTATACAAACAGAGGTAGAAGAGTATAAGAGGTGTTTTTGGGGTAGGAGAATATGATAGAAAATAAAATATTACTAAATACATATAACTAATGCATGTAATGTCTTTTTCAGTTATTATGCTATAAATAATTTTATGGTAAAATCTTTAACATAATTAAATAAAGGGGTAGTATTCTATGGGTTATTTCTCAAATAGTTTATTAGTTTTGTTTGTTCTTATCGTCTGTAGCTGTATGATTTTTGGTTGATAATATAATGATAGATTTATATAAAAGAAGTTAACTTAGGTGAGGTTAACTTCTTTTTATTTTATGTTGAGAAGGAATTATATTTTTCTTATTGAAGTTTGTTTAAGTTAATTTCATATTAAGGGTAATTTTATGAAATACAAACAAACGAGAGAATAAGGAGTATTCACATGAATAATAGTATAAATTACACAATTGAACATCCAACGGATTTCAATGGATTATTAGCCTTATATGAATCTTTAGGATGGAATTCTCTTAAATTAACGGTTAATGAATTGGAACAAATGTGTAAACAAAGTTGGCATGTAATTTATGTTTTTGATGATAAGAAGTTAGTAGGGATGGGGCGTGTTATATCAGATGGAGTAATAACAGGCATTATTTGTGGAGTAGGTGTATTGCCAAAGTATCAGTCTAGTGGCATTGGGAAAGAAATAGTGAAACGATTAATACAGCATTGTGAACACAATAAGGTTATTCCACAACTTATGTGTGTAGAAAATTTGCAATCTTACTATGAATCTATTGGGTTTGAGGCATTCTCAATTGGGATGAAAAAACATATTATAAGATAGCGTGGCTTTATATTTTCGGTGTACTTGTACATATGTTCAAACTTTATCATAAAGGAGCATAAAGTTATGGAGATTGCTAAAGGAGTAGAGATGTTACATCTTGAATTCCAAGGGTATATTATTCACCCAATTCTTTTATGGGATGATGAAATGGCAGTTTTAATAGATACTGGATTTCCTGGACAAATTGAAGATATACAAGTAGAAATGGATAAGGTTGGAGTATCGTTTGGTAAACTAAAAGTCGTGATTTTGACGCATCAGGATATAGATCATATAGGTAGTCTTCCTGAACTATTACAAAACTGTGGAAGTAATATAACAGTCTATGCTCACGAGCTAGACAAGCCATATATCGAGGGGGAGTTACCCTTATTGAAGGATGCACAAGTACAGAATCCTCCGAAAGGAAAAGTGGATGATACTTTGATTGACGGTCAAGAACTTTCCTATTGCGGTGGTATTCTTATTATTCATACCCCAGGGCACACTCCTGGTCATATTAGTTTATATTTGAGACAAAGTAAAACTCTTATCGCTGGGGATTCAATGTATAGCGTAAACGGAATTTTAGGGGGAATTCATGCCCCGACTACTTTGGATGTAAAGGAAGCACACCAGTCTTTGAAAAAGTATTTAGATTTAGATATAGAATCCGTAGTTTGTTACCATGGTGGATTAAGTAAGGGGAATATAAATGCACAAATTCAAAAGCTGTAGATAAGAATCTTTTGTTAATCGGTGCTAAAGTATAATCTAATTGCTAGTATATAAATAAAACCCTTAAATTAATAAAGAGCATGTTTGAAGGAATTTCAAACGTGCTCTTTATTAAATATAATCAATTTAATTTTGATGACTTAACCCATTCCAATAAAACGAAACGATTTGTTTTGCTAATTCATCTATATTTGCAAGAGTAGGATTGTGATTCTCATCTTTAAAATTCCCGATTGATAATAAAGCTACGAAAGCATGGGCAGCAAATTTAGGATCTCCTTTAGGTATTTCTCCAAGGGCCGTCGCATTATCGAGTGCTTTTTCCAATACGTCATACATGTTATCCTCGGCATTTTTTAATTCCTTCAATTGCTCTTCAGATAAGGATAGTTTTGCATCTTTCATAAAGTTCTTCATATCAATATCCATCGTTGCGTGTAAGTATACTGTAGCAAAGTCCAATAATCTTTCTTCCAAAGTCTTATTTGTAGAGAGGATTTGATCCATATTTTCTCTTATTCGTACCATCATTTGAATCATAGTAGCGGTAAATAAATCCGCTTTTGTTGAATAGTAATAGTAGACGGTTGCTTTTGTAACACCACATTCTTTCGCGACCTCATCCATCGAAACAACTTGATAATTTTGAGTGAGAAATAACCTAGTTGCAACTTCTAAAATGATTGCTTTTGTAGATTTTGTATTTTTATTTTGACGAGGCCTTCCGAGAGGACGTTGTTTTTGATCCAAATACATTCGCTCCTGACATTTATGATTGAGATAATTATAACATAATTTTTTAATCATTCTTGATTAATTAACCGACCAGTATATATAATTAATATTGGTGGGGAAAAGGAAGGTGGGTTTTTATGAAAAAGCACCCGTTACATATGTTAGGGAAGCTTGTAGCAGGGAAGAATACGCAATGGATAACTTTATCGGTTTGGATTCTTATTACATTGGTACTTTCATTTACGTTGCCACAAGTAAACAGTATGAAAGAACCGAATCCGAAAAATTTACCTGAAACAGCTATGTCACAGCAAGCTGAAGCACTTATGAAAAAAGAATTTCCTAATAATGCAGGAAATCCGTTGTTAGTAGTATGGCATCGAGATGGTGGATTACAGTCAAAGGATTATAAACTCATACAAGACGTTTATAAAGAATTAAAGGCCAGTCCTTTAAAAGAACAATCAACATTACCACCATTTGATACAATTCCAGAGCAAGTATTGTCAAAAAGTACATCAAAAGATGGTACATCATTTGTCACACCAATATTTTTTAATAAATCTGCTGGAACGGATATATTAAAAGGTAATTTAGAAGAGTTACGAAAAATAGTGAATAGTAAAGTGGATGAAGATCCGTTCAAACAAAAAATTACCGACTCTGGTTTACATGTTCGATTATCTGGACCGGTAGGTATTCAAACGGATGCGGTAAGTTTATTTAGTCAAGCTGATGTGAAATTATTAGTCGCTACTGTATTACTTGTATTGGTTTTATTAATTTTATTGTATCGCTCTCCAATTTTAGCAATTTTACCTTTACTTGTTGTTGGCTTTGCATATGGAATTATCAGTCCGACACTGGGCTTTTTAGCAGACAATGGATGGATTAAAGTAGATGCACAGGCTATATCAATTATGACTGTCTTACTGTTTGGAGCAGGAACGGATTACTGTTTATTTTTAATTTCAAGGTATAGGGAGTATCTGTTAGAAGAAGAAAGTAAATATAAGGCACTGCAACTTGCGATAAAAGCTTCAGGTGGTGCAATTATAATGAGTGCACTAACTGTAGTATTAGGATTAGGAACATTATTGCTTGCACATTATGGAGCCTTTCATCGATTTGCAGTACCATTTAGTGTTGCTGTTTTCATAATGGGAATCGCTGCACTAACAATTCTTCCGGCATTATTATTAATTTTTGGTAGAGTTGCATTCTTCCCATTCATACCGAGAACAACTGCAATGAATGAAGAGTTTGCGAAAAAGAAAGTTTTAAAAGTAAAAACTACAAAGGGGGCCTTTAGTAAAAAGATTGGTGATATTGTTGTACGTAAACCGTGGACAATTATTATGCTAACTGTATTTTTATTAGGAGGATTGGCTTCATTTGTACCACGTATTCAATACACGTACGATTTATTAGAATCATTCCCGAAAGATATGCCATCACGTGAAGGATTTACATTAATCACGGATCATTTTTCAGCTGGAGAATTAGCACCAGTAAAGATTGTAGTTGATTCAAAAGGAAAAGATTTACCTATTAAACAAGAAATAGAGAAATTATCCTTTGTTAATAAAGTGAAAGAACCAATGAAGGGAAAAGAAAATAATCAATTGCAAATGTATGAAGTTTCTTTAGTGGAAAACCCATACTCAATTGAAGCATTAGATCAAATCCCTGAATTGAAAAATAGTGTAAAAAAAGTATTAAAAGACACAGGGATTAGTAATGCAGAAAATCAATTGTGGATTGGCGGGGAAACAGCTTCCTTATATGATACAAAACAAATAACAGAACGTGATGAAGCGGTTATTATTCCTGTGATGATTAGTATTATCGCTTTATTATTGCTTGTTTACTTACGTTCTATCGTCGCGATGATCTATTTAATTGTAACTGTCGTTTTATCATTTTTCTCAGCGCTAGGAGCAGGATGGATAGTACTTCACTTTGGTATGGGAGCTCCCGCAATACAAGGCGCGATACCGTTATATGCATTCGTATTTTTAGTTGCCTTAGGAGAAGATTATAATATCTTTATGGTCTCAGAAATATGGAAAAATAGAAAGAAACAAAATCATGTAGATGCAGTAAAAAATGGTGTTATACAAACAGGAAGTGTAATTACATCAGCTGGTTTAATTTTAGCAGGAACTTTTGCAGTATTAGGTACGTTGCCAATCCAAGTTCTTGTTCAATTTGGTATTGTGACTGCAATCGGTGTATTACTAGATACGTTTATTGTGAGACCATTATTAGTACCAGCAATTACAGTTGTATTAGGACGTTTCGCTTTTTGGCCAGGAAAACTTTGGAAAGAAGAAAAGCAATTACAAAAAGAAGATACTTTATAAAAGAAGGTTGCCGATAAAGTCAGTAAAACTGATTTTTAGGCCACCTTCTTTTTTGTTGGTCTGATATAGAATGATCATTTTGAATATGTAACGAAAAAAATAGATGAAATGTATGATGAAGTTTTAAGTGCATTAAAATTTTTCTTATCAGACATAATAATTCATAAGAAATTCCAATTGAGTGAGGAATTTCTAAAATTATGTATTGTTATAGGATGATTAAAATGTGGGACACGATTGTTTCGTATGTACCTGAGTGGAAAGTGTTTATACAAGCCTTTATCGTACTGTTCATTCCATATATAATTTCAAGATTTTTTAGTTGGATTCGCGCATTAGAAAAAGAATAATCTAACGAACTACATCCAAGTGAAAACAAATATTGATATGTAAAGAAGAATGGTATAAGAAGATTTTTTGGAGAAAGAGTGATGAAGGTGAAAGCTCAAGATTCAATGGTTAATCAAAGTGAAAATCAAAGTAATACATATGAAGATGAGCCTACTAAAGTTCCTGAAGCCTATTTTACAGGTGATTTCAACTTAGATTTAGAGGTAATAAAAAAAGAGGCTCTTGATAATTCGGACGTTTATTGTCGAGAGTTTAATATCGGCGGGACTAGCATCCGCGCAGTTCTTGTTTTTGTAGAAGGGCTGTCAGATAAAGATCTTATTGATATGCACATTATGAAATCATTAATGTGTAATTTTCCTGATGAGTATAAAGATGAATCATCTAATATGAAAGATAGTGTTTCAAAAGAGTTTATTAAAAACCGAGTTCTTCCTATTAGTGGAGTGGAAGAAGTACAATCTGTGCAAAAAATGATGTCAAAGGTGTTAATGGGTTCAACGGCATTATTAATTGATGGATTATCAGATGTATTCATACTTAATACAAAAAAAGGAAAAACACGTAATATTGAAGAGCCAATATCAGAGGGATCGGTTAGGGGTCCACGGGTAGGTTTCACAGAAGTTTTATCGGACAATACTGCTTTGTTACGGTTACACGGTGAAAATGAAGGATTATCATTAGTGAAATTTCATGTAGGAGAACGGGCTAAGAAAGACTTGGTTGTTGCCTTTATGAAAGAGATTGCTGATCCAGAATTAGTAGAAGAAGTTAAGAAGAGAATTGAGAAAATTAATATTGATAATGTGCCAGAATCAGGTTATATAGAACAACTTATTGAAGATAATTATCTTAGTCCTTTCCCGCAAGTACAGAGTACGGAACGTCCTGATAAAGTTATCGCTGCATTAATGGAAGGAAGGGTTGCAATTTTATTAGATGGAACACCTTTTGTATTAATTGTTCCGGTTACATTTAGTATGATGATGCAATCACCCGAAGATTATTATGAACGCTGGATACCAGGTACGCTGATTCGGTTATTGCGCTTTGGAACGGCTATTATTTCTCTATTTGCTCCCGCTCTGTACATTTCATTTATTTCATTCCATCCTGGATTGATTCCAACTAAGTTAGCCATTTCAATTATAGGAGGGCGAGAAGGCGTCCCGTTTCCTGCAATTATAGAAGGATTATTTATGGAAATTGCAATTGAAATTTTACGAGAAGCAGGGCTACGACTACCTAAGCCTATTGGTTCAGCGATGGGAATTGTAGGAGGATTAATCATTGGGCAATCAGCTGTATCAGCTGGAATTGTGAGTCCAATAATGGTAATTGTTGTGGCGGCCACAGCTATTTCTTCTTTTGCACTTTCTCATTATAGTACAGCAATTCCATTACGTATTCTTCGCTTTGTAGCTATGTTTTTCGCTGCTATATTCGGATTATATGGAGTTATTCTATTTTTCTTATTTATATGCAGTCATATTTCAAGGCTTAAAAGTTTTGGTGTACCTTATGCTAGCCCGGCTGTCTTATATCAATTTACCGATTGGAAGGATTTTATTGTTCGTATGCCAATTCAGATGATGAAGCGACGTCCAAAAATGTTGAATTTAAAAGACTATGTACGGAAAGGAAGTGAAGAGGAATGATTATGAACTCAAAGGACAAAATTCCCACTTCACAAGCAGCTGTGATTCTTATCAATTATATACTTGCTGTCGGAATCCTCACTTTACCTAGAACAGCAGCTGAGAAAGTGCAAACTCCTGATGTTTGGATAACGGTTATTTTAGGAGGATTAATTGCGATAGTTGCAGGCATAATTATCGTGAAGTTAAGTCAACAATTTCCTGAAAAAACATTTTATCAATATAGCCAAGAACTTGTAGGGAAATGGCTTGGAGTGTTAATTAGTTTGTTGATTATCGGTTACTTTTTAACACTTTCTTCCTTTGAACTTAGAACGTTGGAAGGTATAACAAGTTTCTTTCTATTAGAAGGTACGCCTGACTGGGCTATTCTTATACCATTCATGTGGATAAGTCTGTATTTAAATCTAGGCGGAATAAATGCGATAGCACGTTTATTTGAAATTATTTTTCCAATTACAGTTTTTATTTTTTTAGTGACATCTTTTATGAGTATAGGAATATTTGAACTCGATAATCTTCGTCCTGTATTAGGATTAGGGATTGTTCCGGCATTAAAAGGCCTAAAAACAACAACTATGGCATATTCGGGTGTTGAAATTATGTTGTTACTTTTAGCATTTATGAAGAAACCGTCTCAAGCAGTAAAAGTTGTTATAATTGGCACTACGATTCCTTTATTTTTTTATGTTATTACAGTAGTAATGGTTATAGGAGCGTTTTCTATCGATGGTGTATTGCTGAGAACATGGCCTACAATTGACCTTATGAGAAGTTTTGAAATTCAAGGTTTAATTTTTGAACGGTTCGAATCTTTACTATTAGTGATATGGATTATGCAAATCTTTGCAACATATACAATTTGTTATTATGCAGCTGCTTTAGGGTTAGCGCAGCTCTTTAATAAAAATATTCATTCCTTTTTGTATGGATTACTTCCGGTAATATATATCGTTGCTGAAGTTCCAAAAAACATAAATGAGTTATTTGAATTTGGAAATATGATTAGTAACGCAGCAATAATTTTATTTGGTATTCTTCCGTTTCTTCTTCTTATGATTTCGAAGGGGAGGAAAAAAAAGGCATGAACCAAAATGTTAAAGGTAGAAAAATTATTATAAGCATAGCGTCAATAGTTTTTCTCTTAATACTTACAGGATGCTGGAGTAGTCATGAAATTGAGGAGTTAGGTTTCGCCGTAGGTTTAGCAATAGATAAGGAAAAAGAAACAAAGATTGAAAAAGAAATTGAAGAAAAGGGCGGTGGATATAAAAAGAAGAATTTAATAACAACCACCTACCAATTTGTTAAAGCACAATCATCATCAGACGGAGGAAAAGGTGGAGTATCACAACAAAAAGCTTATATGAATGTTGCAGAAACAGGAGATTCTCTTCATCAATCAATACGTGAAGTTGCATTAAGAAGGCAAAGGCCTATCATTTTTCATCATACGAAAGTAATAGTTGTTAGTGAAAGTATCGCCCGAACATATAATTTAACGCAGTTATTGGACATCTACGTTCGTGATAATGAGATGAGACCTAGTTGCTTTATTATGGTCAGTAAAGGGATAGCTAGTGATGCGTTAAAATCAAAAGAACCTGGGGAAATTCCAGCATTTCGCTTGATTGAAATCGAGGATAATCAATATAGATCCTCACGAATCTTATCGCCGATGCCACTTGCAAAACTACCAGGAAAGGTGAAATCTGGGGCGAGTTTTCTTTTACCGAATGTGATTTCCATAAACGGAGAAGTAAAATATGTAGGTGCTGCTGTAATTAAGGGGAGCACAAAAAAACTCCGTGGCTTTTTGAACGAGAATGAATTAGAAGGCTTAATGTGGATAACCGCAAAAGGGAAAAGTGGCTTAGTGAAAAGTTATGATAAAAAGACAAAAAAATTAGTTATGTATGAAGTGAAATCTATAAAAAGTAAAATTACGCCCCATGTTAAAGGGGATAAAATCTCTTTCGATGTCAATGTGCAGTCTGTGGGAAGGTTATCCGAAAACTGGTCTGAGTCAGAGGAGGCTTTTAAAAATACATTTCTCAAAAGGGCGGAACAATCTGCGGAGCAAGAAGTGAGGCGATTAGTGAAACAGACATTACAAAAAATTCAAAAGGAATATAAAACTGATGTTGCTGGCTTTAATACTAGTTTGAAAATCCAGTATCCAAAAGTATGGAAGAAAGTTGAAAAGGATTGGGATAAAGTGTTTAGTAAGACACCAATCAAATATAATGTAAAGCTAACCATTGAAGACTATGGCACGGAAGGTGCATAACGAAGAAACAACAAAAAATATACAAAAGCTCTGAAGCGTGAATTTTTTTATAAAAATGCTCCAGAGCTTTTTATTGTACTTAGTAAATGAATAAGAAGATACATATTCCGTTTTAATATTCTTTATTTTATAATTATTTATAAGTGCTAGTAAATATAATCACTAAAAATAGGAGTGATGAAATGACAATATTACCTATACGAAAAGATGAGGCCATAATTATTAATATGGCAAAACTATATTGTAAAGTGTTTGATAAAAGAAATTTTGATGAAATGGTAGAACGAATTACAAGACATATGGGATATACAGATTTTAAAGGAGTAGTAGCAATAAATGATGAAAATGAAGTTATTGGTTTTACTTATGGTTATCGTTCTTTGGAAGGACAGTACTATAATCAATTAATGAGAAAATCATTAAATTCGGAACAAGTAGACCAATGGTTAGAAAATTGTTTTGAATTTGTAGAGTTAGCAGTTCACCCGAAATATCGAAATGAGGGTCTTGGAACGAAATTACATAATGAATTATTAGAAGGGATTCCAAATAGAACGAGTGTTTTAACCACGCAAATAAACAATGAAAAAGCGCGTTCTTTATATGGAAAATTAGATTGGATAAATGTATTGGAATCATTTCATCCAAGTAAAGATGATGTTCCATATGTAATAATGGGAAAAGTATTAAAAACAAAAGTGAATTAATAACTTTGTTGTACATATAAGTTATTGGTTTATAACATTTAAGGGGAAAACAAAATGACGATAATATCTATTGAAAAAGCTACAATCTTAGATGCTGAAAAGTTAACAGAAATAATGAAAAGGACATTCGATGAAGAAGCAAAACAATGGTTGCCTGATCAAGAGAAAATTGTAGATTATAACATTCAACCACCAGGATATTCTTCAGTTGAGATGACTATATATTCGATTGAAGAATTGGATTATTGTAAAGTTATACTGGATGAAGAAATTGTCGGTGGAATTATAGTTACGATTTCTGGTAAGTCTTACGGTAGAATAGATCGTATATTTGTAGATCCTATTCATCAAGGGAAAGGAATTGGGTCACAAGTTATCGATTTAATAGAAGAAGAGTTTCCAAGCGTAAGGATTTGGGATCTTGAGACGTCTAGTAGACAAATTAATAATCACCATTTTTATAAAAAAATGGGCTTTGAAACAATTTATGAAACAGAAGATGAGTATTGCTATGTGAAAAGAATAAAGGCAGCTTCAAGCGAAGAGAACTTAGTTAAAAATAAAGATATGAAAAGTGGGCAATACGAAAACTGTAATTTGGCAAATACAGAGTATTATCAAGTGAATTTAAAAGATAGTTCATTTGTTAATAGCAATGTAATGAATATTAATATGAGTAATTGTAATTTAAGTCAATCAAAGTTTAAAAATATAAATTTAAGGAACTCCTCATATGCGGATTTAAATCTCTCGGGCAGTAAATTTAATTTGGTGACATTAGGTGGAGTTCAATTCAAGAATACAAATCTTGGAGCGGAAAAGGAACCTATTTTATTTGAAAGATGTGATTTGGAAGAATGTACAATAAGTAATAGTAATCTTAAAAACGTTGAGATAGAAAATTGTAATATAACTGGTATGAAAATAAACGGTATTCCAGTAGAAGAACTGCTTGAGTTGTATAATCGGGTGAAAAATTAAACAAAAAATCACTTAGCATCTTCTAAGTAATTTTTTTATTTTGAACGAATATAAGAGATGATGTTCAAAAAATAAATTTTATATCGAAATAATTATATAAAAATAACACAAAGAAATAAGGGTAGGCAGGATTTTAATATTGGATATTAGAATATGATATTTGAATGGAGGGGAGAAAGATGGAGATTAATGTAAGAGCAGTAGGAATACAAGATGCTAGAGCAATTCATCGTATATGCATTCAAGATGATGTTTTACCATATATGGTTTTCCTACCTAGTATGCGTGTAGATGCAATGGAGAATAGAATTCGAAATTTAGCACAGAATCAATTTGAATTTGTAGCAGAATATGATGGAGAAGTTGTTGGATTTGTCGGTTTAACCCAAAGTCCAGGACGAAGATCTCACTCGGGTGATTTATTCATCGGAGTAGATAGTGAATATCACAATAAGGGAATTGGAAAAGCACTTCTTACAAAAATGCTTGATTTAGCTGATAATTGGCTAATGTTAGAGCGAGTGGAGCTTGGTGTATTAGAAACGAATCCTAGAGCCAAAGTATTATATGAAAAATTTGGATTTATCGAAGAGGGTGTAAAGGTTGGGAATTTGAAGGCTCATGGGAAATTTGTTAACGAAATCATGATGAGTCGTTTTAGACCAAATGGTTTGATTGTACATAATAAATAGAGGTGTAAATTGAACGGAAATATCGATTTGTTTTGAAAAAAGTATGGCAAAAGGACGCCATGCTTTTTTAGTTTGTTAAAAATAAAGAGCAATTTTTATTTAACGGATGTTTTAACGGGTGAAGCATTAGGAATCATCTTGAGCTGGAAAGCATATGACTTAATAGAATCTATTTCTATGTGCAAGGGGAATGCATATGTGGAAATTTCAAAAACCTTGAAAAAACCATCGCATAAGTATATTTAAATTTTATTTATTTTCATACATAGCATAATTGCGCATTCAAGGAACAAGGAGTGATTGTAATGTCGACAGACCAACCTATTCCTGGACATTTTATTATGGACCCACAGCGGGCTATGCTGTTGCCACCGGAATTGAAAGCAGCTCCACCTGAATCATTAACAGAACAATTATTTATTGAACGATCTATAACTGAAAATAGATTTTGGTTACGTATTATGAAAGAGCATGCTTTGTTTCTTGGTGAGGGATTTAACCGTAACGATAAAAATTTAATTCAGCAGGTAGAACAATTTTATAATCAGTTTGATAGGCAGCTGCAAAAAGCATTTACTATTCCGCAAACTGTTCAAGCAGTTAGGCAATTAAATGAAGAGAGCATTCAGTTAGTGTATGCTTTTCGTAATTATAAAAGAAATTTACTAATTTTAATCATCAACTGTAAAGTGAAAGGGTTTAATTTCCCACTTTTAGTGGATCATGTTGCACGAGAAGCAGAATATTTTATGCGGACACTTCAAAAGTTTAACGAAGGGAAAATGGATCCTATTCAAGATGCGATTATTAGTGAGAATGTTTTCTGGCTGCGTATTATGATGGAACACTCACGTTTTATTGGATCATTATTGGATCAATCAGAAAGAAATCTTGTTCATACAGCGTTGAAATTCGGTGATGATTTCGAAATTCTGCTTAACCAAGCTAGAGATGTTGAATCAATGTTATATCAAAAAGAACCGACATATCCAATTATAGGGAAAATGAATAAAGATAGTGAAAACGCCACTGTTGAGCTAAGGAATTTCAAAAAAGCAGGATTAGAGTTAATTCAAACATGCCAAATTCGAAGTGTTATTAATCCATTGCTTGCTGATCATGTTACAAGAGAGGCAGAGCATTTCCTCTTCATGATTCATGTATTGGAGCAAAGGCTAAAGCAAAAGCAAGTGGAACAATCTCCGCAATAATAAATAAACAAGAAAAGCATGACAAACTAATGTCATGCTTTTCTTGTTTATCCCGCTATTTGTGGGTAGTAAAACTCCCACCTCAAAATTCGGTTGGAGCAAAGAAGTTAGGTGGGAGATAAACTGCCCGTAAACGCCAGCTTGGTGAAGGCTAATAATCAGCGGGGGATGAACAAAACCCCCACTGATTAAAGTTTCACTTTATAAATTGTGATTTGATTGTTTCGGTTGTAATAAAAATGATGCTAATCCAATGAAAATAAGTAGAATTCCTAGTCCTTGCTGTAAAGAAATTGTTTCATCTAAAATGAAATAGGCTAGCATACAAGTTCCAATTGTTTCTCCCAAAATACTCATCGAGATAACCGTAGCACTCATCCATTTTAATAACCAATTGAAAATTGTTTGTCCTAAAATCGTTGCAATGAATGCAAGACCTATAAAGGACCACCATGTTTGTGCAGTGTAATTGAAGAAAGATGACTGCTGTGTGTAAGCAAATATACCGAGAAAGAGTGAACTACTACCATAACTAATTACCGAGTACGGTATTAGGGATAGGTCTTTACGAACATGTTGACTAATGAAAAAGTAAGCTGTTATGACGCCAGCAGCAATAAAAGCTAAAATATCGCCGTATAAAGCCTCGCCACTAATTTGAAAATCTTGCCACCCAATCACGATACTTCCTGAAATTGCAATAAGGCAGCCTATAATCGCACCTTTCGTAAACCGTTCCTTAAATAAAAAATAACCACCGACCATTGAAAATAAAGGTTGCAACGTTACGATAACTGTAGAACTTGCTACAGAAGTATACTGTAATGATTCAAACCATAGGACATAATGAGCTGCTAGAAATAATCCAGATAAGAGTCCAAATCCCCATTGCTTTTTTGATAATGAGCGAAGTTCGCTTCGATTGTTTGTATTAAATATTAGAAACGGTAAAAGAATTACCGTAGCAAACAATAATCGATAAAAAGCAGTGATTGCTGCAGGGGCATCTGCTATTTTTACGAAGATTGCTGAAGTTGATAAGGCGAACACGCCGAAAAATAAGATGAAATATGAAAGAATAGGTGATTTCAAAGTTTGTCCCTCCGTTTTGTTGTTTATTATAATAAACTGTATATAATATAATGTACAAAAGTTAGTATATAAGCCTAAGCTGAAATAAGGAAGGATTAATTGCCACTGTTTAGTATGTCAGCACAAAAGGGATGAAAGATGTATTATGATGGACGAAAGGAAGTTTTAAAAATGATTCATTATCGACTAGGTCAAACTGTTTTAAGTTATCGTAAGAAAAATAATATGACAATTCGTGAATTTGCTGATTATGCAGGAATCAGTACTTCACTTATTAGTCAAATTGAAAGAGGACATGCCAATCCTTCTTTAAATGTATTGGAATTAATAGCGAAAGCATTAAATGTACCGCTATTTACTCTTTTTATTAATGATATTGATACAGACTCGCTTATTTCTAAGAAGAAAGATCGGAAAAAAGTATATCGAGAAAATAATGATCATATTGTTTATGATGTATTAACACCAGATTTTATGAAAGCTCGTATTGAAATGTTAATGATGGATTTAAATGGATATGCAAATACAACAGAAAGTCACTATTCCCACGAAGATAAGGAAGAAATTGCAGTTGTAATGAAAGGGGAAGTGTATGTGGAATTGGAAGGGAATGAATATTTTTTAGAAGAAGGAGATGTTGTCCGTATTCCACCGAACGTGAAGCATAGATTTTTGAATAAGAGTGATGAGATGAATCATATCTTATTTGTGTTAACACCTTCCTTAAGCTAAGGTAGAAATGTTTCGAGAGTTTTCACCTGGCTTTTTGGCAACTTTGTAGATGCTAAAAAGCCATTTTTATTAGGATTTAGAGGGGATAATAGAGATGGAAAATATAAATGTATTAAAAGATGGGCTTTCAATTATATCTCAGTGTAAAAAAGAAACAAATGATATTTGGCATGCACATTTTGGAGCAGCTGCAATTGCTAGTTATTTTTTTACTAAAAACAATAACATTGATGAAAAAACTGCCTGTAACATTTATTCTCAAGCGAAAATGATGGTCCATAAGCAAAGGTTAGGCGAAACAATTGATAATAAACAAGGTGTCAATTATCAAAGTGCTGAAGAAACGATAATCAAATCTTTGGAACAAACGATTGATGAACTCCATTGGGTTGGTCATAATGTAATTTACGCTTCTTTAAGTTTACTAGCCATTAAGGAGTTAAGTCATTGGGGGAGTGAGCAAGATATTAATAATATAGCAAACCTTATATTATCGTTTCAAAAAACAATTCCCGGTAGGTCTTGGATTGGTTTTACAACTAAAGAAGTAAAGCAATTAAGTATAAGTAATGATGAGATTCAAAGTGAAATTAAAAACCCAAAGCAATTATCAAAATTTATTTTAAATGAGTTATCAAAATTTCATGTTATATATAAGGCGGAATCACATCACGATTTAATTGGCCATATGCTTACCTTTTCACATGCGATTAATGTATTATATGACTTAGGGCATATAGAATTATTTCAACGAGGAATAAAACCACTATTAAAGCTAGTTTATGTACTTAGAAAAAGTCGCAATTTAATGCCGAATGCCCAAATAATATTGAATTCTTCTATAGATCGTTTACCTCTCACAAAAGCAAAACAAGTTGATACACTTCCGCTAGATAATGCATTCTGGCTTAAAGACTACAGTGAATTTAATTGGGATTTTGGGCACATATTTAAATTTTCATATAGTTATTTTGATCACTTAACAAGGGTTCCAGAATGTAAAGATAAAACATGTGAGAAATTCTGTTGTATATTAATGAGTAAAAGTCTCTAACTAATAGTAATTGGCACGTATTCATAAGCTTCAGTAACATATTTATAAAAATACGAAAGTTTTTTGTAATAACTTATAATATTTTACGTGAGAGGATGTAGAATATGTTTATTTCTGTTACTAGAATGCGTCTAAAAGGAAAAAGGATGTTACCGTTCTTTTTTATATATACAACGAGAGCTGGATTACAGGCGAATAAAGCGAATGGCTTAATACATTCTTCATTTGCAAAAGAAGGATGGCATACGTTTTGGACGTTAACGGTTTGGGAGAATAAGGAATGTATGAAAGAGTATCGTAGTAATGGAAGCCATTTACAAGCCATGAAAATAGCAAGAAAGATAGCGAATGAATTAGAATTTACAAATTGGGAAAGTGATACGATTCCAAAGTGGGCTGATTGTAAGGACGTGTTACATAATAAATATGGTAGAAAATTATAATGATCTGTAATAAGGGACTTAGTTTAAGTCTCTTTTTTTGTTAGTAATATATTATTTTTTCAAATATGTAAGATTTTACATTAGTATGAGACTTTTACTTATTATGTAAGTAGGCTATACTAAAGTACATATATTTTAAAATTGGAGCGAATAAAGACGACATGGAGTTAGTAAAGTTAGAAAAAATAATTGAATTGAAAAAAGAAGAATTATTGAATCTAGTCTCAAATTATGGACTTCAACATGAAAAAGTAATAGCACTCAGCCAAGAAATTGACAAATTAATAAACTGGTTTATGTTTTTAAAATAGAAAGAACTATGACGTGAGTTGAATATGTTATAGTTCTTTTTTATTTGGTAATTTAGAAATATATTCGATATACTATCAATAAATAGAATGTTCAGTTTTAAAGGAGGGGGATAAATGATACTACATACGCATATTTCAGGTGAAGGGGAACCAATTGTGCTTTTACATTCTGGTGGTATGACAGGTTTAGTAGAGTTTGAAGAACAGGTAGAATTTTTTACAGAAAAACAATATAAAGTAATTCGTCCTGATTTGAGGGGACATGGAGAATCAGGAGGTACATTAGATAATTATTTTCTTTGCTCTGCTGATGATTTGAATGATACACTAGAACATTTGCAAATTAATAGTTGTCATATAGCGGGTGTTTCACTAGGGGGGATAGCCGCTTTATTATTTGCGAAAAAATATCCAGATAAAGTGAGGACATTAACTTTTTCAGGTATCTTTCCTATTGAGCGAGATAATTGGGAAGAGTCTCAGGAGTATGAAGTAAAGTGTCATCAACAGTTGATGGAAAATGAAGAAGTTGTAACTTATATGAATCAAATTCATGTAAAAAGTGATTGGAAAGGGTTGCTGAAATCGTGGCAAGTTAAGGAGTGGTACCCATTTCATGAAACAGGTGATGTAGCTAATCTTCAAGTACCTACACTGTGTATTGTTGGGGGAGATTCAGCAGATGAAGTTACAGCCGCTACAACGTTTAAACAATTAAACAACAATATACATATTGCTGTTATTCCGTTTGCAGGTCATTTAGTGCATAATGATCAGCCTAAAATATATTCATATATCTTGTCTAATTTCTTACAGAATGCGCAAGCTGCTAGTCGACTATGATAATTTTTGGTTATAATAATAAAGGAATTATTAATTGTATCGGTTAGGAGCGCAGCAAATATGAAAACAGTCGTTGTCATCGGTGGAGGTATTACTGGACTTTCTACTATGTTTTACTTAGAAAAATTAAAGAAGGATTATAATATAGATTTAAATTTAATCCTTATTGAGAAAGAAGAGTATTTAGGTGGTAAAATCCACAGTGTGGAAGAAAATGATTTTATTATGGAATCTGGAGCGGATTCTATCGTAGCTCGTAATGAACATGTTTTGCCGCTTGTAAAAGATTTAAATTTAGAAAATGAAATGGTATATAACGAAACAGGCATTTCTTACATATACTCTGATAATATATTACAACCAATTCCTGCTGACACTATATTTGGGATTCCTATGAGTGTTGAATCATTATTTAGCAGTACGCTAGTCTCAAAAAAAGGGAAAATCGTTGCTTTAAAAGATTTTATTACGAAAAATAAAGAGTTTACAAAGGATACATCACTTGCTGTATTTTTAGAAAGCTTTTTAGGGAAAGAGTTAGTGGAAAGACAAATTGCGCCTGTGCTTTCAGGTGTATATTCCGGTAAATTGAATGAGCTTACAATGGCATCTACGTTACCATATTTACTTGAGTATAAAAATAAATACGGAAGTATTATTAAAGGTTTTGAAGAGAATAAAAAACAATTTCAATCAGCAGGAAATAAAAAATTTGTATCATTTAAAAGTGGACTATCTACGATTATTAATCGCTTAGAAGAAGTGCTGACGGAGACTGTAATTAAAAAAGGTGCTGTAACAACATCGATAAGTAAAAAAGGGGATCGGTATGAGGTTTCTTTTGCAAATCATGAGACAATACAAGCTGACTATGTCGTTTTAGCAGCTCCACATGATATCGCACAAGCTTTATTACAGTCTAATGAGTTAAATGAGCAGTTTAATAAGTTTAAAAACTCATCTCTTATTAGTATTTACTTAGGTTTTGACATACTAGATGAACAACTACCGGCTGACGGCACAGGTTTTATCGTAACGGAAAACAGTGATTTACATTGTGATGCTTGCACATGGACAAGCAGGAAGTGGAAACATACATCGGGTAAACAAAAGTTATTAGTAAGAATGTTTTATAAGAGCACTAATCCAGTATATGAAACGATCAAAAGTTATAGTGAAGAGGAATTAGTACGAGTAGCTTTATATGATATTGAAAAGAGTCTTGGAATTCAAGGTGAACCAGAAGTAATTGAAGTTACAAATTGGAAAGATTTAATGCCGAAATATCATTTAGAACATAATCAAGCTGTTCAATCATTACAAGAAAAATTGGCCGCTCTTTATCCTAATGTATACTTAGCTGGAGCTTCATATTACGGTGTAGGAATTGGTGCTTGTATTGGAAACGGAAAGAATACTGCCAATGAAATAATTGCGACATTGAATGAACAGTCAAAATAATAATATTAAATACATATGTAAATAAAATGTCCCTCCATTATGTTGGAGGGACATTTTATTTGTAATTATTTCACATTAATTGCAATCTTTTTATGAGATGTTTTATTTTCTTTAATAGTTAATATTATTTTTCCAGATTCTTCAAAGGAATACAGTGAGAGTTGATAAAGTTCTTTAATATTATGTTCTTCTTGTAATTTATTTGTAGGTATTATTGTTATATTAGGCTTCCATGTTTTCTGTTTGCCTGAAGGGTAGTCTACTATTATTTCTGGATTATTTAATTGTATTGTTTCCCAAGAGACAAAATACAGTTCAACTGCTGTATCTTTTTTTAGTAATTCTTCTGAGAAATAACCAAACTCACCAACATTACCGAAAACAGTAAAATTTTGATTTTGTAATTTAATATCTAAATATCTAGGTTGATATGTTGCAGCGTGATACATTCCGTATGAAAGAGAGAGTGTGGCAGCGATTAATATACCAACTGAAAATGTCGTAAAGCTATTTCCTTTAAAACTAGTCATCATGAATGAGTTTGGTGTGAATTTTTTTGCGAATAAAAAAATGAGTAAAATGAGCAAGAGGGATAAGCCGATGAAAATATACATAAGAATTTTACACCTCCATAATAAAAAAACTTATTTTCTATATTTTAACATGAATGTATGAATTAGGTTGTCGTTTTAGAAGGGAAAGGAGGATATGGTATCGAAATTATAAAATAGCTTAGTACGAGCGGAGTGATAGAAATGAAAAGAATAAAATATATTTTTAAGTGAAGATGAGAAAAGAGTAACAGGAGGGGGGGAATTGTTACGTACTCTTGAAGCGAAAGAAATGATTCAATTAAATAAGAGGCAAAAGATTATTGATATTGGAATTGGAACGGGTGCATTTGCTTCATTAGTAAGTGAAAATGAGGAAAAGCTTTGCTAGAAATGTTTGATTTGTGGGACATTGAGGACTTTCCTAATTATAAATACTTTTTCTGCTATAATAAATTAGTAGAGAGAAAGGAGTGATCCTATGGTTATGGCATTTCCTATATTAGAAACGGAACGCTTGCGCTTAGTTGAAATAGAACAATCTTATTGTCAAAAAATATATGAAATATTCTCATTGGATGAGGTAACGTGTTATTACGGTATGAATTCTTTTACTGAGTTTGGACAAGCTTCACGTATGATTGAATCTTTTTCGAAAAATTACTTTGAGAAAAAGGCAATGCGTTGGGGAATTGTATTAAAAGACACAAATACTTTAGTAGGAACAATTGGATTAAATAATTTACAACTTTGGAGTAAACGCTCAGAGATTGGATATGATTTGCATCCTCGTTATTGGGGGAATGGTTATGCTTCTGAAGCTGCTCGAGAAATTATTACGTATGGATTTCGAGATTTAGGTTTATTTAGAATTGGAGCTATTACATATCCTGAAAATATAACTTCGTGTAATATGTTATCTAAATTAGGTTTTCAACAAGAAGGGCTGTTACGTGGATACATTCATCAAGGAAATAAACAACACGATGCATTAATGTATTCTATTGTACGAACAGATGTAGAGGATATTCATTATTAATAAAAAAGCCCCTCTTATTTAAAATAAGAGGGGCTTGTAAAAATCAACCTATTTTAGGTAATAAACGTTCTCCACTTTTCATACTACTTTTACATAAAGGGCATTTAGGCTCTTCTTCAAATGAAAAGTTCTTTCTCATCCATCCTAAACAATCCTCTGATTCACATTCCCAAACAGGGGTTTGTTCTGGTGGTACTTCTGCTACATCGTTCTTTCGATTGCGATACATGTAACCACTCCTTTTATGTAAAAATTTTTAGTTATATATTAAAAAGGTTGTTAACCGAGCTGGTAACAACCTTTTTATTGATTGAATTATAGCTTTACAACGTTTTTAGCTTGAGGTCCACGGTTACCGTCTTCAACTTCGAAGCTAACTTCTTGACCTTCGTCAAGAGATTTGAAGCCGTCGCCAGTGATAGCTGAGAAGTGAACGAATACGTCGCTACCGTCTGCAACTTCGATGAAACCGAAACCTTTTTCGCTGTTAAACCATTTTACTTTACCTGTTAATGTCATGGTAATGCCTCCTAAAATTTAAAAAGATTACAATATGATCGGCCTTATTCGATTGAAAATAAAAGTTCACATATTATCAAAAATCCATAAGGAGTACAAAACATTCCTGATTGATACTTGATAATATGCAAAGAAAGTATAGTGTTAAATTGACCTTAATTATTATCTTACAACAAATGGTGGGAAATAGCAAGTGCTGGTAATACCAATAAGTAATATGAGGAGAAATTGGTAAAAGGCACAAAGACATCTCTTTTATTTATATATTATTCCAAATCTGGATTTATTCTAAACCAAGATCATTTATATTAAAAAATAAGTTTAAAGGAAAGGCTATATATATTTTAATAATACTGAGGAGTACAATAATTAGGAGGGGATAGAATATTGCAAAATAAACAATTTAAAATAATTGAAGCAGCAAAAGAAGGAAGAAGAAAAGTTCATCCTATTTTAGCTGTACTACTAGCTATTGTATTTTTAACTTTAGGTGAATTTTTTATGTTATTTATGCTGTTTTTACCGAAAGCAGATACATCATTTGTAAAGGCAATTTATAATAATATTGAGATGATATTAGCGTTTGGTGGGGCTATATTTTTTGTTTTTTTATGGATTAGGTTTGTAGAGAAAAGGTTATTTTCATCCATTGGTTTTTGGAAAGTGCAATGGATAAGAAAGTATTTGAGAGGTGCGTTAATAGGATTTGTCTTTATTTCAATACCAGTAATTGTACTTGTGTTAACAGGGATTGTAAAACTAGAAATGCAACAAATTACGGCAACCGCCATATTTGGTATTGTAGGATCTTTAATTGCTTTTTTAATACAAGGTGCAACGGAAGAAATTATTGTACGAGGCTGGTTATTTCCAGTTATTTCTGTTAGAAGTCGTATATGGGTTGGGATTATAGTGACGTCCTTTTTATTTGGTTTTCTGCATTTACTTAATCCTGGTATTACAATTCTTTCAATATCGAATATAATATTAGTTGGTGTATTTGCAGCATTTTATGTTTTAAAAGACAGTAGTCTTTGGGGGATATGCGCGTGGCATTCAATTTGGAATTGGGCGCAATATAACGTCTATGGTTTTGCGGTTAGTGGCATGACGATATATTCAACGCCGCTATTTAAACCTGTAACAAATGGGTCAGAAGTACTTCACGGAGGCACATTCGGAATTGAAGGTAGTATTATTACAACAATAATGCTTGCAATTGCTTCAATCGTTTTATGGAAACAGTTATGGGGGCGAAAAGCGAAACAACGAATTATTAGCTAATGAAAGAGGGAGAAAATATGGGGATTATAGCGTTTGAGGGAGCGAGTGCTGTTGGTAAGAGTACAACATGCCGTGAACTAGAAAAAAATTACGGTGCATTTATTATTCCTGAAGTTAACTTTTTATTTGAAAGACCAAAAAAGGCACATAGAACATGGTATTTTGAAAAACAAGTAGAGCGCTGGAATATAGCAGTGCAGAAGTCGCAGCAATATGAGTTAGTAATACTTGATGGTGATATTTATCAGCCACTTAGTTATAATTGGTGTTTCCATTTTGATATATTTAATCAGCCGTTATCTTTAATAGAAAACTTTTATAAAGAAAAGATAATTAACGAAGAAATTGGTTTTCCAGATCAATATTTTTATTTATATACAAGTGAGGAAGAGCTTAGAAAACGGAAAGAGTCTGATGGGACGAGAAAAAGAAGAAACTTTGAAAAACATTTACATATAGCTAAACCGTTCCAACGTTATTATGAAAACTTAAATAATGTTACAAAAGGGTACTGCAAGTTAATCGGGGCGAAAAATGTAAAGATGAATGAAATGGAGATTATGAAAAGTTTAAAGGATTTGAAAGTGAATGAAGAAATACGGTTTGATGTTTCAAGGTTAGATGCTATAACGTGGTGGTTACAAGAGAATCGTGCATATTAAAAAGAAACGGGTGTCATATAAGGCGCTCGTTTTTTTATTTAAGTGCAATATTTTTTCATCTACTTTATAAGTGGAAATAGTATAAAGTTTCGTAGTTTTAAATGAAATGCTTAGTATATGTAATAAAGATTAGAGAAGAAATTTTATAACGTGACAGAATAATCTTTTAATTTATCCGAAAAAGAAATACAATATAAGGAAATGTATGAAAAGTTTTGCTATATAGTTTAAGGAGGAATAGGTGCATCAAAAGTAATGAAAGTATTGATAAATTTATTAAAATAATTCTATTAATGTAAATAATGATAATTTATGAGAGGAGACTTAATTTAAGCATGAAGAAAGTTATTATTTCGGATCTAGATGGGACTCTATTAAGAAGTGATAAAACAATTTCAGAGAAATCTATTAATATTTTGAGAGAATGTAAAAATAAAGGGGATAAATTGATTTTTGCTACGGCAAGACCTCCAAGAGATATAAATCGGTATATTCCCAATGCGTTAAAAAATGACATTATCATTTGTTATAACGGAGCAATTGTTCTTAAAGGTAATGATATTTTATATAAAAAGGAGATTTCTAAGAATAATATTTTAGAAATCATAGAAAAAGCAAAAAAATATAATCTTAATCATATTTGTATTGAAATAAATGATAAGCTGTACTCAAATTTTGATGTTACTGATTATTTTGGTAATGTGCCGTGTGAAGTCATGGATATAAGAGAGTTAAACTTTGAAAAAGCTTCTAAAGTAATTGTTTGTACTAATGGCTCAATAAATAAGGAGTTCACTAAGGAATTGCCTGATGAGTGCAAGGCAGTCATTACAGATAATGGAACATTGTGTCAAATTATGCATGCGGATGTTTCAAAATGGAATAGTATTCAGCATGTTCTACAGCACTTAAATCGAGACGTATCTGAAGTAATTGCATTTGGAGATGACTACAATGATATGGAAATGATAGAGAAGTGTGGGATTGGCGTAGCGATGAGCAATGCTGTTGAGGAATTAAAATCCGTCGCTAAATTTATTGCCAAAAGTAATGATGAGGATGGAGTTGCTACATTTCTGGAAAGTAATAGTTATATTTATGTTAATTAGTATGAAAAAATGAATTGCAGTAAGTTGCGAAAAAAGAGAAGCTACATCTGTTTTTAATAGATAGAAATTATGAAAAGGGCTATGTGGGAGGAAATAGGCGAGATGAAAACATTATTTAAAATAATAGGAATTATAGCTGGTATGGCGGTAATCGGGGTAGGTGTAACGTATGGTATGCTGTATTATCTGAATAATAGTAAACCAGCTGCGAAAAAGGCATCACCAGCTGCTCCAGCAGTAGAAGTGCTAGCTGATAGTAATGTAAAAGCCGAAGATGCAAAGTTGTTAGAAAATGGAAATCATTCATTGCCGAATAGTGGTTTTAATAAAAATTTCAAATGGACAGATGAGAACATACAGACAGCATTACATGAAATGGCACATCAAAAAACAAAAGCTGATCAAAAATGGGGTTATATTTTTATTACACAAGAACGTATTGAAAGTTTACTTGAAATTATAAATAGTAATGATGTTGCACAAAAAAGTACATATGTGGATATTTTAGAACGATGGAAACAAGGAAAATATGAAAAGGTTGATGTGGACCACAACAAGATTTGGAAATTGCAAAGTGGGAATTTAGGAGAAGGGAAAGGAGTAATGTCAGAAAAGGAGCAAAAAGAGTTAATTAATCAAGTTTTTATACAAAAAGGTACATATTCAGGTAGTAAATTAATTGCAGGTGAGGTACAAACTAATAAATAATATACATATTGATTTTGAAACACCTTTACTGTTATGAACACAAATGTTTTAACAAAAATGAGTAACTGCTTTTTAGAGCAGTTACTCATTTTTGTTATTACTCGCTTACTTTTCTATTCTCTCTAATAATGTAAGAAACGATTGTAAAACTGGTGATATCCATCTAGATTTATGATAGATTACGTGGCTTTGAATGACGGCTGGAGTTTCGATGGGCTGAAAACAAAGTTGTTCTTTTTGATAACTTTCTTGTACAACGATGTAAGGGAGAATAGAAATTCCTAACTCACACATAACGGATTGTTTAATGACTTCAACATTGGAAGTCTCAAATGTTTTATTAGGATTTCTTCCGCTTTGACGTAAAAAACGATCTACCATTGGTCTATAGCCACAGCTTTGTTCTGTAAATATAAATTGAGTATCTTGTAATAAAAGGAGTGGATCAGTGTTTGAAGGGAAATGAGCAGGGAAAATCCATCCAAATGTTTCATTACATAAATTGCGCGTAATAAAATCATTATGCTCTATACTTTCTCCAATTATGAAGATAACATCGGTTTCTCCTTCATGTAGTTTTTTCAATGCTTGCTCATTGGTATTTGTCTCAAGTACGATATTTACTTTCGAATTTTCCTGTTTGTAAGTACGTAATAATTGTGGTAACCGATACACTGCCAATGATTCATTAGATGTAATAGTCAATGTTCCTTCTAAATGGTCACTGTTTTGAGGGATTTCTTGCGCTTTATCATAAATAGTAAGTAATTCTAATGCGTACGGATGAAATTGATGACCTGCTTTTGTAAGAAGTATTTTTTTTCCTAATCGATCGAATAGAGGAATGTTTAAATCGTTCTCTAATGCTTTAATATGGGCTGTCACAGTAGATTGCGCATAACCTAATGCATGAGCAGCTTTAGAAAAGCTGCCATATTTAACAATGGCACAAAATGTTTTAACATGTCTCATTTCCATAAATGATACCTCTTTTATTATCATGATTTGTGAATGATTATATCATGTATTTCAATTTTTCAAATCATTAAATTTCTTTTAAAATTAAGTTGTGGAGAAATTCATTCAAGTAAAATTGGAGGAGAAAAAATGAGTGAAAAGAGCTATCATGTAGCTGTAGTTGGGGCTACAGGCGCAGTAGGGCAAAAAATCATTGCATTGTTAGAGAGAGTAACGAAATTTAATATAGAAGAAATTACATTACTCTCGTCAAAACGATCTGCTGGTAAGATAGTACAATTTAAAGGACGAGAGATTAAAATACAAGAGGCAAAATCAACTAGTTTTGAAGGTGTAGACATTGCATTTTTTAGTGCTGGAGGAGAAGTTTCTAGACAATATGTAAATCATGCAGTTTCTAGTGGTGCAATCGTAATTGACAACACAAGTGAATACCGAATGGCACACGATGTACCACTCGTCGTTCCAGAAGTAAATGCACATACTTTAAGGGAACATAAAGGGATCATTGCAGTTCCGAATTGCTCAGCACTACAGATGGTAACAGCTCTTCAGCCAATTCGAAAATCATTTGGTTTAGAACGAATTATTGTTTCAACGTATCAAGCCGTATCAGGCTCAGGAATTCATGCGATTCATGAATTAAAAGAACAAGCTAAGTCAATGCTTACAGGTGAAGAAGTGAAGAGTACTATATTACCAGCGAAAAAAGATAAAAAACATTATCCAATTGCATTTAATGTATTGCCGCAAGTGGATATATTTACAGACAATGATTTCACATTCGAAGAAGTAAAGATGATTCAAGAGACGAAGAAAATTTTAGAAGATCCAAATCTAAAAATGGCAGCTACTTGCGTCAGAGTTCCAGTTGTATCGGGGCATTCTGAATCGGTTTATATTGAACTTGAAAAAGAAGCGACCGTTGCAGAAATTAAAGACGTACTATGGGATGCACCAGGTGTTATTTTACAAGATAATCCTAGTGAACAAATTTATCCAACGCCATTATGTGCAGAGGGTAAAAGAGATACATTTGTAGGTAGAATACGTAAAGATCCTGATACACCAAAAGGATTCCATCTTTGGATCGTTTCTGATAATTTATTAAAAGGTGCGGCTTGGAACTCAGTTCAAATCGCAGAGACATTGGTGGAAAAGGGGATTATTTAGTATAAAGTTATATAAATATTGAATATAGAAGGATATTTGGGAAACCGTTAATTATAATGGTTTCCCATTTTTTACTTAATGAGTAGTTTACTAACTTCAATTAGAATTTAATTTAAGTTAGTTTTTATAGTGTTTTTATAAATATCAATTTTATCTGCAGAGAATTTTAAAGCTTTAGGTACTCCATTAATTGTGAGATTAATATTAATTGATAAAGGCATTTCGACTTTTTTCACTACATCTTCTATCGCAATATACTCATCTTCTTTTTCCTTATAAAAAACAACGGAACTAATTAATACCTCATTATTTTCAATATCAATACTACACATCATAGGGAATTTCTCATCATTATGTATTATTAATTCGCCCAGTACTATTGAACCGTTTAACTCTTCTGTAAAATTTATTGTTTCCACTGGTTTTACCCACGTTTCATCGCACTCTTCGTTTTCCTCTTCATCTATTGCCCGTTCCCATATTGGGTTTTGTTTCAAGTCTTCAATAGTTAATTCGTCAACTGGTTTGCTTTTATTCATATACAATTTATCCCTTCATTATAATAAATGGATGATTAAAAAATATTCTTTCTTTAACTGAACAATATGGCCATTTGCATCCCTTTGAAATACAACTTTTCGCATTTTCATAATCAGTTGAACGCCAATAAACAGGTTCAATGTAGAGTTTATTCCATTTGATATTATTTTAACTAGTTTCGAAATACTTTACTCATCCTGATAACCTCTCGAATACTTGTTCTTACAGTAATTTTAACAATGTTTTGAGTAGGTATCAAATAGTTATTAACTGACCTGATTGAAAAGAAAAAAGGATTGTTAATGTATGTGGAAAAGAGTGGAAAACATCAAGAATGAACAAAAGGATTTTGGTATGATATGGATATATTCAATGTGAGGGGGAATTTAAGGTGTATCAAATAAAGGGGTATTTTTCGTCACTAAAAGGAAATCATTATGAAATTGGTAAGCAACAAGGGGAATTCGTAAAGAAACACCCGTATCTCATTCCACAATTTATACAGCAAGAAAATTTAATATCGGATAACCATTGGACAGAATCTAGAAATGTACTAAAACAATATTGTCCAGGAATTAATGAAGAAATTGAAGGTTTTTGCGAAGTATTGAAAATTCCTTCAAGGAATATGATGTATTATTATCAGACACTATTAAAAGCAGGTTGTAGTCATTGTGCAGTATTACCTAAAAAAACTGATTTAAAGCATACATATGTATTAAGAAATTTTGATTTATCACCCAAAATAGATGATATGCGTTTTTGTTCGACGCATGTTGAAGGTGCATATGCACATAGTGGCTTTTCTACTCAATATTTTGGCCGAACAGAAGGAGTTAATGAGCATGGGTTATCTATTACATTTTCAGCATGTGGTCAACCTGTAGGGAATATTGAAGGTTTAAGAAAACCGATGGTAAATGGTTTGCAATGTTTTGCTGTAATTCGAGTAATATTGGAGAAATGTAGAAATACGCAGGAAGCTACATCATTAATAAAAGAAATGCCTATAGCAAGTAATATTAATATAATTGTAGCGGATTCTTTAAACGCAGCACATATTGAAATATTTGACGGGCATAAATCAATAACAACAATTAATGAGGAAAGCCAAGCTTTTATCGTATCAACAAACCATGCAGTCAGTTCACCTATTCAGAAATTAAATAATAGGAAATTAGAACAATCTACAAAAAGATATCACATTTTACATGAGCATTTAAATCGAAATGAACAGGTGAGCATGGAATCTTTAAAAGGATTGGTAGAAGAAGAATATCCTATCGGGGTGACGGTGCATAATTATGAAGAGTGGTTTGGGACTTTGCATTCTGTATTATTTGATTTACAGGACCGTACATTGAATATTTGCTTCGGATCGCCACTTTTAAACGAGTGGTACTCATTGAAAGTTGGAGAAATCCTTCCGTTTACCGAAGTGAATGTGAACTTTAAAAATAAAACTTATGCTGACTTTTGGAGAGAAGAGAAAAATGAAATGACTCCTAAAGATTAAAAAGGAATAAGATGGTAAAATGAAGGGGTGGGAATAGACAGGAGGGATTGCTATTGCTACAAGCTATGTTACCAATTGTTCTAATCCTTTTTCTAGTCGCTTCGATGTATATAACTTATCAAAAAAGAAAAAAAGCGGGGATAAAAGGATTAAAAAGTGCATTAACTTCTATTTGTTGCTTTTTAATTGCAATTTTAAATTTGTCTGCATATTGGCTTCATTTTGGCGGTATTTTTACTTGGCTAGTCTCAATCATATTGTTGCTAGTGGGGGCGTATTTTACAAAATATATTCCAATCTCAAAAAAGGTGCACTAAAATTATATGAGTTTATATGTAATGTTTTATTTCAATGTGCTATAGATGCCTTTAAATCAATGCTTTTGAGCATTTCGATATGTGTTTGCAAACATTTTGCAAACACATATCAAAATATACTCTTCGCGAATGTTTTCACTGCATCTTCTTGCATATTGGGTAAGACATGAGAATATACCCTTAAAGTTAAAGAGATATCAAATGCTAATGACAGAATTCATGAAGTTTGTAAAGTGCGAGAACGAAGGTGTTTTTGACATCAAGCAGATGTACAGCGCGGAAAAAGCTTTCAAGAAAATGTAGAACCACCGAAATCTACATTTTGCTTACATGGGTATGCGAGTAAATGTAGCTGGCAAGTGGGGTACGATCGTTGGAAACTGGAAAACTAATTTGTTCGTTTTGTTCGATGGGGAAATAGAAGCGTACAACTGCCACCCTTATTGGGAAATTGCTTAATTCGATGAAGAGGGCAATGTGGTTCATAGCTGTCAAAAGGGAGAGTATGCGATATAAGTAAAAAAGGACGAGCAGTCGTACCTACTGTCCTTTATAGGAGAAAAATTATTCTGGACTAGAACTACGAATAACCAGAAAGCGCGCTTTTAACCAGTGTTGTCAAAGATGTAATAATCTATGCAACAAAAAAGCTTAGTCGGAATTCAAAACACCAAAATGGCTTGCATTGGTAAACAGGCTCAAAAGTAGTATATGCAAAATGAAAAATTCCATACAAAAAGCAGACAACAATTTTGGTTGTCTGCCAGTGAGTCGAATGAGTTAGCTAATTGTGATAAATTGCTTTCCCATTACAAGAAGAGTGAAGCTGCTAGTTCAAACAGCTTGTAGGTAGTCTTTTCGATATTTTAAAAAATATACAGAGAAAGCAGATAAGTGACGAATCTACCTGCTTCTGCTGTAACAAAAGAAAGAAGTATTAGCAGTGGATACGGCGGCTTGAAAATAGTATGTATTGGTTTTGAAAAAATATTCAAGGAGTGAAGGGAAATGGGATCGGGACAAATTTGAGGGCTATTCACTCGAACAGCTTCGTACCCGTCACAGTCGTTATCCTATTGTGACGGGTATCTGACTTATATTATTGAGGGAACGGGACGGAAGGATGCCACGGTATTGTTGCAGGAATCCAGACGAACCTGCGCGCTTACCCCAGCATTCGCGAGCTGCGTCACGGCATTCAAGATAGCAGATTTTCTGCCAGATTTGACGGCTACGTTATAGTTCACGACTAGGGGACGAACTGGGTCCTGAGGGGGAAATCGATTGAGAATCGCTTGATGATAGGTTGTTCTTAACGTGACGTTCGCTGTCAGCGTGATACCTTCTATAGTAATGCCAGTCAGCGTTGTCTCGTTAAATGAGGTGAGTTTGACTGTAAGCATGTAACGGTTTTGCATATTTATTTTTCCTTTATTATTAGACTTAATTTATTTTATGCTTGTCTAACAATTTAGTGTAGACACTTGCATCATAATAAGTAGAAAGATATATAAGATTATATTTTGATAAGGCGTGGAGATTAAAAAAAGGCAGTTGAACAAAAACGTTATTTGAATAAAAGCTAGTGGACTAGTTTTTAACACTCACTGAAATTAATACTCATAATATACTTTGTAATAACTTATATGGAAGTGAGTTGAATACTAATGTTTTATTCATATTTTGATACCCGAGATAGAATGCGTCCGTATGGTACGGCGGGTATTACGTATAGCGGAGCACAAAGTACAATTCAAGCTGTTCAACAAGCGTTACAAGCACAGCAGCAAATGCAACAAATGCAACAAATGCAACAAATACAGCAAGGCATACAACCGTACTATTCATCTATGGAGTATTATTACCCAATGCATCATATTACACCATACGGAATTTCTGTTTCAACAATTCCATATGGAACTGTATACAACTTATAAAAATATGCGGGGAATAAATTTGAATATTTATATAACGGCGCAAGTACAGAGCGCCCTTATAAGAAATGATTTGTATCTGATGAATTAATATTCAATTAAATGTGTAATTAAGGTTAATATAAAAATTTTATTTTGTATGTATTTGAAACACGAAAAGAGCACTTAATAAAGTGCTCTCATGACGAGATCATTCACTCAAAAGAAAGGAATACACCATATCATACGAAAATCTTTTGAAATGCTCTTGGGTAAATTAATTATTATTTGTAAAAAAAGCAGTTAGCAAAAGCTGACTGCTCATCTCCAAGGGGAATTCGGAGTTTGGTATTTAAATGACGGAATTTTAGATTTTATTCAGAGGGGAAAATAAAAGCTAGGATTTCTCCTAGCACTCAAACATAAGTCGTAGGGAAGGGTTTAATGTAGAACGTATGTCGCACTTTTAATATATAACAACTTCGGGATATTTTGAACAACAACGCTAATTTAAACAAAAAAGAACACTGTTTAACAGTGTTCAGTTACTGATATAAATTGTTATATGATACGTGTAATCCATCTTACTCGCTCTGCCTTGTGGCAGGGCTTTTTTATATAATAATATAAATTAAGTAGTTAAAGAGGTGTGTTTAAATGAGCTGGGAAGAATCATATAGAAGAGAGCAACCATGTCCATGTGGTAAGGGAAAATATATTGAAATTATGAAGGTGTATGCAATAGAAGAAATATAAAAAAGTGCTAACACGTATGCGGAATAGACATAAAACATCGCTGATTTGCCATTCATAAAAATAGACTTTTCTTAGCAGAAATCACTAATTATAAATACTTATAAAATTAGCTCTGATATAGCAGATATTGAAGCGAAGAAAAATAAAGATGGGAGTGCATATTGGAAATACGAAGATGACCAAACAAAGTTATGGAATATACGACTATAAAGCTAGAAAATGATGACATAAATCTAGATGTTATTGTTTAAATTTATATTTTATAATTTCCATTTATCCCGCATTAACTGCCCGGAAACGCCAGATTGGTTCAACTAATAATCAGTGGGAAATGAACAAAACCCCTACTGATTAAAGTTTCACTTTATGAAAATATAGTAAAAACAACCTAAAAATAGGCATATGAACAAGGTACATCATCTAGTGATAGGTCATATTTTGTTGGTGTACGTATTGAACTTAGTTTATCCCGCTATTTGCGGGCAGTAAAACTCCCACCTCAAAATTCGACTGGAGCAAAGAAGTTAGGTGGGAGCCCTGCTGCCCGTAGACGCCCGATTGGTTCAACTAATAATCAGTGGGGGATGAACAAAACCCCTACGGATTAAAGTTTCACTTTATAGCGCTATTTCTACTTAGATTTAACGAACAGAAATATAGGAAAGTATCGATGGGGTTGTAGTTTATAAACGGAGGTCATGAAGATGAATAATTTTCAACAAGAACTACAAGCGTTAAGCCTTAATGATTATCAGCCTGGAAATATTGTGTATTGGGACCAGCAAAACCAATATCCATATTACTATATTGAAGATGCTGCTCGTCGCTGTGGTGGTTGTGGTCGCTGTGGTGGTTGTGGCGGTGGTGGTCGTTGTGGTGGTGGTCGTTGTGGTGGATTCCGTTGTTTTGGTTGCTTCGGTTGCTTTAGTTGTTTTGGTTGTGGTGGTTGCTCTAATTGCTCTAATTGTTTTGATGGTTTTAATGGTACTACTGTAACATTTGAATATTGATAAGAGACAAAAGGAATCCATTTTGAAAAAAGATTGATCAAAACGGATTCCTACTTTTTGAAGCATTATACAATTTTTATAAAAAAGTGCTAACAAGTTTTCAAACGAACTTGCTAACACCTATACGAAATAGATATAAAATATCGCTGATATGTCGCTTGATAAAACGATAATAATTAAGCACTTATAATGAATACTAGGTTTTTAGAAAAGAAACCACAAAATGTAATGTTTTATTTCATTATGAAAAGAAATTATTCTAATAGGTCGTTGTGCATCGGCTTCATAGGATAATCTCTTTTATGCTTATTTTTGTAGAGAATGTACTGTTAACTTTAGTTGTTCAATAAATTCTCGGGTAGCAGCGCACATGTATTTATCTTTTCTATAAATAAGTCCTATATCTATTGTTGGAGTGGGGTTTTCAATTTTAATAGATTGAATGTGTTCGCTTTGCAAAAAGTCTATATAAGGTTTTGGTAATACTGTAATTCCCATACCTTTTGAGACCATTTGAATTAAAGATTCCATTGTACTAATTTCTAAAATTGGCTTTGGTTTAAAGTTAAAGTTTTGGCAATGAGATGTAATTAGTTCTGTTAAATGGAAATTTTTAGGTAGAAGAATTAAAGGGTAGTCCTGTAATTCTTCAATAGATACATACTTACGTTCAGTTAAAGAATGGCTGGTTGGTACAACTAATGTAAGTTCACTTTTATATAGTGGGATAGAAACAATCTCTTTATCTTGCACTGGGAGAAATGTAATGCCAATATCTAATTCGTTTTGTAATAATTTTTCACGAATTTCTCCTGTACGAAGACCTAATACAGAAAGCTCAATATTAGGATATAAATTATTGAAATTTAAAATGGCTGGTGGTAGTAAATAATTTACGACGGTTAACAATGAGCCGATTGTTAAGGATCCATGCTGTAATCCGTTTAAATCTTGAATGGCAGAACGGGCTTGTTCGACTTCATGAAAGATTGTTTTACTGTGCGATAATAAAACTCTTCCTGCTTCAGTTAAAGATATTTTTTTACCAATTCGATCGAAAAGTGGCATGCCTACTTCATGTTCTAATGCACGTATTTGTTGACTTAGTGAAGGTTGTGAAATGTTTAATTTCTCAGCTGCTTTTGTAAAATGTAACTCTTTCGAAACAGCTAAAAAGTATTCTAGTTGTCGTAATTCGATTGGAATCACCTCAAATTTAATCATAGGATATACCTATCATTATTATATAAATAATTGAATTGAACAATGGTTTTATGAGATTTATAATCACTTTATCAGAAATGGATTGATTATAAAAATTAGATGAGGTGAAGCAGAATTGTTGAAATCGAACGTATTACCAGGAAATTATTCACAAGTACTTCAAAAAAGGTATGAGGCGGCTGTACCGACAGGAATATATCATTTAACGCCTTTATATGTAAAAGAAGCAAGAGGAGCGATAATTACAGATGTAGATGGAAATCAGTTTATTGATTTTGCTGGTGGAATTGGAATGCAAAATGTTGGTCATTGTCATCCGAAAGTTGTAAGAGCGGTACAAAAACAAGCGGAATCATTTATTCACCCATGTTTTCATGTAACTCCATATGAAAATTACATTACTTTAGCAGAGAAAATTAATGAAAAAGTGCCAGGAACAAGTGAGAAAAAAACGATGTTTGCAAATAGTGGTGCGGAAGCGATTGAAAATGCTGTGAAGATCGCACGTAAAGTCACAGGGAGAAGTAAAGTAATCTCGTTTGAACGAGGATTTCATGGGAGAACATTAATGACGATGTCTTTATCGACCAAAGAAAATCCATATAAAGCAGGATTTGGTCCGTTCGTTTCAGACATGCATATATTGCCGTATCCGTACTACTACAGAGCTGAAGAAGGGGGTTCTCCTGAAGAAGTGGATTCTCAAGTCATCTATCAGTTTGAAAAGTTTTTAGAAGAAGTATCACCTGAAAAAGTAGCGGCAATCGTAATGGAACCAGTACAAGGAGAAGCTGGATTTATTGTTCCTTCTATTTTATTTGTAAAACGAATCCGGGAGATTTGTGATCAATATGGTATTTTAATGATAATGGATGAGGTGCAAACTGGATTTGGTCGAACTGGGAAATGGTTTGCAACGGAACATTTTCAAATAGAGCCTGACATTATTACATTATCAAAATCAATAGCTGGAGGCTTACCATTAAGTGCAATTGTTGGCCGTGCGGAGTTGATGGATATTCCTGGGAGAGGGCAAATCGGTGGGACCTTTGCGGGAAGTCCATTATCATGTGCAGCCGGTCTTGCTGTATTTGAAATTATGGAAGAAGAAAATCTAGTTGAAAGAGCTCAGCAAGTTGGAAATAGAATAATATCACATTTACATGAAATGCAATTGAAATACGAGGTCATAGGTGATGTTCGCGGAATTGGTGCAATGATTGCAATGGAACTTGTAACGAATCGCATAACGAAAGAACCTGCAAAAGAACTAACATTAAAATTAATTGATGAATTCTGGAAGAATGGGCTTATAAGTATTGGAGCGGGGATATTTGATAATGTACTACGCTTTTTACCACCTCTAGTTATCTCAAACGAAGAAATAGATAGAGGGTTTGAAATAATAAATGAGTCTTTTGAAAAGTTGTGCCGCAAGTAAGAGGAGGGATTTGAATGACTAAAGTATATGAAATCCTATCTTTAAATATAGGATTGCCAAAAGAGGTTATGTATGGTGGGAAGTTAATTCAAACAGGGATAAATAAAAAGCAAGTAAAGGAACCTGTTTTTTTATCATTTTTAAAGTTTAATGGAGATGGACAGGCGGATTTAGTTCATCATGGAGGGGTAGATAAAGCGGTTTGTGTTTATACTGGTGACCACTATCCGTACTGGGAAAAAGAATTGAATCAGGAACTTGTATATGGGGCTTTCGGTGAAAATATAACAGTAAGCGGAATGCGTGAAGAAGATGTTTGTATTGGTGACACGTTTCAACTCGGAGAAGCGATTGTACAAGTAACGCAGCCAAGACAACCTTGTTTTAAATTAGCGAAGAAATATAATATTCCAAAGCTACCATTATATTTTCAAGATACAGGATACACAGGTTTTTATTTTCGAGTATTAAAAGAAGGGTGGATATTACCGGTAGATACTTTGAAATTGTTGAGGCCTGATCCAAAAGTTGTGTCAATTTCGTTTGCGAATCGCATAATGCATAAAGAAAAACAAAACTCTGAAGGATTAAAAAGGATTTTAGAAGTAAATGCACTGTCTACTAGTTGGAGAAAGACGTTTGAAAAGCGTATTAGGGGTGAAGAAATAAGTACGAAGGAGCGACTTGAAGGAACAAAATAATAAGTGAATAATATTTTTATAAATGGTGCATTTCTATTAGTAATAAGTTAATTAGAAAGCACCATTTGTATATAATAAACTTATTAATATTCGAAAATCTTTATATGAGTTTATTTGACTTATTTTTAAATAGTCAAAACAAAAAATAAATTAGACTATTTTTTTATGTTTTATGATAATATATTGATTTGAAAGGCCTATTATTCTAGGAGTAGGTCATATAAGTATATCTAATTTAATGGAATCGACGTATGGAGGGACAATATGGGGAATGTTGATAATTTTGCAAATATTATATTAGAAGAACCGAAAAGAGAGCAGTTATTTCCTTTATTTGAAGAAGTGTTTGGGATTACAAGTCAAACATTACATGATTTTTCAGAGAAAGGATATTGGGATTATACATATAAAGCTTTATCATTTATACAAGATGATAAAGTGATTGCAAATGTTGCGGCATTTTCACTTCCGTTACTAATTAATGGTGAAAAAATAAATGCAGCGGGTGTTCAATCAGTAATGACACATCCAAATTTTCGCAGACAAGGACTAATGACACGATTGCTTAATAAGATGATAGAAGAAATTGATAAGCAATGTGAATGTGCTTTCTTGTTTACTGAAACCCCTGAACTATATAAATCATTTGGATTTCAAATTGTGCAGGAATATCTGATGACTATACCATATGATAAAAAGAATAATAAAGATTCTATACTTAGAAAGTTAGATTTTTATAATGAAGAGGATAGACAGTTAATAAATGAAATCATTGAAAATAGTCAAAGACTTTCTAATATGTTTTCAACACTAAATTATCAACCTTCGTTTTATTTGAATATGTATGACTTAAAATGGAATGAAAAACTGTATTATTCTAAGAAACTAGATGCGATGATCGTTTATGAAGTAGAAAATGAAAAGCTAAAGTTATATGGAGTATTTGCTCCAGTACTTCCGATTTTAGATGAATTATGTGAGGAAATCTCTGAATCATTTACAGAGATTGAATTTTATTTTTGCCCAGATCAATTAGGGATTGATGATGTACAATATACAGAATTACAGTCTAGTAAGTATTTGATGGTTCGAAGTAGTAAAGAATTAGATTTTAAAGGATATAAATTCCCAGTTTTAACGGAGTTTTAAATATTTATATAGATGCTTTTGATGGAGGATAAAGGTAATAAACCTATTAAAATAAGTTTTACACGTGAAACCCATCTAAAAATAATGATTCGTGATTGAATTTTACAATTGAACAAATATAAATAAAAAACCGCATTCTTTCTATTAAGAATGTGGTTTTTGTATTTACGTAAGATAAAGCACATTTATTGACCGGAAAGTCATAAATGCTTATCATTTAATAATGTTAAATATTAATTTACATAATATAATAGGACTAATGAAGAAATTACAGACTATATCGTTTAAATAAGGAGGAATATGAATTATTCAATGGTAATTTCATGAAAAAAGGAGATTATGTATGAAATCATTTCGCAAGTTGTTACAGTATTTAAAACCATACATGTTCTTCGCTATTATTGGGCCGTTATTTATGGTACTTGAGGTTGCGATGGACTTAATTCAACCGACAATAATGCAACATATTATTGATGTTGGAATTGCAAACCGGGATTTGAATTATGTAATAAAAATGGGGCTTCTTATGATAGGGGCAGCAGCAATCGGTTTAGTTGGAGGACTTGGTTGTATGATGTATTCTACAAAAGCTGCTGTTAATTTCGCTACAGACATACGAAAAGATGTGTTTGCTAAAATAGAAACATTTTCCAGCAAAAATCGTGATTCATTTGGAACAGGTAAATTATTAACAATCGTGACAAATGATATTACATCTATTCAAGCGGCAATGACGATGACGTTACGTGTACTTGTCCGTGGACCGTTATTATTTATTGGAAGTATCATTATAGTCTTTGTAACAGCGAGAGAACTATTTCCAATTTTACTTGTTGTGGTACCCGTTTTATTAGTTGCAATTGTATGGATTGCAGGTCAAGCGAGCGGTTCATTTAAACGAGTACAAGAAGCATTAGATAAAGTAAATACAAAGCTACAAGAAAATTTATCCGGTGTACGTGTTATAAAAGCATATGTAAGACAAAAATATGAAATCTCACAGTTTGAGAAAGTTAATACAAGTGTAACTGAAATAAATATTCGTGCTATACAAATTATTTCATTGATGATGCCAATTATTATGCTAGTTGTAAATGGCGGGATTGTAGCAACTTTATGGATGGGTGGCGAGAAAGTTTTTAACGGTACACTCCAAGTAGGGGCCATTTTAGCTTTTATTAACTATTTAAATATCATTTTAATGTCACTTATGTCTATTAGTATGGTATTTATTCAAATTGCCCGTGCTTTTCCATCAGCTGATCGTGTACAACAAGTCTTACATACTGAAGTTGATATTACAACTGAAGGCGACGTATATGAACCAAAACAAGTGGGTGGTAATGTAGAGTTTAAAAATGTTAGCTATAGTTATACGAAAAATAATGAATATGTTTTAAAAGATATTTCATTTACTGTACGTAAAGGTGAAAAAATAGGGATTATTGGATCTACTGGGAGTGGTAAATCTACATTAGCAAAACTATTGCCACGACTTTACGATGTTGATCAAGGTGAAGTATGTATAGACGATGTCAATGTGAAAGCATACGATTTACAAAAACTTCGTGCCTCCATTGGCTTCGTTCCACAAAAGGCACTTCTCTTTTCAGGCAGTATAGAAGAGAATTTACGTTATGGCAAAGAAGATGCCACTTATGATGAATTGGAATTAGCATCTTCATCTGCTTGTGCGACTGAGTTTGTAAATAAGCTGGAAGACTCTTATCAATATAACTTAACACAAGGTGCAACCAATCTATCTGGCGGTCAAAAACAACGTATATCTATTGCAAGAGCCCTAGTGAGAAAGCCATCTATTCTTGTATTAGACGATTCTACATCGGCAGTTGATGCGAAGTCAGAAGCTGTAATACAAGAAGCATTAAGGACAAGATATAGTGGCACAACGACATTTTTAATTGCATCAAAAATATCTTCTATTATAGATGCTGATAAAATCCTCGTTTTGAATAACGGTGAATTAGTTGGAAATGGTACGCATGAGGCTTTATTGGCAACTTGTGAAGTGTATCAGGAAATTTATCTTTCCCAAGGTGGTAGCCTGCAGCAAGAAGGAGGGGAAGAGCATGCGTAATTTTCAAGGACAATTTGGAAATAAAGGTGGACGTAACAATCCGAAAACGGGAAAAACAAAGAATACTAAAGGAACTATAATGCGAGTATGGAACTACATGGGGTATCAAAAAGCATCTCTTATGTTCGTTATTATTCTTGTATTTATCACGACATTACTAGGTTTACTTGGGCCATATTATATGGGGGTCATCATTGATGAATACATTGTACCGAAGGATTTAAGCGGGACAGCGAGAATGTGCATGCTGCTCATTGCAATATATGGGATAACCGTATTGTTAACATGGTTACAAACATTTGTAATGATTAATGTTGCATTAAAGACTATACAAAAAATAAGACAAGATATTTTTGAGAAAATCCAAACACTTTCTCTACGATTCTTTGATGTACGTTCTCAAGGTGATTTAATGAGCCGTGTGACAAATGATATTGATAACTTAAATCAAGCTTTGACACAAAGTGTTGTACAAATTATTTCATCAGCGTTAACATTTATAGGTGTAACAATTGCGATGTTTTCATTAGATTGGATTTTAGCAATTGTAACTTTAATTACAGTACCTATTATGTTTTTCGTTACAAAAAAACTAGTTGCTTATAGTGGCAAAAACTTTGCGAAGCGTCAAAAGGATTTAGGGGAATTAAATGGATTTATCGAGGAAGCTATTACAGGTGCAGACGTAACTACGTTATACGGAAAAGAAAAAGAAACCGTACATAACTTTAATGAAATTAACGAACAGCTAAGAATTTCAGCAACGAAGGCTGAAACGTTTTCAGCATTTATTTTTCCAAGTATGAACTTTATTAATAACTTAGGAATGGGGCTTGTAATTGGAACTGGATCGGTAATGGTATTAAACGGAATGACAACAGTAGGTGTCATTGCAGCTTTTATTAATTATTCTCGACAATTTTCAAGACCACTTAGTCAATTTGCAACTTTAATGAATACGATTCAAGCGGCAGTTGCTGGAGGAGAACGTGTTTTTGAAATTATGGATGAAGTACCAGAAATTCAAAATAAAAAAGATGCAGTACTTGTACAAAATTTACAAGGACATGTTAGGCTTGAGAAAGTTTCATTTGGATACGCACAGGACAACATGATTTTAAAAGATGTGAGTCTCGAGGCAAATCCTGGGGAGACCATCGCTTTAGTCGGTCCAACTGGATCAGGAAAAACAACAATTATTAATTTGTTAACTCGCTTTTATGACATTCAAAAAGGGCAAATTAACATTGATGAAAAAGATATAAAGGATTATGATATTAATTCTTTGCGGAGTAAAATAGGGGTTGTTTTACAGGATACGTATTTATTTGCTGGGACGATTATGGATAATATTCGGTATGGGCGTTTGGAAGCAAGTGATGAAGAAGTAATGGCCGCTGCTAAAGCTGCATCAGCACATTCTTTTATTAAGCATTTACCGAATCAATATGAAACAGAAATCGCTTCAGAAGGTTCGAATTTAAGTCAGGGACAAAAACAACTTCTTGCGATTGCACGAGCAATTTTAGCAGATGCAGATATATTAATTCTCGACGAAGCCACATCTAATATTGATACGAGAACAGAATTACAAATTCAAGCTGGATTAAATAATTTAATGAGAGGGCGAACGAGCTTTGTAATTGCTCATCGGCTGAAAACGATTGAAAAAGCAGATCAAATACTTGTAATAAAAGATGGAAGTGTTTTAGAGAGAGGAAATCATGAAACTCTCATGGAAGATGGAGGGTTTTACTTTGATCTGTATACGAGTCAGTTTAAAATTTAACGGAAATATTGATGTGATACGGTTTCTCGTGGGAAGAGAAACCGTATTTTTTGTATTTGCAAACATTACCATCCGAATAGTCTTTCACTAAATGTTTTAACAGCGTCCTTTTGCAGACCAGGTGAAAAATGTGAATAGCGATTTAAGGTTATGAAAACGTCCTTATGACCCAATCGTTCACTTGCAATGTTTGGATGTACTCCTTGTTTTAAAAGAAGCGTTGCATGTGTATGGCGTAAATCATGAAATCTAATGTTTTTTAATTCGGATTTTTTCAAATAGGCTTTAAATGTATCATGAAAGCCACTTTTGTCTTCTTTTTCCTGTCTCTGGATCAGCTCCGATATTGACAATAATATACCACTTTGTTCCTCTTTTTCGAATACGTCCTTTCACTTAAAACATTCCTTCATTGATTTTTGAATCATGTTGTATAAGTCTAGTTGTAATTTTGCTGCTATGAAAATTACATGTTTGGACATATTAGCGATGGATATATTTTACCATATATAAATTAAATCATTTTGGAGTCGTCTATTTAGTAAATAAATTAAAATTATAAGAAATATGATTTTTAGTATATTTTTATCTGTTGGTGTATATATGTTATTTTTATTATTTTTGGATTTCAAAAGAAATTTCTTTAGCCGCTTCTAAAGCTATTTTTTTTGCTTCTGTTTTAAAATAGGACGCTGCTAAAACGTATCCATATCGATGTCCCATTGATGTAGGTGGTTTTAGAAAAGTTCCTTTTTTAGGTTTTATATAAACTTTCTCTACACCAGGATATCTAGAACTACGATTTTTCCCTGTAACTCGAATTAGTTTTCCTTTAAATTTAACTGTTAGGTAATGAGCATACACATATTTATAATGTTTTTTATTTAGTGAAGGTTTATTTCCTAACATTAATTGAATAGTTTCTTGTACTAAGTTGATTCCATGTCCAATTTCAATTATGTCATTCATTGCTCCACCTGATATTCTGGGGTTTATCTCAATTAATTTCCAAACATCATTTATTCTCCGGAGTTCTAGATGACAAGCTCCATTTTTCATATTAAAAGCCTGAATAACAGAATTAACTGCATTGAAAAGACTATTATATAGTCTTTTGTCTACCTGTCCTAGTAAAGAATAACCAGTAACAATAAAGCGTTCAAAAAGTGTAATTTCTTGTTCAATTACTGCTATAATATGGACTTTTCCATTTTGAACTAAAACTTCGACTAAGTACTGAGGTCCATCTATATATTCTTCAAGTAGAATTTCTTCATTAGGTAGTTTTTTTAAAAGACTTTTCATAGATAAAATTAATTGATCTTTATTTTTTATTAATAATACATCTTTTGAACCTGTGGATTTGGGGGATTTTACAATAAGAGGGAAATTCATCTCTTTAGTTTTTTTAAGGAAAGATGATAATGATTCTGTTGGTTTATAAGTTAAATATTTGAGTGAGATTGGTAAATCTTTAAGTACATTACGAGTTAATATTTTGTTTTCCATATGATAGATTGCTTTAGTAGATACAATATTTGAACAAAAATTTTCTGATAAACGTGCAGCTACATAAACAAAAGGATCAATAAAACTAAAGATTCCTTTTATGTTTTTCCCTGATTTTATTATTTTTTCGATTATTGTAATTATATTTTCATAGTCGTTTATATCAGTAAGAATCATTTGATGTACATCGGGGAATATATTTCGTTCTTCAATAAATTTTGTTTTGTTAGTTAACAAAACAGTAAAGAAATTAAGTTTTTCGGCTGCTTTGATTGCTTCCCTACTTGATCCAGATTTATTTGTTTCAATGAAAATAATAGTATCCATTTTATGTCACCTTAACCTTAATCATTTTTTAAAACCTCAGATTTATTATTTCTATAGGTAGAATATTAAAATGAGGTTAAGCTTGTTCTGGATTTTTCGAAAAATGGTTGAATGAGGGAAAACATGAATATATATATAATGAATTTGATATTTGATTTGAAAAAGATCTTTAGAAGGAAGGGAAGAAGAACTAACATGACTATAATTGGTATGCTTCATCATCGGAAAGATCCGAATGACGTAAAGAAAGCATATACTTATGCTGCTGTAGCTAAAGCTGAAGGTATAAACTTTTTTTATTTTACTTTAGGGAAAGTAAATATAGAAACTGAGAAGATTTTAGGTAAAACTTATGAAAATGGTAAGTGGGTTGAACAAGAATTTTCTTTTCCTGATGTTATTTATAATGCAAGTGTTCATGTTAGTGATAAAAATCAGCAAATCTATGATCATCTATATGAAAAAGTTCCGTTTACAAGCCATTCAATTGGAAATAAATTAAGTGTATATAACAGAATAAATAGAGCAAAAAAATTTAAGCAGTATCTTATTCCTTTTTATGAATTAAATGATGTTAATAAGTTTTTTGACATGATTAATCGTTATGAAAAACTTATTATTAAACCAATTTCTGGACATCAAGGTAGTGGTATTGTTTTCATTGAAAAAAACGGGATGAATTATAGTATGAATGAGTCAGAACAAATTTCATCTATGAATAAAAAACAATTACGGAGCTTTATATCTGATAAGATTCAAGAGCAAGGTTACATAGTTCAACAGTTTATTTCATGTCAAATGAAATCTGGTCATGTTTATGATTTTCGATTGCATGTTCAAAGAAATGGGGAAGGAAGGTGGGTTGTTACTTCTATATTCCCGAGAATAGGTCCATTAGGAAGTATTGTATCAAATATGGCTAAGGGTGGTTACAGTACTTATTTAGATGTTTTTTAAAAGCGGAGTTTGATAACGATTGGTATAATATTAAAAGGTATTTAGAACGATTTGCAGTAACTTTTGCTAACCATTTTAATTCTTTATTTAAGGATGTAGTATTTGATGAGTTAGGAATTGATGTAGGGATTGATAAAGATCAAAAATTGTGGTTATTTGAGGTGAATTGGAGACCAGGGGTACCTAATATATTTAATCTTGAATTAGATGTAGCTAGAAATTTAATTCACTATGCTAGATATTTGGCGGATAAATCTAAATAAGAAAAGGAAAATATAATCAAACCTAGAAACCTTTATATACCAATGTTTCTACTAATCTCTCTTTCTATATCTCCTATAAGGCTTTTCTCCATGCATTCCAAAATTCGGCGGATGCTGGACTGTCGTCAAGTCGACGTACCTAATACGAGCAAAATACCGGAACCTGATAATACACCCTTCATTGTGGGCGAGGGCACATATTTATAAAAAAAATACGCTTGTCCAATCCATTATCATTCTCCAGTCATTTAATACTATAAAGGGGGGGGAGAACATGGAAAATAATGAAAAAATCACGTTTCGATTTGTAAAAAAAGATGGAGAAGAAATTAATTTGGGAAATCTTGCTGATAAACGAAAAATTGTCATTGTCATTAATAATCAGATTACATTTGCACCGAATACAACACAAATTGCCAGTGGGGCCGGACAAAACAGTGCAGCAGGAAGTAATGCAGCAATTGATTCATCGAATACCAGACAGCAACAAACGGTGGGCGCTGGAGGCGAAGCCATAAATAAGGGAATTAGTGGGGACCAGATTGAGCCGCATAAAATGAAAAAAGAAACTTCGGATGAAGAGGCAGAATTTGTACTTATCATCAATAATCAAATTAATAAAACCCGTAAGGAACAGGCTGGTGCTACTCAAGTGGCAAGTGGTGGTGGAGAAGACAGTGCAGCGGGAACCAACGCTGCCATCGAAAGTTCTAATACCAAACAGCAACATGCAGTGGGAGGCGGAACGGATAGTTCGGCAGAAAATGCAGGTGAAGAAGGCGACCAAATAGAAAAATGCGATTAAAGAAAAGAGGCTGTAATTATTTCGCAGCCTCTTTTTCTTATTATGGATTAATTGGTCTATTACTTACCCAACCAAATTAGGAATATATTAAATATCTTGATGGATCATATACTGTCCATAATCCTATCCGTTGAGAAGTATTTGGATTTATATATATCGCGATTGTTCCATAAGATTTTCTATGACTAGCTAAAGTATTGTCAATATATACTGCAAGGTCATAAGGCTGAAGCTGTATTTAATAAAAAGTTGTAGCTTCCGATTTTGATGATGCGAAAAATCAAATTCGTCAACTCGAATTGTCTTTTGCCACAGAAGCATGTGCTTCTATTTTTGAAGAGCTATTAGTATTTGTACAGTTTCTAGTAATAAGTTTTGGATTATACATTCAAAAATAGAAAAATATATCCAGTCCTATTTAGCAGTGAAGCTAGTAAGAAGCGTGTGGATGTAAAAATCGTTATTGGATAAAAAATCAAAAGAGCACGCCTATAAACGTACTCTTAGAAAGATAAGAATCTTATGAGTGGAGGGGATCTCCATATAATAACATATGCTTTTCTACTTTAAATGTGTAAAATTTATAAACAAAAATGCTATTTTATTAAGAAACGAGAAACGATAGATAAGTAAATACGTATATCATCGGATGTTAGTTGTTTTAATGAAAAAGAAACCTTTTTATAAAGGTTTCTTTTTCATTAAAACTAACAATCATAATCATTGTCTTCATGGTTACATTCATCGCAAGGGTTGTTCTGGTCATCGCAGCAAATACAAAATGTTTTATTGATAAATATATCAATAAAATCAAATGTATCGGAATTATTTGTGAGAGTAAGGCTTTGGAAATCTTCTACTTGAAAGATCCTTGTTTCATTAGGAACTAAAGTTGCATTAATTGGTGTGCTAGAAATCCTTGTTCGAATAATTACTTCAATGGGACCGGAATCGTTAGGAACAGATATTTGAAGTAATGTTTTGTTGTGATTAATAGTAAAATCTTCAAAAACCGCTCTTGAAGTGTTAGGGGGTACGATAATATCTAGAGGTACATTTCCAGTTGAGGAAGTTCCCGAACCGGCTATGGTATGAGTCTCAATAAAACAGTTACTCTTTTGGTTAAGAGAATGTGATTGTTCTGCATAATAATCATTTTGGTCATCACAGCAGATGCAAAACGTTTTTTGGATAAACACACCAATGTTGCTACTTGTATTATTATTATTTGTGAGAGTGAGGCTTTCAAAATTTTCTACTTGAAGAATTCTTGTTTCACCTGAAGCTATTGTAGCGGTAATCGGTCTACGAGAATTTCTTGTACGAATAGTTACAACAATTGGTGCAGAAGTACCAGGAACATGAAACTGCAGTAATGTTTTATTGTGATTATTAGTAGCATCTTCAAAAACTATTCTTGAAGTGTTAGCTGGTACAATAATATCTAATGGTATATTTGAGCCAGCAATCGTATGCGTTTTAGTGAAACAGTTCTCTTTTTTATTGTGAGAATATGAATAATTTTTATAGTACTTTTTACCATGTTTATAAAAATAATTAGCCATTCTTTAATCTCCTATCTTTTATTTGTCTATATATTGTATTTAATGAGGATAAGAACTGCTTGTACAAGGTAGAAAAAAGTTCTATTTAGAAGAATAAGAGAAAAAGCTTAAGATATACGTACTGTAGCGTTTGGTTCAGTTAAACAAAATATAAGGATTAGAATGAGTATAGAACTAGTTAATAATAATTGAAATGGCGCTAAACACTAATAAAACTGCCATAATAATGTTAAATATTCGGTTGTGTTTTAATAAAAGTTTTTGAAACATCGATCCGAATAGACACCAACTAAACGTACTCATTAAACCGACTATGCCTAAAAACAATGAAAAGAAAAGGTAACTAGAATATGAATGGTAGTAAGGGAGAATAAAAGTTGATACTACAGTCAGTCCGAATAAAATTCCCTTCGGGTTAACAAATTGAAGCATAATTCCTACTAAAAATAAGTTTTTATTACTTTTTTCATTTGTATCTGTATTGCCTTTACTAGTGAGTATTTTAAAAGCTAAATACAGCATATAAGCTACACCTAAAATTTTTAAAGGGAATTCAATTAATGGCAGAATATTTATAAGTACAATATTAAAGAAACTACATAATGAAGTGATAATAAAAAAACCGAAAGCCACACCTAGGCAAAATGTAATGCTTCTTTTTAATCCATATTGCTTGGCGTATGTCATAGCTAAAAAATTGTTAGGGCCTGGTGTGAAGCTACTAACAAAGACAAATAATAAAAAAGAAAATATAGGCATTTCAAAAACCCTCTCTTATTCGTGTGTTATAATGACCGAAAAGAACAATATAACGTGTGCTTTTTATTATACATAATGGTCGTTATATTGTATAGGAGTGTTTTTATGGAGGAAATTCAAATTATCCTTGCAAAAAATTTAAAAGCTATTCGTAAGAAAGAAAAACTGAGTTTGGAAAAGGTTTCACAATTAACAGGTGTGAGTAAAACAATGATTGGACAAATTGAAAGAGGCGAATCTAGTCCTACGATTACAACAATTTGGAAAATCGCTAATGGACTAAAGGTTTCCTTTACTTCTTTAATAAATAATCCACAACCAGATACGACTATAGTTTTACGGAATGATATCCAAATATTGTCTGAAGATAATGGGAGGTATAGAGTATTTCCTTCATTTTCGTTCCAAGAAAATAGACAGTTTGAAATTTATATGATTGAAATTGAAGAAAAGGGAAGTTTGAGTGCGGAAGCTCATAAAGAAGGAACGGAAGAATTTATAACAGTGTTTGATGGAGAATTAACAATTGAAGTAAATGGGTGTAAATATAATTTAAAAAGTGGTGATTCCATTAGATTTAAGGCGGATAGACCACATGTTTATTACAATTTAGGAGAAACATTAACAAGAGTGAGTATGACAATTTATTATCCTGTTTCTTAATATATTATGAAAAAGCTATCTATAATTAGATAGCTTTTTTCGTATAAAAAAGACACACAGTTGAGTGTCAAAGCAGTATTGCATATAGGCTTGGAGAATGATTACCTTACGTATTGAGATGGAATAGCAAGGGGTATTTTCTGTAAATTCAGATTAATGTTGATCCTGTAAGTTATGGAGTTGTTATATTAATTTGATAAGAAATATAATAACGTTCATTAACAGGAGTTGTAAATGTAAATTCGTTTTTTAACATTTAAAAGAAATATACATTTAATAATTATTAAGTGAAAGGGGGTGGTAAATTGAAGAACTATAATGAAACATCAATTTTTGAAAATATTGGACCTACATTTCCACCACTTCCAGTTATTCGAATTCCAACCGGAGCAACAGGTGCAACCGGAGCAACGGGTGTAACCGGAGCAACAGGTGTAACCGGAACAACCGGAGCAATCGGAGCAACAGGTGTAACCGGAACAACCGGAGTAACAGGAACAACTGGAACAAGGGGAGAAACGGGAGCAACCGGAACAACAGGTGTAACTGGAGCAACCGGAACAACAGGTGTAACTGGAGCAACCGGAACAACCGGAGCAACGGGAGAAACGGGAGCAACAGGTGTAACCGGAACAACCGGAGCAACGGGAGAAACGGGAGCAACAGGTGTAACCGGAACAACGGGAGAAACGGGAGCAACAGGTGTAACCGGAACAACCGGAACAACAGGTGTAACCGGAACAACCGGAGCAACAGGTGTAACCGGAACAACCGGAGCAACAGGTGTAACCGGAACAACCGGAGCAACAGGTGTAACCGGAACAACCGGAGCAACAGGTGTAACTGGAGCAATCGGAACAACCGGAGTAACAGGAGTAACAGGAGTAACAGGTGTAACTGGAACAACTGGAACAACAGGTGTAACCGGAGAAACGGGAGCAACAGGTGTAACCGGAGTAACAGGTGTAACTGGAACAACAGGTGTAACCGGAGCGACAGGAGAAACGGGAGCAACAGGTGTAACCGGAGTAACAGGTGTAACTGGAACAACCGGAGAAACCGGAACAACGGGAGCAACTGGTCCTATTGGTAATATACAAACATCAAATATACTATATTTTACTTTTTCAGATGGAGAAAAGCTTATTTATACAAATGCTGATGGGATACCTGAATATGGTACAACACAAATACTCTCTCCAGATGACGTTTCATATATTAATTTGTTTATAAATGGAATTCTTCAGCCACAGCCTTTTTACCAAGTTACTGCTGGTCAGTTGATTTTAGTAGATTCTGAACCGCCTTTACAAGGTTCATCAATCATTTTACAATTTATTACTATTCATTAAAAAAGACAGATTCTCATATTTGAGTAATCTGTCTGACTGAAAAAATAGATATTAAGTGATGATAAATTCAACTGTAATCGGAATTCCAGGATCTAATGCATCTCCACCTGGAATGGTAATTGCGCCAGTAGGTCCTGTAGTGACAGTTGAGTTTACACTAGGTTGAATGACTCCATTGACATAAAGATTGTAGTATGTGTAAGTGGGAAATGCTGTTGCAGTAGTACCAGAGTCGTTTAAGCATGCTGTAGCAGCAATTGCGAAAGCCGCGCCAGTACCAGCACCAGCACCTAAAGTGGACGTGAATCTTCTGGATGCCATAAAAGGTTGAATGATGGGCATGTAATATTTCACCTCTATTTTGAATTTATGGGGCTAGTTAAGATGAAGCTTGTCCCATGTTTTATTTTATGATTTTTTTTTATAAGAGACGCGGCTACATCCCTATATAACCAATATGATTTTTTGTATTTATTATGCCTCATTTGAATTGATTATTTTTGAGAATAAGATTATGTATTAAAAATAGAAATGTGGGATTTTAAAATGTGTTACTGAGTTTAGGTATATAATCTAATCATTAAGTTTTTAGGGACATATAATTAATATGAGAGTCGTGAAGATAATTAAAACAGCGTTCTTTATTGTTTAATTATTAGTAGCGCTTTCTTTTCTAAGAGGAAATTATTACTCAAAGCTAATAAAATATAACTATATATTCAATAACTCTTAGAATAGAAAGGTACTCGGAAAATAAATAAGTAAGGAGGAAAAATATGAAACATAATGATTGTTCTGATAATAATCACTGTGATTCAATTATTATTACAGGTGGTTGTTGTGAGCCGAAGGTAGTTTGTCCTAGCAATTCACAATTAAATGAATTGATTAGTTTACTAAATGCTTTAATAATAGCTATACCAACGTTTTTTGCTACTCCAAATGCTGCAAATAAATTGATACTAATCAACTTGTTTAACCAACTCTTAGATTTACTAAATTTATTACTACCAACTACAGAAGGAGATTATTTAAAACAGTTAGTTCAAAGTATTTTAAATGAATTACAATCTCCTAATACAGACTTGGGGCAATTGTCTGTACTATTACAACAATTTTACAGCGCTCTTGCAGATTTCTTCTTCTCTATACAGACTTGTTTTGCTCCATCAACTTTACGACTTTTATTTAATCTATTAACACAACTAATTAGTCTTACTCCAATTCCGCCAGGAGCAACAGGAGCAACAGGAGCAACAGGAGCAACAGGAGCAACAGGAGCGACAGGAGTAGGAACAGGAACGACGGGAGCAACAGGAGCAACAGGAGCAACAGGAGCAACAGGAGCAACAGGAGCAACAGGAGCAACAGGAGCGACAGGAGTAGGAACAGGAGCAACAGGAGCAACAGGAGCAACAGGAGCAACAGGAGCAACAGGAGCAACAGGAGCAACAGGAGCAACAGGAGCAACAGGAGCAACAGGAGCAACAGGAGCAACAGGAGCAACAGGAGCAACAGGAGCGACAGGAGCAACAGGAGCAACAGGTGAGGGAGCTATTATTCCATATGCATCGGGGATACCTGTTACGTTATCGTCGCTTGGAAGTGGTTTAGCTAATATAGGCTGGCTTATCGGATTTGGCTCTTCCGCACCTACTTTATCTTCACTTGGTGGACCAATTGATTTGGAAGGTGCAACTGGAACACTTCTTAATATGGCTTTTTCTGTACCACGTGCAGGGGTAATTACTTCTATTGCGGCATATTTTAGTACAACGTTGGCATTGAGTCTTATAGGAGGAAGTGCTACCGTTACGGCGCAGTTATATCAATCTACAGGGCCTAATCCTGATAATACCTTCACACCGATACCAGGTGCTGTTGTAACACTACCTCCTATAACTGGTATTGTTGCAATTGGTGCGATTCGCAATAATATTACAACTGGATTAACGATACCAGTAACTCCACAGACACGTTTGTTAATGGTTTACTCTGTAACAACTTCAGGTCTGACGGTAGCTACTATTGTAGAAGGTTATGCGAGTGCAGGGGTAACTATTCTTTAGGTACAAGAGGATGTTACTATGTTGTAAAAAAGAAAGACGTAATCTTAATGATTGCGTCTTGTCTGTTAAATAAGTGTACTTGAGCACCTACTGAAGTTAGATGTATTAAAGAGAGGCTATATTTTTAGAATGTAGATCTATCATCTATACAATTTGTACGAAAAGAGCATTGAAAAAAGGAATACTCTTTTTAAAGAGTATTCCTTTTTATATAGCTAAATATAGAATTTTGTGCTGAAAGATCTTATTTATTTTTATTACAATTACAACCTTTTTTCTTTACATAACCTTGTTGAGTTAAATCTTTTTGCGATTGTGAATTGGAAGATTGAGAGGATGCTGATGAACTACTATTTTTATTATTAGAGTAGTTTTTTCGATAGTTGCTATAATTACTCATTGTATCATCACCTCCTATTAAATATATTAATAGTATATGTTTGTACTCTATTAATTGTTACGTTTGAGAATATGTAATGGGGATATACTATACAATAAAAAAATCTCCAAGGTATTTTCCAAGGAGATGAATTATAGTTTTCTAATAGAAATGACTTAAATCAGTAACCCCAATATGGAGGGAAATAGTATGAATCTTGATAATATAGATTTTGTGGTTGCAATGGGGATTGAGTTGATTGGTTTATCGTTCCTCGGTTTTGATTACAGTTTGCTGGAGGACCAATGACTGTAGTGGATTGAATTGGGGATACCGCTTGTTTCCACTGTTGTTCGTTGAGGCAATAAGTATGGGCCATCATATTGGCTGGAGTCAATCTTAAAATATCAGATCCAAAAATAACTTCTGGAGTTGGGGCATTGAAAATAGCTAATAAATGAGTATTATCTGCTGTAGCAATTTCGTAATGCCACCACGCTTGTGGAATATTAGCAACTTGCCCTGGTTTAATCGGTAAGTTTAATATTTGATTCGTAAATGGATTAAGTAAAGAAACGACAGCGGATCCTGAAATACAGTAAACAAGTTCAGCTGCATTTTGATGAATATGTGGTTCTACAACATTACCTGTGCTTAAATATATATCTAATAAAGAAGTGTTTTCTAATGTGTTTAATTGTTTGATGCCAAGTACGTTTATATAATTTTGAGCATCTTTCTTAAAAAAATTACTTTTATTTAAATCATGGGTGAAATTGGTTGAGGGGGATGTGTAGTCAACATTGGAAGTCAATTGTATTACCTGCCTCTCTTATGTTGTATTGCAATCTGAAATTAGGGTATGAGTCTAGTTATTGAAATGTGAAGGGAGCGATTGTTTTAGTTTGTTAAAAAATAAAAACGTTAGTATGTATGCAGTATGATATGATGGTTAATCCTGAAAAACTTATGCATTTAAATGTAAAAATATAAAATAAAGACGCATTTCAACAGAAATGCGTCTTTATTTTATTACTTTTCTAACATTTCAAGAGGTACATCTTTTTCACCAGCTACCTCGAATTTAATTTCCCCGTCTTCTTCATAAATACGTTTAATAATCGGTATAGTAATCATTAATTTTTTATGCTGTTTTCGCTTTCTAGCAGCATCTAAGCTAATCACGTTCATTTGTAAGCATCCTTTCTTCTAGAGATATATAAACAAAAGAAAATGCGTCCGAAAAGGGCACTTAATTGAATTTGAAATACCGATTCATTTAAATGGGGTTTATATTATTTTATAATTGAAAACTGGTTGTAAAATAATGTGAATGGAATAATTGCACGTAGAAATTAACTTTACCAAAAAACGAAACAATATGCTATAAAAAAATTTAAAACTTTGTCATATAACGAGAAAAAGGTTTTCGTTTCGCATATAATGAAAAGTAGACGGGCAGCAAGAGCTTTTTCATCATATTGCTTTGGAAAGGCGATGAAAAGAATGGATACGTTAGATTCATTATTATCTCAACTTGAACAATATGGAGAAGAGCATGATCGACATAAAAAAACGCGGGAAGAAAAATTACGGAATATTTCTCGTGAGATGGGACAATTTTTATCAATTTTAGTAAAAGGATGTAATGTAAAAAAAATTTTAGAAATTGGAACTTCAAATGGTTATTCTACATTGTGGCTAGCAAATGCGGTAGAAGAAACAAATGGAAATGTTACAACGGTAGAACTTTCTTCAGAACGGGTGGGAGAGGCACTTGGGAATTTTAGGAAGGTGAATTTCACACAGCGAATCGATATTCACAATCAAGAAGCTGGAGCATTTTTAGATTCGCAATTAGATCATTCATTTGATTTTATTTTCCTAGATTCAGAACGAACGCAATATATGTGGTGGTGGGAACATATAAAACGTATTTTAGAGCCAAAAGGTTTTCTTGTTATTGATAATGCAACTTCTCATGCGGAGGAACTAGCAGAATTTATAAAGATGATTGAAGAAGATGATACGTTTGAAACGGTGTTATTAGCTTTTCAAAAGGGAGCATTTGTTGCGCGGAAGAATAATTAGAAGTGGGCTTAATGTAATTATCACATTGAAAGATAGCATATGTCAAAAGATAGAGCATTATATAAATTTAAGAGGATAACTAAATGGAACTTCAATTTAATATTCAGTGGTGATTAGTAAGGTAATTCGTAAAGAATCCGCCTTCAGTATGTTACTCTCTAGGTCTTAAGTCTGAGGAAAATAATGACGAGAACAGGTATACTTACACTATGAAACAGGGAATGACTGCATAAGCAGGTATTTCTTGAAAAATCGATTTCAAGCAAGCAAAATGTATATGAAATACGATATATTAGATGAAATATAGTGCACATAAATTCGCACATATAAATAAAGGAGCGATTTTGTTGACTGAACTCGAGAAAAAAGAACCTGTATCGATTGTGAAAGATAATAATGTAGAAGTAGTAGTGGATACAGTAATAAAAGATGCAGAACTTGAAGAACTGAATAAAGAAGCAGATCTTTATGTACAAAAGTTAAATAGCGAGCAAAATACAGATTTATCAAAAGTATTGTCGCAGCTTGGAGACTTAGGGGATAAAGAGCAGCAAGCGGCAGGACAAACGCTATCAGCTTTAAAACGTCCTGTGACAGCGATGATGAATGGAAAGAATGAAGAAATTCCAAATACATTGTTAGAATTACGAAAAGTGGTATCAGAACTTGATCCAAACTCATTAAAAGCAACTGGTATGAAGAAACTTATGTTTAAAGTGTTTAAGAAAAATCCGCTTGAAAATTACGTGCATAAATATCAATCTATAGATAAGCAAATCGAGGAGATTATAAGATCACTTCTCATTGGCCGTGATAACTTGCAAGAGGATACGGTTGGTCTTGAAATGTTAAAAGAGCAATCACACGATAAAATTCACGCTCTTGATAAACAAGTATACTTAGGAAGAAAACTTGCTGGTATGCTTGAAGCTGAGAAACAAAATCCAGAACGTCAAAGGGATATTCCGTTAATAAATGATGCATTAGAAAAGATACTTGTGCGTACTCGTAATATGCAACAAGCAAAAAGTGTATTATTACAATCTATCGCGTCTGTAGATATTATTAAGAAAAATAATGAAAAGCTAGCAGAAGCAATTCGCAATGCAATTACGATGACACAAAACGTTGTAACGGTTTCAGCTGCAATTCAGCTCGCATTAACAAATCAACGTAAAACAATTGATGCAGTTAATGCGACAAATGAAGCGATTGAATCAATGGTATTAAGCAATTCTCAAGCATTAAAACAAAATACAGAAGAAACAACAAAACTCCTAGAAAATCCTGCAATTAGCATGGATAAATTACGTGAATCATTCCAAAATGTATTCGCTGCTATTGAAGCATCTGAGAAATCGTCAGAGCGTATTATTGAGTCTAGTAAGAAGTTTGTAATTGAACTTGACACATTTAATGATGAGATGAAGCAGAAACTCATTCAGCGTCCAAGGAAATAACAGATCATTAGAGGAGGTGAAAAAATGAGTTTCATTCAAGGAGTATTACTACTATTAGGGTCATTACTTTTAATCGCATTTACTGTCGTTGTTTTAGTTGTATACTTCGGACGTAAACTTTATTTTTCATGGACGAAACCATATAAGAGAGCGCAAGATTCTATTGAAAAATTATCGAACAAATCAACACCGTTTTTACAAGAATTTACGCAGCACCCACTCTTTTATCGCTGGATTCGTACAGAAGGGAAAAAAGAACAAAATACATTAAATACACTTTTCTGTTCATCGGGCCAACGTACAAGAGAGCAAGTTTTCTCAATGTTACCGAAAGAAAAGCAGAAAAAAGTGCATGTGATGGCAAAAACAACGAAAAAGCTTACGAATGAAGATATTGATATTGCAACAATGAAAGTGAAAGATTTCTTGAGACAAGAATCACAGCAAACTGTAAAACCGACAGACTTATCGTTTTATAAATTGTATTTCTATGATCGATATCCAGATGCATTAAATACAATTCAAGCATATAAACGCTCGATTAATCCTTCACTACAAAGAACGGTTGATGACATTACAATTTCAGTATTAAATGCACTTCCGTACTATCAAGAACAACGCATGTTTGAACAACAACATAAACTTGAAACGTTCTTAATGAAAGATTTAACAGCGATGTTATCATTAGTGGTACAATTACCACCATCACAACGTCCTGAAAAAGAAGAAGAACTAAAAATATACTTGCAAAATTTCCAAAAGGAAATGGAGGTAGTAGAGCGTGATATTCGTGACTCCATTGATCACGATTTGAATGTGAAGATGAGAGCAGCGACTGAGAAGTTTAAGAATAAATAGAAAAAACCGCCTTAAAAGTTGAATGTTTCGGCTTTTAGGCGGTTTTTTGTGAATTTGAGGAAGTTGATAATTTTAAAAATTGTATGGGAGAAGTTACATTTGTATCACAATCAGAAATGGCAGCGAAAAGAACATATTATTTGATGAAGGAAATATACATTAAAGTACAAATAGCTGAATGAGATTTTTTGTATGATTTGTAAAAATATGATGTTAAAATATATAAAGGGATGTAGAGTCAGAAAAGTACAATGTGCATAATAATTGAATAGTGTATAAGTATTCCCATGTAGAAAGTGAATGATTACATGATTAATAGTATGCAATTGTTGTATGTAGTGGCTTCTTATTTATTTGGAAACATATTGACCGCTTATATAGTAACAAAATGGAGACATAACGTTGATATTCGTGATGAAGGAAGCGGAAATCCTGGTGCAAGAAATATGGGGCGAGTATATGGAAAAGGGTATTTTGTCGCTACATTTATAGGTGATGCGATCAAAGGTGCAATTGTAGTTTATATAGCAAAATACCTTTTTGAAGATGCTACATTCGTAATGCTGGCATTATTGGCCGTTATCATTGGACATATTTATCCAATTTTGTTTAAAGGTAAGGGTGGAAAAGGAATTTCAACATTTATTGGAGGGTTAATAGCATTTGATTATTTGATAGCGCTTACTCTAATAGGCATTTTTATTGTATTTTATTTAATATTTAAAGGATTTACTAAGCCAGGGTTAATTACAATCGCTTGTTTACCAATTTGCATGATTTTTTATTCTTACTCTATTGGTACGACTATTTTAAGTGCATTTATTATTGTGCTTATTTTATATGTAAATCGAGAATAAAGTGAATCTTTTATAAGTGGGGGAATCTCCACTTATAATTTTTATTAATTTGATAGTGAGCGGTAAGTAGAGATAAAGGAGGTAAGAAATGGGGTTAATTTATAAGGTTGCTGATCAAGCTTGGGAATTTGAAAGTATACATAAATTGAACTATAAAACATTTGTAGAAGAGATTCCGCAGCATGAGGAAACGAAAGAACGTTTTCGTATAGATCGATTTCATGAAGAAAATACATATTTAATTTGTTTAGATGGTGAGAAATTAGTAGGCATGGTCGCGGTGCGGGGAAAACGACCATTCTCGTTAGATTATAAAATTTCAAATTTAGATTTTTATTTACAAGAGCATGGAGAAAAAGTATATGAAATTCGTTTACTCTCAGTAGAAAGTGAATATCGAAATGGAAGAGCACTGTTAGGGTTAATTCGCTTTTTACATCGTTATTTACTTCTAAATGGATATGAATTAGCACTCATTTCAGCCACAACACGTGAGCTTCCTTTATATGAGCAAATGGGGTTTAAACCTTTCCATACGCTAGTTGGAACAGAAGAAGCAGCTTTCCAGCCAATGTATGTTACACCCACTAAGTTTGAAGAGTCGAGTGTTGGGGGGATTATGACGAAAGAATATACGTTTTTACCTGGCCCAGTAGACATCGAAGAGAATGTCCAAAAGGCATTTTCTACTAAGCCTATTTCCCATCGCTCCAAGTCATTTCAAGTGACGATGGGAAATGTAAAAAAACGATTACTTCAAATAACGAAAGCAAAACGTGTACAAGTTATGTTAGGAACAGGGACGTTAGCGAATGATGCAATTGCTTTACAGTTACGTTCATTAAAAGGTAAAGGACTAGTTTTAGCGAACGGGGAGTTCGGTAATAGATTAATTGAGCAGGCAAAACGTGCACATTTAAATTTTGATACGTATAAAAAAGAAATGGCAGAGCCGTTTATTTATACAGAATTAGAAAAAATAATGGCAATTGGAAATTATGAATGGCTTTGGTTTGTTCACCATGAAACATCAACTGGAATGTTAAATAATTTAGAAGAACTAGACATTCTTTGTAAAAAGTATCAAATGAAACTATGTGTAGATTGTATAAGCTCAATTGGAGCAATACGAATAAATTTGAAGGATGTATATTTTGCAAGTGGTGTAAGCGGAAAAGCGATTAAATCATTTACAGGATTATCTTTCGTTTTTCATAATCACATTGTAGAGAAAAACGAAGCAATACCTGTGTATATGGATATTGGTATGTATGAAATGGATGATAGTATTCCATACTCCCATTCATGGAATTTAATTTATGCATTGCAAGAAGCATTGAAGCGATTCGAAGATGAAGAGGCATTTGAAAAAATAAAAGAGGCGTATGCTTATATTGAACAAGCTATTACTACTATGGGTTTAAAGCTTGTTTCACCTAAAGATCATGCCGCTCAAATTGTTCTTACCATTCAATTAAACGAAGGGCAGTCTTCTAAGGCAGTAGGCGATGCATTAGCATTACAAGGATATATTGTTCATTATGAATCAGCATATTTACAAAAGAATAACTGGATTCAAATAGCATGTCTGAATCACTATAAAGAACGTGATATGAAGAGGATGTTAAATTGTTTGCAGATGTGTGTCTTAAAGAAGGGCGTACAGGTATGACAAATGTTTTCTTAACATAGTTGGTTGCGTATAAAGGAGTTATTATTTACGAAAACTGAGGAATGACAATAGAGTAGATCATAAATCATTGGAAGAGGTGTTAGTATGATAACTAGTAAACTACCATTACATATAGCAGACATTAAAAAGGCTCAAAAAATTCTTGATAGAAACGTTCGTAAAACACCATTAGTAAAATCTTTTTATTTGACTAGTAAAACTGGTGGAGAAATTCATTTGAAGTTAGAAAATATGCAATTAACGGGTTCTTTTAAATTCCGTGGTGCATTTAATAAAATGTCGCAGCTTACAGAGCAAGAAAAAGAGAAAGGCGTTATTGCATGTTCGGCAGGTAATCATGCACAAGGTGTTGCTTTATCTGCTCATTTACTTGGTATTAAGAGTAAAATCGTAATGCCAATTTCTGCACCTCTAGCGAAAGTCGAGGCTACCAGAGGATATGGATCAGAAGTTGTTTTATACGGTGAAACTTTTGATGATGCGAAGGCAAAATGTGAGGAGATTATAAGAGAAACAGGTGAAACATACTTACATCCATATGACGATGTAGAGGTAATGGCTGGTCAAGGCACAATTGGCTTAGATATTCTTGATGATATGTGGGATGTTGATACGGTTATTGTGCCAATTGGCGGAGGCGGAATTATTTCTGGTATTGCTGTTGCATTAAAATCTTTTAATCCATCAATCAATATAATTGGTGTACAAGCAGAAAATGTTCATGGGATGAAGGCATCTTATGATAAAGGGACAATCGTAGAACATTACGAGGCACCTACTATAGCAGATGGTTGCGCAGTTAAAATACCAGGAAATTTAACGTTTGAAGTTGTAAAAGAATTAGTAGATGATATTGTAACAGTATCAGAAGGTGAATTAGAGGTAGCAATGAAAGACTTATTACAACGTGGAAAGGCTGTAGTAGAAGGTGCGGGTGCACTAGCTACTGCTGCTCTGCTTGCAGGGAAAGTTGATCAATATATTAAAGGGAAAAAAGTAGTAGCGGTTATATCTGGTGGAAACGTAGATTTGCAACGTATTTCAAGTGTATGTGAGCACTTTTTTGTAGCTAATGAAGTAAAATAGTATTTTGAAAAATAGTTTTATGAAAGAGGAGCTAAGAGAAATTATATTAGCTCCTCTTTCATTATGCTTGTGCTGAAGTAAATAATGACTCCATTTTTATTTTACTCTTTTCTCGAATTTCAGCGTCTGCATGTCGCATAACATATTTATGCGCTACAGCGATTGCTAAAACATCATCTAATAAGCCAATCCCGATAATAGCAGCTATATCTGGAATGAAATCGATTGTTAATACGTAATAGGATAAGGCGGCTAATATAATGAGTTTCGCTTTAGTAGGTAACTTTTTCTTTTTCATTGTGTAGAATAAAATAATACTTTCATATACGCTGGATTTTCCGAGGTTTACTGAGCTTTTTTTGAATTTTTTCCAAAGGGTCTGTTTCTCCATATAAACACTCCTTTTACAAAAACATAGATTTTTTAAAAGGATGGACAAAGAAGCGAAAGAATAATCAATTTTATTATTTATTCTTATTGTATATTTCCATAAGAAATAGGAAAGTACCTGTTCGAAAAAATAAAATGTGTACTTTATAATTACTGTATAAAACAATAAAAGGCCTATCTTTCCTATATCGGAAAGATAGGCTTTTCAATTCATAGATTCTGCAATTTGAATCAAATCCTGAGAATTGTATTTTCTTTTTATATGTAGTTTGTTACCAATGGCGATTTTATATTGAAAACCATCCTTCTGAAAGATAAGTTCATATGCTAAATCAAAATGAGGATTATATACTGCCTTTATATTATGTTTTAAAATGTAAAACTTAGTTCCCTTATGTACATATTGACCTAATTTATGTTGAACTGGTGAAACAGTGATTTTTAAAATCCCATTAATATCTTCATTGTAGTATCGTAGTTCTAAGTAATCGTTATAGATGAACCCTTGAAATTCGTGAATTTCGAACGGGAATTTTGTAGGAGTAAGTATATGTTCCTTACACTTCATTTCATATTCTTTTACAATAGTAGCTTCTTTCATAAGAGGATTAGTTCCATCATAAATTTGATTAATTTGAGATATTTTATTATTTTTTGTTACTATTTCTAAAATGTAACCGATAGTAAATCCATCATCAGTGTCTTTGAAATAAGAAATAAGAATTGTAGTATCTTCTTTTGGAGACGGTACTATTTTAATTTCATGAATATGTTTATCTGTATGGAAAGTAGGCAATTCAATCCCTTCTGTTACATATGACTGCATTAATTTTTTATCATTTTTGAGTAATGCATGTTTGAATTCACTTATTACATCTGTTTGAGATTTCGCCATAATAATTGAGGTCGATTGAAAATATAGTAAGAAAAATATACAAAATATCTTTATGAATGTAGTGGTCAATTTTATCACCCTGTAACTATATTTCCGTAACATTGAAATATATATGTATAGGAGAACATATGTAATTTAAAAGTTGCTTTAGGAGGGGAGAAGATGGGTTTATTATTTGATGTAATAGCAGATATAATTTTATTTTATCCTCGAAATGATATGAAATTAAAACATCATATTGCGAAATTAAGCGAATTTGAGTGGTTTCGAAGGTTACATGAAGATACGAAGTATACAAGTTTAATTTGGAGTAACAAAAAAATTAAGAAGTAAATTTTGTCTTCCGGCAATATGGAAGGACTTTTAAAATCTGAAAGAAAACAAACCGAATTCGTTCAACTTGTATATAGTGAATATAAAAAGAGAAGGTAAGAATTTTTTTATTTTTCATATTTGGCGAAACAAATGGTACAATGAAAGCTAATGTGAAAAATAAGGAAAAGAAGTGGTCAATATGAAAAACTTTTTAGAATTAGGAATTAGTGAAACTTTTAATCATACATTACGTGAAAATGGAATCACAGAAGCAACACCAATTCAAGAGAAAGCAATTCCTGTTATTATGTCAGGAAAAGATATTATTGGACAGGCGAAAACAGGAACGGGTAAAACGTTAGCGTTCGTTTTACCTATTTTAGAAAAAATCAATCCAGAGTCTAGTGATGTTCAGGCTTTAATTGTTGCGCCAACAAGGGAACTGGCACTACAAATTACAGCTGAAATTAAAAAGATGCTTGTTCATAGAGAAGATATTAATGTGCTTGCGATTTATGGCGGGCAAGATGTTGCACAGCAATTGAGAAAACTAAAAGGTAATACACATATTGTTGTAGCAACACCAGGGCGATTATTAGATCATATACGACGCGAAACAATTGATTTAAGTAATCTTTCAACGATTGTACTAGATGAAGCGGATCAAATGCTTTATTTCGGTTTCTTATATGATATTGAAGATATTTTAGATGAGACACCTGACAGTAAACAAACGATGTTATTCTCAGCAACGATGCCAAAAGATATTAAAAAACTAGCGAAGCGTTATATGGAAGAGCCGCAAATGATTCAAATACAAAGTGAAGAAGTAACGGTAGATACAATTGAGCAGCGTGTCATTGAGACGACAGATCGTGCAAAGCCAGATGCACTTCGTTTTGTTATGGATCGTGATCAGCCATTTTTAGCAGTTATTTTCTGTCGTACAAAGGTTAGAGCAAGTAAGCTTTATGATGATTTAAAGGGATTTGGTTATAATTGTGCTGAACTTCATGGTGATATACCTCAAGCGAAACGTGAAAGAGTTATGAAGAGTTTCCGCGAAGCTAAAATTCAGTACTTAATTGCGACTGATGTAGCAGCTCGTGGACTGGATGTAGATGGTGTCACTCACGTATTTAACTATGATATTCCTGAAGATGTAGAAAGCTATATTCACCGTATTGGCCGAACAGGACGTGCAGGTGGATCAGGTCTTGCAATTACGTTTGTTGCAGCGAAAGATGAAAGATATTTAGAAGAAATTGAAAAAACGCTTGGTGCACCACTGCAAAGAGAAATAATTGAACAACCGAAGATAAAACATGTAGATGAAAATGGAAAACCGGTACAAAAGCCGGCTCCAAAGAAATCAGGTCAATATCGTCAAAGAGATAGCCGTGAAGGTTCAAGAAGTGGTTCAAAAGGTGGACCAAGAAACGATTCAAGAAATAGTTCGAGAAATGATAACAACCGATCATTTAATAAACCAAGTAATAAGAACAATAGTGCAAAGCAAGGTCAGCAAAGACGTGGCCGTTAAATCTTAAAATAGTAATCGGGATAAAGAGGGTTGTTATTATTTGTCGATAAGTTGATAAATAATAACAATCACCGATAAAATTTCAGATATGATTGTAAATCATTTTATTTATTAGATAGACAAAAAAGAGTCGCGAAAAAATTGCGGCTCTTTTTTGTTCTTTATTTTGAAATTAGTATATACACGATAAGTTCGATTTATGAAGCAATATAATTTCATTTACCGTAATAAAAGTAATTTTAAACATTTATTAAGAAAATAAAAAATGTTTGCGGAGCTCCTTTATTAATGGGGAGCTTTTCTTTTTTTTTTAAACTCTCTGGTGTGTTATTATGGGATTATTCTGAATTTATGACAGGAGGCCTTTTGATGAAAAATGAAACGTTACATATACAAGAAGATATTTTGAAGATGATGGATTCTTTATTAAGACCCGCAGTACCATTTTGGAATGAATTTTACACGAATAGAGAAAAGGATGTTCCTTTTTTTGCAAATGTTCCAGATGAGAATTTAGTTTCATATATACAAAAAGAATGGATTTCAAAAGGGAAAGTGTTAGAGCTTGGATGTGGTCCAGGAAGAAATGCAATTTATTTAGCGAAAAAAGGGTTTGATGTAACAGCCGTAGATTTGTCTATAGAAGGAATTGATTGGGCCAAAGAGAGGGCGTTAGAAAACGGAATAGAAATACAATTTGTTTGTGAATCGATTTTTAATTTGGATTTTCAAGATGAATATGATTTTGTATATGATTCCGGTTGCTTGCATCACATTCCACCACATAGAAGAATGAATTATGTTGATCTAGTTAAAAACTCATTAAAATCGGGTGGTTATTTCGGATTAACATGTTTTGCAGCAGGTGATTTGAATGAGCGAAATGGATCGGAAATAACGGACTGGGATGTGTATAGAGGATGGAGTTTACAAGGTGGTCTTGCATATTCAGAAGAAAAGTTAAGAGAGATATTTAAAGAATTTGAAGTAATTGAAATTAGAAAAATGAAGCAAATTGAACAACCAAATAATATGTTTGGAGAATCATTTCTTTGGACAGCATTATTTAAGAAGAAATAAGAAAGTAGATAATTGACAAACTCATCGTTTTTATAGACAATATATTTACGGGAATATACGTTCGGTTTTGTTGGTCGATGTATGTTTTGCATAAATATATAACAAGGGGATGTCTCTAAATGAGTAACACAAATCAAAAAATCACTACGTTTTTAATGTTTGAGGGAAAAGCTGAAGAAGCGATGAATTTTTATACGTCGTTATTTGATCAATCAGAAATTGTAAACATCTCTCGATACGATGAAAAGGGACCTGGTGAAGAGGGAACTGTAATTCATGCAACATTCACGTTAAATGGCCAAGAGTTCATGTGTATCGATAGTTATGTAAAGCATGATTTTACATTCACTCCAGCTATGTCTCTTTATGTAACTTGTGAAACGGAAGAAGAAATTAAAACTGTTTTTAATAAGTTAGCACAAGACGGAGCAATTCTTATGCCTTTAGGTGCCTATCCATTTAGTAAAAAGTTTGGCTGGTTAAATGATAAGTATGGCGTATCTTGGCAGTTAACTCTTGCTGGAGATGAATAATTAAAATAATATGGTGACAGTAACGTCATAATAAAAGGGATGATTCAAGATTAATATGTATCATCCCTTTTATTTTTTGTTTTACAAACGTCACTGGTTTTTAAAGAACGTTTCATTATTATAACTAAAGAAGAAAGATCATCGTTATTCAATAAGATTAAAATAGATTTAGCTACCCGTTGTATTTATAACAACTTTAGGTTTTTATATAATATAAAACTGCTAATTTAATTTTTCAGCTTATCTAGTAATGGAATTCATTAACTGGAAGAAGTATTCAGGTTTATAAGTCTTATTTAGGTTATACCATGAATGTAACGTATCTGGTGCAAATACATCAATTTTTTTCAATACTTCCATTGCAAATTCCAAAGGAGCTACTCCTGATGCAGTAATCAAATTTTTATCACATACTGCAGGTTCCATCTTATAAAGTTGTTCTCCTTTATAATTAGGACAAACCATTTTAATATACTCTAAGTCATTGCTTGTATGCTGTCTAGAATCTAGGTATCCGAAATTAGCTAGTCCCTCAGTTGCACCACAAATGGCAGCAACAATAGTGCCGAGTTTTAACGCTTCACCAATTTTTTTTAAGATAGGGTGATGAATGCTTTCTCCCCAAGTAGTCCCTCCAGGTAAAACTAAAAGATCGTTACTCTCAAGAGTACATTCATCAAGGGAAATATCTGGCTTTATGCTCAGTCCTCCCATCGTAGTAATAATTTCATTATTAGCTCCTACTGTAACTACCTTTAAAGGGGCTAACTCTTTTTTGAAATATCTTCCTGAGTTTAGTTCTGCAATTAAATGTCCATATTCCCAGTCTGACATCGTATTAAATACATAAAGATAAACTTTTTTTGTTTGCATACAATAACACTCCAATCACAATTGAGTTTTTCAAAAAAATATTAATAAATAAATTTTACAATATTTATCATTTGAATTTAACCTATTTCTTTAAGAATTCTTTAAAAAGTAATTTGGATACTTTATTTGAAGGTATGGTTTAAGAATTAAACAGCCTTCAAAAAATATAATAGTTGAAATTTGTTGGTTTTAGAATGAAGAAATTAGGCTCAATATACCAACTTAATTATTCATAATTGAGTTGTGGTATAATTTACATACAGGGGGAAAGTAGATGACACAACATAAAGAAGAGCAAATGAATGAGGCATTAGCATTATTTTACTTTGCATATAAAACTTTTACAGAAAAACCAGATGAAATAATAAAAGAGTATAGTATACAGCGTGTACATCATAGAATTCTGTTTTTTATCGCTCGTTTTCCAGGGCTTAGTGTAAATGAGCTGCTATCACTTTTAGAAATAAGTAAACAAGCTCTTCATGGACCGTTGCGCCAACTGTTAGATAAAGGACTTATTGAGAGTAATGAAGCTGAACATGATCGTCGTGTGAAACAGCTGTCTTTAACAGAAGAAGGAACAGACTTAGAGAAAAAACTGAGCGATGTTCAAAGAGAACAAATGGGAGCTATTTTTGAACAGTTTGGCGAATCATGTGAAGAAAATTGGCATCAAGTTATGAATGAAATGGCAAATAGCCGTTCAGGATTTGATGCATGGACGGCTAAGCGTGAAATACCAGTAAAATAAAAGATAGAAATAGTATCTTGTTTTGTAGTTTGAAAAATCATAAATTTTCACCTGTATATTTGGCAACTATGGATAAAAAATTCACATTACCAAAAACTTTATATGTGTACGTATTGAAATTTTAAAATTCATATTTCCGAGAGGGGAATTATAATGATAAAACTTGTACTCATTCGTCACGGACAAAGTTTGTGGAATCTTGAAAATCGATTTACAGGATGGACAGATGTAGATTTATCAAAGAATGGATTAAGTGAAGCGAGAGAAGCAGGAACAATATTAAAAAAGAATGGATATACGTTTGATATTGCCTATACATCAGTATTAAAACGAGCAATTCGGACATTATGGATTGTACTTCATGAAATGGATCTCACTTGGGTTCCTATACATAACTCATGGAAGTTGAATGAACGCCATTATGGTGCACTACAAGGATTGAATAAAGACGAAACTGCAAAAAAATATGGAGATGAAAAAGTTCATATTTGGAGAAGAAGTATAGATGTGAGACCGCCTGCACTTACTGAAGATGATCCCCGATATGAAGCGAATAATCCGAGATACAAAACGTTAAAAAAAGGCGAGTTCCCATTAACTGAATGTTTAGAGGATACGGAGAAAAGAGTAGTTGATTATTGGCATGAAAAAATCGCACCGGCATTAAAAAATGGTGAAAAAGTAATTATTTCATCACACGGCAATACGATTCGTTCACTTGTGAAATACTTAGACAATCTCTCAAATGATGGTGTAGTAACATTAAATATACCGACTAGCATTCCGCTTGTTTATGAATTGGACGAAAATTTACATCCGATTCGTCATTATTACTTAAGTATGGACGGAGAAGTACCTGAAGGGAAAATTCCGAAACATATTTCTTTTTAACATGAAAATTTGAAACGCATGCTTGTCTACATATACAATGTAGATTCATGATAAAAGACGTGGCACTTTCTAATTATATGCGATATAGCTAAATTTAGAAGGTTGTCCACGTCTTTTGTCATAAAGAGAGCTGTTTGCGCATGTAATGATATCGTGAAGAGTTTTTGAATGGAGGGTGATGTGATTGACGATCTCTAACATTCGAATCGGTTTATTTATTCTAGTAATCGCCTTTGTAGTTCTTGTTTTCTTTTATTGGAGAAATGAAGAGTTGTACGAGGAGAAGAAACAACGAATTCGAAAAACTTGGTATGGTTTGTTTGTAATATCAGTCACAGTTTATTTCATGATAAAAGGAATAGATTTAACCCTCTGGAAAAATCTTTTAATGTTCACTGCGATGGTAATTTTCGTTGATATTGCATTCATTTTGACACCTAATATTTCAGAAATATGGGGCGCAAAATTCAGCGATATTGGAAAGACGGTCCAATCAATTAAAAGGTCATTAATTGCTTCAAAAGCAAGAGGAGAAATATATACGACAATTATTCAAAATGTGAATCCAGCAGCCTTTGGGACAATGGAATGGCATACGGAAGAGGAATATACAAAAAACTTAAACGCATTTTTAGATTCATATGGGGAAAAGATTGGTGCGAAAATTGTTGTGTTTGAAGCGGTGAAGGAATTAAATACAAACTTTCGTGGTATCCGCTCTCAATTTAGTAGTATTGTTCCATTAGAACACATCGAGCAATTGAATGAACAGAAAGCAGTGCAAGTAGAAAATGTCGGAATTATACCAGCAAAAATAGTTAGTGATGTTTTCATTGTTATTGATGGGAAGAAAAATAACCTTCAAGATCGAGATTTTGAAAATGTATATAATTTAACAATTCATCATAGTTATTTTAGTAAATAAGGACAGAATCTTTTTCTGTCCTTTTCACCTATACATAAAGGGAGAACAAATTCAGACAAGCTTGTATAAAATCGGACAATCATTCCTACACTAGCACGTAGAGGTGATTGTAGTGATAAAAGATTATGACAATGATTTTTTTAAAGAAGATAATGAAGATACAACAGATTTTTCTTTAATAAAAGGAGATACTTTGCAGCAAGTAGAAGAGTTAGAAGAAGAATTAAAAAGAAAATGATACGTGTACACTCTGTTTGCATTTGCTATATAATATAAATAAAAGGTTGTATCTTTTTGAAAAGGGGGAGAAGAGATGGCTGAAATAAATGTACAAAATTCTTCGTTTTTTAAAGAAAAAAAAGAAGAAGTAAATACAGATTTCTCTCTTGTGAAGGGTGCATTAACGGAAAATATAAATCGTTTAGAAAAGCTTATGAATAGTAATAGTTCGAAATATATACAGGTAAAAAAAATAAAAGAAAATGCATAGAGCATTTTCTTTTATTTTTTTCGTTATTTGTGGATTAATAAGTAGTAGAGTATGAAAAGCCTTATTAATTAAAATAACAAATTTTTAAAATGTTAAAAGAAAGGTAAAATAATGAATCGTGGTATAATGATAAAGGACTTACATATTATTTCGTCATTTTGAGAGGAGCTTGAAAAATGTATTCTACTTTAGAACAATTAACAAAGCACCCTGTATTTTATCATTTTGCAGAAATTTCAAAGATTCCTAGAGGATCAGGTAATGAAAAAGAAATTAGTGATTACTTAGTGAGTTTCGCAAAGGAACGTAATTTAGAAGTTATTCAAGACGAAGCGTTAAATGTCATTATAAAAAAAGAAGCTACTTCTGGTTATGAGAATGTTCCAGCTATTATCATTCAGGGGCACTCTGATATGGTGTGTGAAAAAAACCAAGCGACAGTTCATGATTTTGAGAAGGATCCAATTGAATTAAGAATTATTGGAGATATGTTATATGCGAACGAAACTACTTTAGGTGCTGATAATGGTATTGCCGTTGCATATGCATTAGCATTATTAGATTCAACAGACATTCCGCATCCAGCTTTAGAAGTTGTTATTACAACTGAAGAAGAAACGACAATGGGCGGTGCATTCGCTGTCGATTCAAATCATTTTGACGGAAAAATATTTATTAATATTGATTCTGAAGAAGATCATAAATTACTAGTGAGTAGCGCAGGTGGTGCGAAAGCAGTTGAAACAATTCCAGTAATTTGGGATGAGGCACCAGTTGATATGGATACATACCGTCTATATGTTGGTGGACTTAAGGGCGGACATTCTGGTATGGAAATTGATAAACAACGTGGGAATGCGAACAAAGTACTAGGACGAGTTTTACGTGATTTATCAATAAATATTCAATTTGATATAAGTGATGCTCACGGCGGATTAAAAACGAATGCAATTCCACGTGAAAGTGTAGCTACAATTTTATTACGTCAAGAAGATGTAGAGCAAGTTGAAGAAAAGTTAAAATCATGGACACGAGTATTACAAGAAGAAATGCGTGCTGTTGATCCGGATGTTCATGTTACACTTACAAAATTAGATGAGAAAGTAGAAAAAGTATTTGCTAAAGAAACACAAAAACAGCTTATTTCTTCATTATTCTTAATTCCGAACGGCATTCAAAGTATGAGCATGGATATTAAAGGTCTAGTAGAAAGCTCAACAAATTTAGGCGTTATTGAAACGTTGCAAGATGAAATTAAATTACGTAACGAAGTGAGAAGTTCTGTAAGTAGTTTAAAACAACATGTTGCAGATGAAATTAAATGTATTGCCGAATTAGTTGGTGCAACATTTGAAATAGAGTCAGAGTATCCAGAATGGCCATACAATCCGAATTCACAGATTCGTAATTTGTTTGAAAAAGTGCATCAAGAAAAATACAATAAAGATGTTGAAATCTTTGCTGTACATGCAGGAATTGAGTGCAGTGTATTTGTTCAAAAAATGCCTGAATTAGATGCAATTTCATTTGGGCCAGATATATTCAACGTCCACACTCCAGATGAGCATATTAGTATTTCTTCTGTTGTGAACAACTGGGGATTCTTCGTTGACGTAATGCAGGGAACGAAAGAATTAGCTAAGTAATAACGATAAAATGAAAAGTAGCCTATAAAAATTTATAGGCTACTTTTTTGTGTTGGAATTTATTAGAAGTTATTTTCCGCTAGTATGTAATATTAAGCTTGAACAATTAATAAGGATGAATTGTTGATGTTTTTTAGTACTTATGAAGGGAAGAAAGCAATTTATTGTTTGTATGCTGTTATTGTTCTTCACATTTAGTTTTATTGGAGTTCACAAAATAATAGCAGAAGAAGTTGGATTTTCAGGAACAACTGCTCCATTGAATGTAAATGTTAGAGAAGAAAAAAGTTTGAATGCAAATATTGTAGATGTGATTCCCGGAAATACAAAAGTATCCTTTAAAGGATGGGAGTATGGTGAAGCGGTTAAAGATTACTGGACAGGAAATTTAGATAATCGTTGGTTTTATTATTTTAAAGATGGGAAAAAAGTATATGGAACGTCAGCTTATATTAATGGGAATCCTCCAAATATATCAACAAATCGTAAATTATCTGTTCCTAACATATTACAAGAAAGATCAAATTGGTGTTGGGCGGGCACTTTGGTTTCAGTTTTAAATTATTTTGGGAAAACTCCTTCACAAGATCAGTATGTTAGGTATGTCAAAGGTGGATCATATAATAATCCTGCAACTTCACGTGAAATACAATATGGATTATCGGGATATGGTGTTAGCTCAGCTATAAGTTCTGGAGCAAAATCGTATGATTGGTTCAAAAATCAAATTAATAGTAATCAACCGATGATTGCACTCATTATGTGGCAAAATGGAGCTAACATCGGACACTTTCTAGTACTTGATGGATTCTATAAAGGTACAAATGGAACAGACTATATAACATACATGGACCCTTGGTATGGTGATCATTATAATCATAATTTCAGTACGTTCTATAACAATAATAATTTTTGGTGGAATGAAACGGTTTATAATATCCATGCGAACTAATAATATTAAAAGTGTGGGGGTTCATTAATGGGAAAACTACTTAAGCTTGTGCTACCATGCATTTGTTTAATGACTGTTATTATTTTCGCTAGTAAAGTTACCAATCTATGAAACGATTCCAGCACAGCAAATTTTAAATAGCTCTGAATTTAAGCATATACTATTACCAACAAATGAAAAGTTGTGGTTTATTATGAAGGGTGAGCAACCAGAAGGACTAATTGTTGCGAATGATACTGAACCGATTCGAATGGGCGGAGAAAATAGAAGCAAAGATTTATATGGGTTATATAAAGCAATAAAAAATAATACAAATGATACAAAAAATATTAGTTATTTTGAATTTGAAGGGCAAGGAATATTGGTAGTAAATCAAAATAATGACCAAGAAATATACCTTAGTAAGGGTGCCGCTTCTATATTAAAACTTCCTGCTGATCAAAAAGTATTGAGCAGTGAAGTAATACAGAAAATGAAAGAGAGAATCGTAACTGCTTTTGAATAGTTAATTATAAACTGAATAAATATATACGTATGTAATATAAAATTTCATGTACTGTATTAATTTTAGAAATGAATACATTCATAAAAAATACAATAGAAGAAGCAGAAAAGATAACAAGTGAAAAAAGCGCGGGATGTTATAGGAATAAATAGTGATTATAGTAGCGATTTCGTATACTCTTCACGTTAGGATTAATGGCAGTATTAGGGTACCTCATCTATACTGTTATAAACCTTTTATATGAATTCCAGAATTTTTTTAAAAGGTTCGATTTAAATCGTGCTTCATATGTAATGATTTAATTAAAAAAGCTTGACCTTAACACTATGTAAAGGTTTACAGTAAGGCAGAAAAGGAGGTTAAGAAATGCAAAAAATAACGAAATTGTGTATGAGTGCTGTACTAACCACATCTATTATTAGTGGTTATGCTCAAGTTAAGGGAATTGAGAAAGTTCAGGCGAAGGAAATTGAAAAAACGCAGCGAGAAGATAGGAAGAAAGTAGAGGTGCAAAAAAAAGTAGGAAAGTATACAATGCCAGATGAAAAAAGCAAACATGAAGGAACATGGCTACAATGGCCTCATGAATTTACATACGGGCCAAAATATCAGCAAGAAGTAGAACCGATTTGGATTCAAATGACAGAATCTTTAAGCAAAGGCGAAAAAGTTCATATTGTTGCATATGATCAAGAAGAGAAAGAAAGAATTATTGAAGTTTTAACGGATCAAGGAGTGAATATGGAGAAAATTGATTTCTTTATCGCACCTACTGACGATGTATGGGCTAGAGATACTGGTCCAATTTTTGTTTACGATAATGACAAAAATCTAAAGATATTAGATCCAGGATTTAACGGATGGGGAAAGAAAACGCCATATAAGAAAGATGCTCGTCTTCGTGAGAATCTTAGCAAACAGTTAGGCATTGAAAGAATTAATTGGAATAAATTTGTTCTTGAAGGCGGCGCATTTGAATTAGATGGTAATGGAACTGCTTTATTAACTAGAAGTGCTGTGACGAATAAAAATAGGAACGCTAAATTGTCAGAAAAGGATATTGAAAAATATATTAGTGAACTTGGGGTAACAAATTTTATTTGGTTAGATGGAGCACCTAACTTAGATATTACTGATTTTCATATTGATGGATTCGCCAAATTCCACGATAAATCTACTATTATAACGTTAAAAGAAAAAGATTTAGCTGAATGGGGAGCGTCTGACAAAGATATTAACAAGTTGCTGCAGGCAAAAGATGCTACAGGTAATAAGTACAAGTATGTATATCTACCGCTAAGCAAGAATAATGTTACATTAAAAAATGGGAAGCAGCTTGATTATAAAGGTTCCTATATTAATTATTATATAGCGAATCAAGTTATCTTAGTTCCTAACTATAATGATCCTAATGATAAAATAGCAAATGAGATGATTCAAAAACTTTATCCTAATCGTAAAGTGGTGGGGATTGATGTAAGAGAGCTTTATAAAAATGGTGGTATGATTCATTGTATTACTCAACAACAACCAATTAATTTAAAATAATATATTTATAGTTCTTTGGGAAGTTGTCTATTTCTTATGAGAACCTGTTTATCCATAAAATAGGTAAAGATGCCATGGCATTTTTACCTATTTTATTGTATTTTTTATGAGTTAATTATTACTTTCCTATAAACTGAAGAAACCCACCCTTTTTGAAAAAAAGCTTAATCAAAATGGATGGATTTTCTAAATTAAAAGCTATACTTGCTGTTGCGAAAAATGGAGAATATGAAAAAAGTATAGGCATATTAAAGAAATGTTTAAGTAATTTTAATAGGATGGAATTTCCTAGAAATAAAGAAATTAAATTAAGAATTATTTATACCTTAACAAAATGTTTACATCTTACATATGAACATGTAGAAGCAATAAAGTACAGTAGGTATCAAATTAGCCATTAATATAAATAGTTTATACTTATTAGGGGAACTAAATTTCGAAAAAGGTTCAAATTTATTAGAACTTCAGCAATCTAGTGAAGATGGTTTTAATTATATTAATAAGGCTTTATTTATTATTGTTTTAATGTTCTTATTGCATTATTACGCAGTTTAAGTTGTGTTCGAAATTACACAATTTGACTTGTGTAATTTATTGCGTTATGCTTTTTTTAGTATAAAAGAAAGGCTTGAAGATAATGATTCGTCGTTTGAAAAAATTTAAAAATGTAGCTGTCGTATTAAGCTTCTAAGTAAATTGCAAAAATCTACCATACTTAGAAGCGAGGAATATAGTTATGAAGCATCCATTATATAATCATTGGTCTGAAACGAAGTATTTAAAAGACATAGTAACAAATCCACTTATTGAAGTAGGAGAGTACTCCTATTATTCAGGTTATTATGGTCATCAAAATTTTGAAGATGGCTGTGTAAGATATTTATGGGGCGATGCTAAGTCTCGAGTACTTTTCAATCCAACTGAACAGATGGGTTGGCAACTTGATAAACTCATTATTGGAAATTATGTTTGTATTGCAAGTGGAGTTGTCATTTTAATGGGTGGGAATCATAATCATCACCCTGAATGGATTACAGTTTATCCATTCGTTGAGCAAATAGAGCAATCATATGAACCGAAGGGTGATACAGTCATTAAAAGCGATGCCTGGATTGGTATGAATGCTATTATAATGCCTGGCGTTACTATTGGTGAAGGTGCAATTATTGCAGCTGAATCTGTCGTATGTAAAGATGTTCCGCCGTATACAATAGTAGGTGGTAATCCTGCTAAAGAAATAAAGAAACGGTTCACTAATATAGAAATTAATATGCTAATGGAAATGCGTTGGTTTGATTGGGATAGAGAATTGATTAAGAAGGCAATTCCTCTTTTATCTAGTCCAGCCATTGAACCATTATTTGCTTTTTATAAAAATGAAGTGAAAAATAAATAAATCAGCTAGAAAAACTACATTCAATATAGGATGTAGTTTTTTTATTACAAAAAACTGTTACCAGTGTGTTTCGATATTTAATCGGGGCACACTGGTTTTATTTTTTTGTAAATGTGGAACAAATGTATTACTTAGATTGTCTATTAAGTGTAATCCTAAAAAATATGAAAGTACGGATCATTTTGAAAAATACAAGGGTATTAAAAATAGGGATGTGTGTGGGAATACGAAGTGTCAGTGTGCCTAAAAGGGTGTGATGAGATCGTCTATATGAAAGCGATCCTAATGTCTTATATGTATATAGAATTTGATAACACTGTCTATTTTTTGGGGAATTATGTTAGAATAACGTTTTTTTGAGTACAAAGATATTGGAGGTAACAGAAGTGAAAGGTATGTTTTGCAAGAGATTTATTACAATAGTAACAGTGCTTACACTATTTTGTAGCATAGTTGTTACATCTGGGAGTGCATCAGCGGAAACAGTCCCTGCTTTAGACGTAGAAGCAGGATCAGCAATTTTAGTAGAAGCAAATTCCGGAAAAATTTTATATCAAAAAAATGCAGATGAATTATTAGCAATTGCTAGTATGACAAAAATGATGAGTGAATACTTAGTCTATGAAGCGGTGGATAAAGGAAAACTTAAATGGGATCAAAAAGTTAAAATTTCTGAATATGCATATAAGATTTCACAAGATCGCTCATTATCAAACGTTCCATTAGAAAATGGTGGCTCTTATACGGTCAAAGAGTTATATGAGGCAATGGTAATTTATTCTGCAAACGGTGCAACAATTGCTTTAGCTGAAGAGATTGCTGGAAAAGAAGTTAATTTCGTAAAAATGATGAACGATAAGTCAAAAGAGTTTGGAATGAAAAATTTTAAATTTGTAAACTCTACAGGTTTAACAAACCAAGATTTAAAAGGACATCACCCAGAAGGGACAACTCCAGACGAGAAAAATAAAATGTCTGCAAGAGATTGTGCAATTTTAGCACAACGTCTTATTCAAGATTTCCCGAAAATATTAGATATAGCAAAAATCCCTAAAAAAACATTCCAAAAGGGTGGAAAGTATCCGATTGATATGACGAACTTTAACTGGATGTTAAAAGGTTTAATTAAGCAATACGAAGGTGTAGATGGCTTGAAAACAGGAACTACTCCAGAAGCCGGAGATTGTTTTACTGGTACAGTAGAAAGAAACGGTATGCGTCTAATCTCTGTAGTGATAAAAGCAAACTCTCATACAGCACGTTTTGATGAAACAAAGAAATTATATGATTATGGATTTGCGAATTTTGAAGTGAAGAAGGTCTATGGAAAAGATTCAGTAGTAAAAGGTCATGAAACAGTGCGAGTAGCAAATGCAAAGGACAAAGATGTAGTTGTTCAAACGAAGCAAGCTGTTTCACTTCCAATGCCAAAGGGCAACAATGACGTTTATAAAAAAGAATTTAAAGTATCGAATAAAGAACAAGAAGCGCCTATTAAAAAAGGTGTAACAATTAGTCAAATGATTATATCACCTAAAGATATTACAGATCCTGGATTTTTATCAGATAAATCATTACAAGTAGACCTTGTAACAAAATCTGATGTAGAACAAGCAAATTGGTTTACACGTTTTATGCGCGAAATCGGATCATTCTTTAGCTGTATGTGGGATAGTGCGGTTGATATAGTAAAAAGCTAACTTTATAGGATAAAACTAAATATTAATCTGAAACAAAAAGTTTCAAAGTACTATAGATTCTTATGTGGATAGCTTGGAATGGAAGATTGCATTAATTCTCAAATTTGGTTCTTCGGAACTTTTCGTATTGCTATCAAGCTAAACTAAATTTGTACCTATATAATCAAAAAACGCTATTCTTTTTGTAGAAATATACAGAAAGGATGGCGTTTATTATGAATATTTCGATTCA
>NZ_JAFEMR010000014.1:0-163185 GCF_016892495.1 Bacillus sp. RIT 809 | reverse complement strand
GTAGTACCAGATGGTCCAGTAGCACCAGTCGGCCTAGTATCGCCGATTGGTCCAGTGTTGCCAGTCTGTCCAGTAGCACCAGTAGGTCCGGTAGTGCCAGATGGTCCAGTGTTACCAGTCGGCCCAGTGTTGCCAGTCTGTCCAGTGGCACCAATCGGTCCGATAGTACCAGATGGCCCAGTAGGTCCAGGTGTCAAAGGAAATTGTGGAAATGCAGGATCAGATGTGCTGGAAGATAAAGAGTCAACTGGATTTAAGCTGTTTGAATCATTATGATTGGACATAAATTCACCTCCGTAAATCTCTCGTTATATAATAGGTGAAAATTAATGAGAAAATGACATAGATATTTGTATGCTTGAAAAGAAACTTTAATTATATGGAACAATATAAAAAAATGGAAAGTTTTGTGTGCATATAACATATGATTGAGATGGAACAGAGTAAGTATATGGAACATTATAAAGATGTACTATCTCCATCATAAGGGAGAGATGCATAATGAAAGGGATTATTTTAGCGGGCGGAACTGGATCGAGACTATATCCAATAACAAAAGTAACGAATAAACATCTACTTCCCGTTGGGCGGTATCCGATGATTTATCATGCAGTATATAAACTGAAACAATGTGAGATTACAGATATTATGATTATTACAGGTAAAGAGCATATGGGAGATGTTGTTAGCTTTTTAGGAAGTGGTCACGAATTTGGTGTGTCCTTTACGTATCGTGTGCAAGATAAGGCAGGCGGAATTGCGCAAGCGTTAGGGCTTTGTGAGGATTTCATCGGGAATAATCGTATGGTAGTTATATTAGGAGATAATATCTTTTCAGATGATATTCGTCCATATGTTGAAGAATTCACAAATCAAAAAGAAGGTGCTAAAGTGCTGCTTCAATCTGTAGAAGATCCTGAAAGATTTGGTGTGGCACATATTCAAAACCGAAAAATAATTGAAATTGAAGAAAAGCCGAAGAAACCGAAAAGTTCTTATGCTGTTACAGGAATTTATTTGTATGATTCGAAAGTCTTTTCTTATATAAAAGAATTAAAACCTTCCGCAAGGGGAGAACTTGAAATTACGGATATAAATAATTGGTATTTAAAACGAGGGGTACTTACTTATAATGAAATGAGCGGCTGGTGGACGGATGCAGGAACTCATGCTTCTCTTCAAAGGGCGAATACGTTAGCGCGGGATATAAACTTTGGGAAACAGTTTAATGGAGAATAGGTGAGAATATGAAAGTTGTAGACACAAATTTTACCGATGCGAAATTGTTAGAACCGAAGTTATTTAAAGACGATCGAGGTTTCTTTATAGAAAGTTATAATAAGAGGGTGCTAGAAACATTAGGAATTACGGATTCATTTGTACAGGATAACGTATCTTATTCAGCTAAAGCGGGAACGATTCGAGGACTACACTTCCAGAAAAAACCGAAAGCACAAACGAAACTCATTCAAGTTGTTCAAGGGGCAATTTATGATGTTATCGTAGATTTAAGAAAAGATTCACCAACCTTTAAACAATGGAAAGGGTATATTTTAAGCGCGGATAATCACCGGCAATTATTAGTGCCAAAGGGATTTGCTCATGGTTTTTGTACGCTTGTACCTCATACAATTGTTATGTATAAAGTAGATGAGTATTATAGTGCTGAGCATGATTCAGGGTTGCTTTGGGAAGATAAAGAACTAGCAATTCCATGGCCGGTAACAAACCCTATTTTGTCTGATAAGGACCGCATATTACCATTACTTCAGGGATATGAAGATAGTTTTTAAGTAGGAGAGTTGTTTATGAAGATACTAGTAACAGGTGGAGCAGGATTTATTGGAAGTAATTTCATTCACTATATGTTAAAAAACTATGAAACATATAAAATTATTAATTACGATGCATTAACATATAGCGGGAATTTAAATAATGTAAAGTCAATTCAAGACAATCCTAACTATTCATTCATAAAGGGGAAGATCCAAAATGGAGAGCTGCTGGAGCATATTATTAATGAACGTGACGTGCAAATAATTGTAAATTTTGCAGCGGAATCACATGTGGATCGTAGCATTGAAAATCCTATTCCTTTTTATGATACGAATGTAATCGGGACAGTCACCTTATTAGAGTTAGTGAAAAAATATCCACATATTAAACTCGTGCAAGTATCAACAGATGAAGTGTACGGGTCTTTAGGGAAAACAGGGAAGTTTACCGAGGAAACCCCGTTAGCTCCAAATAGTCCATACTCTTCCAGTAAGGCGAGCGCTGACATGATAGCTTTATCTTATTATAAAACATATCAATTACCAGTCATAGTGACGCGTTGTTCCAATAACTATGGGCCGTATCAATATCCTGAGAAGTTAATTCCATTAATGGTTACGAATGCGCTGGAAGGAAAAAACCTACCGTTATATGGTGATGGATTAAATGTAAGAGATTGGTTACATGTAACGGATCATTGTAGCGCGATTGATGTTGTTTTGCATAAGGGGCGTTTAGGAGAAGTATATAATATAGGCGGAAATAACGAAAAAACAAATGTAGATGTTGTGGAACAAATTATTAATCTATTGGGAAAAACGAAAAAAGATATTGAATTTGTTACAGACCGTTTAGGTCACGATCGTCGTTATGCGATTGATGCACAAAAGATGAAGAATGAGTTTGATTGGGAACCGAAGTATACGTTTGAACAAGGGTTAAAAGAAACGGTGGAATGGTATGAAAACAATACGGAATGGTGGAGACGACTAAAAGAAAAGTAAGGGGCATGTAAATGAAAGAGCGGATTATCATAACAGGAGCAAATGGTCAATTAGGAAAACAACTACAAGAAGAATTAAATCCTGAAGAATATGATATATATCCATTTGATAAAAGGTTACTAGATGTAACAAATATATCCCGAATTCAGCAAGTGGTACAAGAAATAAGGCCACATATAATCATTCATTGTGCAGCGTATACGAAGGTTGATCATGCTGAGAAAGAACAAGATCTTGCTTATTTAATAAATGCGATAGGAGCTCGAAATGTAGCGGTTTCTTCACAATTAGTAGGGGCTAAGTTAGTTTATATTAGTACCGATTATGTATTTCAAGGGGACAGACCGGATGGATATGATGAATTTCATAATCCAGCGCCGATAAATATATACGGGGCCTCTAAGTTTGCGGGGGAGCAGTTCGTTAAAGAGCTACATAATAAATATTTTATCGTTCGTACATCGTGGCTATATGGTAAGTATGGAAATAATTTTGTGAAAACGATGATGCGATTAGGAAAAGAAAGAGAAGAAATATCTGTTGTAGCGGATCAAATCGGCTCTCCTACGTATGTGGCGGATTTAAATATGATTATTAATAAGCTCATTCATACTTCTTTATACGGTACGTATCACGTATCAAATAGAGGCTCATGTTCTTGGTTTGAATTTGCTCGAAAAATATTTTCATATGCAAATATGAAAGTGAATGTATTACCTGTTTCAACCGAAGAATTTGGATCGGCGGCAGCGAGACCGAAATATTCTATTTTTCAACATAACATGCTACGACTAAATGGTTTTTTAGAAATGCCTTCTTGGGAAGAAGGATTAGAGCGTTTTTTTATAGAAACAAAAAGTCATTAACGAATTTAAGTTAATGACTTTTTTGTTTGCCTTTAAGAGGTTTTATGGTACTATTATTATAGTATCAGGTACTAATAACAAGTATAAGTATTTCTGGGAGGATATATCATGGAACTATTACAAGGGAAAACATTTGTTGTTATGGGCGTTGCGAACCAAAGAAGTATTGCATGGGGAATTGCTCGCTCTTTGCATAATGCAGGTGCAAAATTAATATTCACATTTGCAGGAGAACGTTTAGAAAGAAACGTTCGTGAATTAGCGGATACATTAGAAGGGCAAGAATCACTTGTATTACCTTGTGACGTAACGAATGATGAAGAACTTACAGCTTGCTTTGAAACGATTAAGCAAGAAGTTGGTACAATTCATGGTGTAGCACATTGTATTGCTTTTGCAAATCGTGACGATTTAAAAGGCGAATTTGTAGATACTTCTCGCGATGGATTTTTACTTGCACAAAATATTAGTGCATTCTCTTTAACAGCTGTAGCAAGAGAAGCGAAGAAAGTAATGACAGAAGGCGGAAATATTTTAACGTTAACATACCTTGGTGGTGAGCGTGTTGTGAAAAACTATAACGTTATGGGTGTTGCGAAAGCTTCATTAGAAGCTAGCGTGAAATATTTAGCGAATGATTTAGGACAACATGGCATTCGCGTTAACGCTATTTCTGCAGGACCAATTCGTACGTTATCTGCGAAAGGTGTAGGCGATTTTAACTCAATCTTAAGAGAAATCGAGGAGCGCGCACCACTTCGCCGCACAACAACTCCAGAAGAAGTTGGGGATACAGCAGTATTCTTATTCAGTGATTTAGCACGCGGAGTAACAGGTGAGAATATTCATGTTGATTCAGGATATCATATTTTAGGATAAATATGATATCGATTATAACTTTTTAAGGGCAGTCTCTATATAGTGAGACTGCCCTTTTGATGTTTTAGAGAAAGAAAGAATTTTAACGAAAGTTATTGCGTTAGGATGAATATAACTATAAGAGTACACGATTTATTCAACAGTAGAGGATAATCAGGCTTTTCCCTTTAGATTTAGTAAGTGTAAAGAGTCTTGGTGGACGTTAGCCTAATTTGTTCAATTAATAATTAAATAGGGAAAAATTCCTCGTTGATGAAAGATTCACTTTATGGAAGTGGGAGGGACGAGTGTGGAGAATAAAAATAAAGGCTCAACAGTTGGAAAACCGTTGCTATATATAACGCAAGTAAATTTAGAACTTGATACACTGAAAATAAAAAGAATTCTCCTTACAAACTTTGAAAATGATAATAGGCAGGAACAAGGTGATAGAGAGCAATCCAGTATAAGTAGTGCGGTGGAAGAAATGGTAATACAAAAAGAAGTTGAGAAGGTGGTAGAACAAAAAGAAATTGTGAACAAAGAGAAACAAGAGGAAGTGGAACAAATAGAAGTTGGAGAACAACGAAAGCAGGTGACGACAGTACCACATAATAAAGCATTTAAAGATATGAACAATGAAGAAAAAATTCATTTCTTATTAAACCGCCCTCATTACATTCCGAAAGTAAGATGTAGAATAAAAACAGCGACAGTCTCATATGTAGGATCTATTATTTCGTACCGAAATGGTGTTGTATCAATTATGCCGCCAAATAGTATGAGAGATATTCGAGTATCTATAGAAGAGATAAAATCAATTGATATGGCTGTTTTTTAAATTATGTAAAGGTGGTAGATAGATTCTACCACCCCAATAGTTTTTTAGTTTACTTATTAAATAGTAACATCACGTAAGCACTGAATAGCGCAGAAACAGCTTAAGTCAACGGTAATACAAGTATTTGTACCGCGTAAAGTTGAAGTTGGTACATTTAAAAACGTACAAATTGGATTGTCACCAGGTTTAACAGGATCTCCGCCGATAGTTACAGTTAATACACGTAATACAGCACAGCTATCATCATCTACGCTCTCGACACGGAAAATCGGAGATGTACAGCTAGTAAGACTTCCTGATGGTGCAAATGCTTCAAAAAGTGTTCCATCTTTTGTGTATAAAATAAAAGGACGTGTATTTGCTACTGATGAACTGCTGTGTGCTCCTAAAAATGGAATTTCGCAACCAGATCCGCATGTTGTAGTAGAACAATCTTGTAATTCATTGATAAATTTTACAACATCAGCTACGCAATGAGAAGAGCTATGGTGTTTATTTTCGTTACAACTCATTAATGTCACTCCTTATCTTCTTGTTTGTATTTACATTAATAAGATATTGGAGCGGAAGGGAATCGGTCACACTCTAAAGCGCTTTTTTTTTAAATAGGCTAAAGAAGGTAAGGGAAGGTGAAAGTATGCTATTTACAAGTTGGCTTTTATTTTTTATTTTCGCATTAGCTGCTTTTCGATTAACACGCCTTATCGTTTATGATAAAATTACTGGCTTTTTGCGAAGACCGTTTATTGAAGAATTAGAAATTACGGAATCTGACGGAAGTGTATCAACTTATACGAAGGTGAAAGGAAAAGGGCTCAGGAAGTGGATTGGAGAATTATTAAGTTGTTATTGGTGTACAGGTGTATGGGTTAGTGCTTTTTTATTAGTCTTATATAATTGGATTCAAATTGTTGCAGAGCCATTACTAGCAGTATTAGCTATTGCAGGAGCAGCAGCAATTATTGAAACAATTACAGGATATTTTATGGAAGAATAATGAATTTTCATGTTAGAGAAAGCGGAGTTTAAAAGGATGAGGGAACGGAAATAAGGAGTTGTTCATATAGTAAATAGACAGAATTGACAGTAGAGGAGATGTTTGCTGTGAGCAATAATCCAAGGCCAAATTCATATGACCTTCAGCAGTGGTACTACCTACAGCAACAGCAACAAAAACAACAACAGGCATATCAAGAACAATTACAGCAACAAGGCTTTGTGAAGAAAAAGGGATGTAATTGTGGCAAGAAGAAAAATACAATAAAACAATATGAAGAATGAAACACTCATGTTAATGTGAGTGTTTTTCATTTAATAATTAAAAGTGGTATCTCAAATAAGAAATACCACTTTTAGTTAATCAATTTGTACGACTGTTAATGCAGCAGCGCGAATATCTACACTACCTTCTAATTCAACCGGTACGATTTGAATGAAATTACCAGGGTTTAAGTTAATGAGAACAGTACCACTGGAAACTTCTACTTCACCAGCACCAATAACGTTAGAGCGTACTGCTGTACCAGATCCAGGAATAACATTCTGCGGCGTATTTAATGATAAGAAAAAACGAGCCGCTGATGGTATAAAATTAGGATCATTAAAGTTTATTGATAATGTATAGCTGATTTGATAAATACCAGTTCTTTGGATTTTAATGCCATTTCCTACACTTACTGTATCATTTATTACTGGAACAGTGAGATCTGGATTTGAACTTGTACTAGGTAATAATAGTGGTGTGAATAATGAAGCGAATTGAGGGGCGAGAGCGTTGAATGCAAAGCCGAAAGCTGGCAATGTACTAACGGCTTTTGCGTTGCAATCAATTTTATTAAATTTATATTTATCAGAAGAGAGCATGTTTTTCACTCCTTTATTTCTTCTACTTTTATTCAATGAAAGGGATAAGTTCTTTGTTCTAGACAAGTTCCTAATTTTATAAAAAATATATTAGTACCTTTTAAGCATGGATTGGGTGACAGAAATTTCTGCCACCCAATCCATGCTTAAATCATTATTCAGTTTTAAATCGTAACATCACGTAAGCATTGAATAGCGCAGAAACAGCTTAAATCAACAGTAATACAAGAATTCGTTCCCCTTAAAGTTGCAGTTGGAACATTTAAAAACGTGCAAATTGGATTATCGCCAGGTGATATAGGATCTCCGCCTATAGTTACGGTTAGTACACGTAATACAGCACAGCCATCATCATCTATGCTTTCAACTCGGAAAATAGGAGAGGTACAACTAGTAAGGCTTCCTGAAGGCGCAAATGCTTCAAAAAGTGTTCCATCTTTTGTGTATAAAATAAAAGGACGTGTATTCGCTACTGATGCGCTGTTATGTGCTCCTAAAAATGGAACTTCGCAACCCGATCCACATGTTGTGGTTGCACATTCTTGTAGTTCATGTATAAAACGAACGACATTAGATACACAGTTGAAATCACAATCATGGTGATGATGATCTTCATTACAATTGCAGCTCATTATGTTCACTCCTTATCGTGAGTTCTGACATACACTATTACAATATGAACGGGATATGGTTGATATTACGTTAATTCTCAGGATAGAAACAGGGAATTTATATAGAGGGGATGTACATATCGTGATATGGAAAAAAGACATCCTTATTTAGCGGATGTCTTTTCAGGTAAATCTTTTCGCGTAGTATATAAAAAACGAGATATATCTAGTTTCTTTCCTCTGAAAAATTGCGGGGAGGAAATGTAAAGTTCTTCTTTAGCACGCGTAATTGCGACATAGAGTAATCGTCGTTCTTCTTCTAATGCTTCAGAAGTCTCCGTCACACGGTCATTGGCATCTTTTAAAGAAGAAGTATGCGGCAGTATGCCATCGCTTGCACCGAGTAAGAAGACGCATGGAAACTCAAGGCCTTTCGCGTTATGAATCGACATAAGCGATACGGCATCTTTTTGCGGCATTGTTTTTAATGCTTCCATTTCTTTTTGACCTTGAATGGCCTCATTAATAAATTGTAAGTAAGCTGAAATATCCGTAAAGCGAGTTGCTGATTCCATTAATTCTTCTAACATCTCTTCTTGTATGTCCTTATGCATCGTAAAGGAAGAACGATCATTACTTTGTAAGTACTCTAAATACTTTCCTTTACCATGAATAATTTCTTTCAATGCTTTTTTCGGTTCAAGTTCTTTTATAAACTTAATAAAATCGATTCGCTCATTTACTTTTTTAACTTGAAAAGGTTTCAAGCTTGGGTTTAGTAATAGAAAATGAAGAAGAGAAGGGAAACGGCCCTCACCATATTTCCATTGTTCACGTTCAATAAATGAAATGCACTCATCACGGCCAATATACATTGTTGGTAATATATTTGAAAGTGATTCGAGGCGGAACGGTTCAAGCACGAGTCGTAAGTGATCTAATACGGGCCTAATTAAAGAATGTTCGTAGAACGATTGGCTCGCTCCATGTTTAATAAATGGAATCTTATGAATTGTAAGCTGATCAAGTAAAGAACGGCTTACAGAATGTGTACGATATAATAAACAAAAATCTTTATAATTTCGTTCACCACTATCTACTTTTTCCTGAATGAGTTGCAAAATTTGATTTGCTTCATCAAGAGTTGTCGCAGGTCGTGCATAAAACGGCTGCATGCCATCGTTACGAACAGAATATAGCTCTTTATCAAAACGTTCTTGATTGAGCTTAATAACTTCATTTCCAAGTCCGACGATAAATGGATTAGATCGATAATTCGTATTAAGTGCGATAATCGTTGTATTATCAAATTCCTTTGGAAAAGATAAAATAATTTGGTGACTTGCCCCTCGCCAGCCGTAAATCGCTTGATCGTCATCACCTGCGATAAATAAATTATTTCTTGGCGTGGCTAACAATTTTACAATTTCATATTGTGCATACGACGTATCTTGAAACTCATCTACTTCAATGTAATGAAAACGCTCTTGTAATTGAGTAAGCAGGGGAGCGTTATTTTCTAAAAGATAATACATTTCTAATAAGATGTCGTCAAAATCGATATAATTGTACCGTTGTTTTACCTCTTCGAAACGTTCGTATACTTCTTTGAACTCTTGTTCAACCGGTGTTTTCGCTTTTACATCTTTCGGACGATTCAATTTGTTTTTCTCAAGTGAAATCATAGCGAGTATCGTTTCGGCATCATAAGCGTCTTTTAAGCGTAATTCTTTCAAAATTTTCTTTATCATAATTTGTTTATGTTTTTCATTTGCTAAAATTTGCTGATTATATCCTTGACTACGAAGCAATTTTAAAAAGACAGAGTGGAATGTACCAGCAACGACATAGCTACTTGCGGCATGATTCATACCAGGTAAATTCGCTACACGGCTTCGAATTTCTTCAGCTGCTTTTTGTGTAAACGTCAGCAGCAAAATATTTCGTGGATGAACATGTTTTACATTAACTAAATAACCAACGCGAGTTGTTAAAACAGATGTTTTACCACTTCCAGCACCAGCTAGTGTAAGGACAGGTCCTTCTGTCGTTTGCACTGCTTCTAACTGTTTTTCATTTAAATAAACACCTTGCTGTTCTAAAGCGCGGAAATACGCCGCATCTGCATCTTCTTCCATAATTAAATGGGTAGATGTTTTCGGAATATGATACGTCGCTTGCGGAATACCAGCGTGTGTTAACGGTTTTTGTGAAAATTTTTCTTGTGTCATATATTCACCTTCAAAACTATAGCATCAACATTTAACTTTAGCGGAAGAAAAAGAAAATAGCAATGTAAAAAACAGGAGGGGCTACCTCCTGCTACAAAATTACAATTCTTTTATCATTACGACGTGCGGGATATTTGCTTCCATAAATACATCAGAAGCCGTCACGTATCCTAGCTTTTTATAGAAAACTTCAGCATGTGTTTGAGCATGGAGTTTTAATTTTGGTAGAGACTCTTCTTTAGCATGCGCTTCAAGTGCATCCATAATGATTTTGCCAATACCTTTTTGGCGATGGGAGGCCAGTACGCAAATGCGTTCCATTTTTCCAACTCCATCAACAATGCGAAAGCGGCCCGCACCGACTGGAATGTCATTGTCATATACAACAACGTGCACCGAAGTATCTTCAAATTCATCATATTCTTCTTCAGAAGAAACACGTTGTTCTTCTACAAAAACCTGTTTACGTACAGAGAATGCATCACTTAGCTGCTCGTCTGTTTGTACGATTTGTGCGTGCAAATTAGTTGCTCCCCTTTCCAAGGTGGAATGTTTCATGTACAGTCCATGTTCCGTTTTCTAATTGATATAGAAGGTGGAAACGATCGATTGGTTGCTCATAATAGAAATCTTTCATACGTAATCGACCTAATACATCAGCGTGCTCTGCATCTGACAGGCTTTGACCGATTGTTAAATGAGGTACGAAAGAGTACTCGCGCTCTTGTGTAAAGAATCCATTATGCATTTCTTCATTTAAGAAAGTAAGTTCAGGTGTTTTTTCTACTTTAAAATAAAGAACATTATTAACAGGTGCGAATGAACCAACTTTTCCAACATGAAGGGTGAAAGGGTTCGTTTTGTTTGCGATTGTATGTAACTCATTCACAATCGATTCTAATTGTTCATCTTGCGTTTCAAAGGGTGTTTTCAATGTAATATGTGGCGGAACTAATGCGTAATGTGGATCATAACGTTTACGCAATCCGTTTGCTTTATCTTGAATCATTTTTGATGGGAAAATTACAATTCCTAATTTCATGTTCCAATTCCTCCCTTTGCAAGTCTAGTTAGATTTTGAGAATAAATCTCTTTATCTATTATATCAAATTATTCTGAATATCGCTCTCTATTATTTCATTGATAGAATATGAGAAAATGCTTTCGGTAAATCTGCTTGCCAATATTTCCATGTGTGATTCCCTTCAAACTCTTCATAATGCGTGATGAAATTTCTATCTGTAAGAAGAGTATTTAGCTCACGGTTCGGTTCTACGAAATCAGATACTTGTCCATCTGTGCGCTTGACAGCTGTTTCTTCTGTCCCAATGACATGATAAAGTTCTAACGCCCCTGGATTTTTAAAGTCTCTTGCTAAGTTCATCACTGTTTCATCAACAAATGGTGACTGCATAACGACTTTACCGAATGTATGCGGATACATAAGTGCAGTCATAAAGGAAACTGTACCGCCAAGAGAATCTCCAATTAAAACGCGTCCTTTACCCATTTGATACGTTGGATAATTTTCATCAATATATGGAGCAAGCTCATGAGCAAGGAAACGAATGTAAGCAGCATTCTTTACATCGCTCGGGAAATATTTTTCCTTACGATCGTGTACATTTTTATATGGAATGCCGACAATAATTGTACGGTCGATTTCTTCAGTTTCACGAAGACGCTCAATTACACGGTGCGCTTTACCAAGCTGAAAATAATCTCTACCATCTTGTGCAATAACAACCGTATGCTTATGGAGAGGTGTGTAATTTACTGGTAAATAAACAAGAAGTGTAAGTTCCTCTTGAAGTGATGTACTAAAAAATGAAATTTCTTCAATTCTCCCTATTGTTTGATTCATGTAGATCCCCCTAAATAAAAATTTACTGTAATGATTGTAAGAGCGACGCTTGTAGTGAAAAGGAAAGAAATAATCACTAATAGGTGCCTTAATTTCTATTTTACCATAATGGTACGAAGAATCTAAAAAATTAGTATTTAAGTTATGAAAGAAAACGGATATAATGAAGTGGGATTTTTTACAGGTGAGAGGGGAGACAGGATTTGAAACAAGAAAGATCAATCGCACTACCATTAGCAATTTCCATTATAGCCATTTCATTCGCAGCTGTTTTTGTAAAGATGTCCTCAGCACCATCTTCAATTTTAAGTATGTATCGATTATGGATTATCGTACTTATTATGCTGCCTATCGTTTGGAAAAAACGGGAAGAGTTTAGTAAGATTCAAATAAAAGATTGGGGATTTTTAATTGGATCTGGTTTCTTTTTAGCACTTCATTTTCTTTTATGGTTTGAATCCTTAAAGCATACGACAGTAGCAAGTTCGACGATTATTTTAGCGCTGCAACCTATCGTATCTTTAGTTGGAGGTTTTTTTCTATTTAAAGAAAGAACAACCTATTCAGCAATTGCGACGATGGGGATTGCGATACTAGGCGTAATGTGTATTGGCTGGGGAGATTTAGGGCTAAGTGAGCAAGCAATTTATGGGGATATATTATCCTTTTTAAGTGTAATAGCAGTTGTCGGTTATTTATTTATCGGACAAACGACAGTAAAGAAAGTATCGCATTGGATTTATAGTTTCACTGTATTTGCCTTCGCTGGTATATTTATAGCGATTTATAACGTTATACTTCAAGTGCCATTTACAGGCTATACGAAGTGGGATTGGAGTATTTTTCTTTTACTTGCGATTGTACCGACAGTGTCACACGTCATTAATAATTGGTTATTAAACTACGTAAATGCAACAACAATTTCAATGAGTATTCTAGGGGAACCAGTTGGGGCATCTATACTAGCGTTCTTCTTACTTGGAGAAAAATTAAACGCAATGCAAATTATCGGTAGCATGCTCGTATTGTTTGGTGTATCTGTTTTCTTACTACAGCAACAAAAGCGAACAGCAAAAAATGTGGTGAACAAACCGGTGTATACACAGGAATTATAATGTTAGGGGAGAAAAGAGAAGTTGTGATACTTCTCTTTTTGTTTTATAGAAATTTAAGTGAAGAAGGGGGAGAGAAATGGAAGAGATATTAAAGAAGTATATGAAGAGTTTTACAACATTAAGTGAAGAAGAGCAGCAACTGATCCTGAGTGAATTACAAATTGAAGAATATAAAAAAGGAACAGTGCTCCTAAGACAAGGAGATGTTCCGTCTAAATGTTATTTTGTATTAAAAGGATGCGTGAGGCAGCACTGTATAGATGAAGCAGGGAGAGAGGTTACATCAAATTTTTATACAGAAGAACAAGCAATCGCAAATTTCAATCATCATAAACAAGATAAATCATCCCCGCATACGTTAACGTGTTTAGAAGACTGTATAGTAGTAGTTGGCGATCTGTATAGTGAAAAGGACATGTATAAGAAATATTCACAGTTAGAAGAAATGACGCGCCAAATGATTGAATACAATTTTGGTGAAGTACAAGAAGAACTTACATTATTTATTGCATCGACACCAGAAGAGCGCTACAAATCATTATTACAAAAACGCCCGCATTTAATTCATCGTGTTCCTCAATATCAATTGGCAAGTTATCTAGGTATTACGCCAGAATCATTAAGCAGAATTAAGAAACGACTTAAACAGTAGAGTTTTTTCCACCTCTAAGCAATAGCCATATACTAAATCCTAGTTCACCAGCGATCATCGGTAGTTGAAAGACAACATTAAGAATGGAAATAATCGTATCATATTGTGAAAACATTGTATTCATGACGTGAATTACGATATAACCGATAGCAGCAATGAGCAGTAATATACTAATAGTTTTCGGTATGTTTGTAGATTGAAAGGTTACGTATCCTAAGGTGAGAAGATGTAAGCCGAAAATGACTAATCCTACAGACCAAATGTATTCAAAAGCTTCTAGAAATAACATTGTATATGCTTCTGAATTAGCAACTGTACTTTTTGAAAGAAGTAATACAAATGTTAAATTGAATATAGCAATCCCAAGTATAGCTGTATACATAAGACGAAGACAGGCGGCTAGTAATGAGAGGCTAGCATGGATAGGTTTTAGAAAGAAGTAAAGAGCCCACGAGGCGATAATATCCGTAATAAAAATGATAATCCATCCGAAAATTTCTGCTTTGAAAAGTGAACTTGAAGTTTGAATATTATGGAGTGTCGTGCTCGCATCTCCTTGTACAACGAGATTTCCGTGAACAAAACCGTAAGAAAAAAATGCAGCGAATGCCATAATAAGAAGAGAAGTACCAGCAAATAAGGAAAATTTTCGCTCAGTCATAATACGTCCTCCTATTCTAATGTTGTTTTCATTGTAATAGGGAAGAGGAGGAGATTCATTGACTTAAATCAAGAGAGGGGAAGTTTAGTGGAATTTCCATCAAAAAAAGATGTATGGTTATATCCGATTTTTTTCGTTGTCATTGGAGCGTGTTTTGCTCCCATATTTGCAGGGAGAGAATATTTTCTTTTATTTTTTACAATTCCGTTAGCAATATTATTTATTTGGAGTTGGTTTTCGACAAAATATATTGTCGGAGAAGAAACAATTACTATTAGATCAGGTCTCGTTAAAAAGCGCTTTGCAGCCTTCTGATCTCTTGTTTTGTTTAGGAAAAAATCAATTGTGTTTCCTTTCGAATCAACAGCACGATACAGATACATCCATTGACCTTTTACTTTGATATATGTTTCATCGACTCTCCAAGAGTCATTTGTTTGTTTGAGGTGACGACGGATTCGTTTGTCCAATTCAGGATCATACTGATGAACCCAACGCATGATCGTTGTATGAGAAATGGATAAACCCCGTTTCTTCATCATTTCCACCAAATCATGCACCCTTTCTAGAGTAATAGTATCAGTATGTCCAAGATTTATAGATTCATTGCAATTGTCCTGAAGTTTTTGCACCAGAACTCATTTTCTTCTTTCTCCGTCATCTGATCTACCCCTCTTAGAATAAGCCTTTTCTTAACTATAAAAATACCAGAATATCCTTATTTCTCTCATACAAGATAAAAAGTATAAATTCTAATTAATACCATTTTTTAAACATCTATTTTATTTTTGTACCGTAATAGTTTTCTGATTATTCGACAAAAACATAAAATTCAATTAACTTTTTGTTTATTTTGTGTTATTATTCATTTGTAATATATAACATTAAAGGAGGAATTTTCTATGAGTAATTTATTAGAAAAATTATTTGGAGTTAAAAAAGTCGAAGTTGATAAGCCGCAATATACTGAAACTGGATGTGACTCTTATGTTTTATGTAAAGGGAAAGATGGATATATGTATCCACAGAGATATACGTTTATAAATGGAAAAATAATCAAAAATGGTTGTTGCTAAACTATGTAGAACCCAAAGGGCGAATGTACATTCGTCCTTTGGGCTCTACTATATCTAGAAAGGTGCATCATATGATTATATATTTTATTTTATTTTTATTATGGATATCTTTACTTTTGATATTAGTTTTAAAAATCACTAAACTAAAACAAGTAATACACCAGCTCCCTAAAGTTTATCTCTCTGGTGAATACAAGGATCCGTTAATAGGGCAAGATATAAAAAAAATTTTAGAATTACCTAGTTCTTACACGCACCATAAAGAATCTATTATTATGGTAATGTCCCCAACATGTATGTTTTGTCATGACAAGTTAGACGAAATAATTGATAACAACAAACATAAGTCTCATAACCTAATCTTATACATAGATTCTAAAAACAAAGAATTTTACAATCAATTTGTTGAACATGTCCATTTTAAAAGTACCATGCCTGTTTATCCGTTATCTATTGTTCAACAAAAAAAGTTAAGAGTATTTGCTTTCCCAGCTTTTATACATATCGATTCACAAGGAATTATTACAAGAAATTCGACAATAGCAGATAAACTTATTTAAGTAACTTCAGGTTGAAATTTATAAAAAATTTGTTCCAGATATTATAAATTTGAGGTACAACATGCTATACATTTGATAGGGGAACTTTTTATTACTGCTCTCCTGTATCTCCTATTTCTCTTTTAATCATAATATTAAGGATAATAAAATCAATGCACCTTTCTCTCTGCTATTTGAAAATACTAAAAAAATGATATAACAAAATTCTATCTTTCCAATACAAAAAGAAACCTACAAAGAAATTAAAAGAAGTGGTGATTTTAATATGTTAATTTCATACATACTAAGAATATTCAAGCTGATTTGGAAGGTTGATAAACTTTGGTTATTTTATTCTAGCTTTTTTATATTAATTTTAGGAATGCTACCGGTTGGAACAATTTTAATTACAAAAGAATTAATAAATAACATAGCACTATTAATAGAAAATAAAAGTGAAAGTAATACTTTAGCCATTGTATTGCTTATATCACAATTCATGCTTTTAATATTGGAAACGGTTATTAAACAATTTCAAACGTATCTCGAACAACAGTTATCTTTTAAACTTAATAGGTTGCTAACAGAACAAATTGCTAATAAATCTATCAAAATACCGTATTCTAATTTTGATGATCCTAATTTTTACAATTACACCAATCGTGTTAGATCAAATACAGGACCTCGCCTTTTGTCACCAATTAATAATTTATTTTCCATAATACAATCATTAATAGCTCTTACGTCTTTAATTATTTTTTTAATTTCAATTCATTGGAGCTTAGCCTTGATTAGTACTTTTGCTTTCATACCAACTCTTTTAATCAAATCTTATTTGGGAAATAAGGGCTTTCAACTCCAAAAAGATTTAACTCCTATTGTTAGAGAAGCTAGTTATATTGAGAATTTGATTATGGAAAAAGAATCGGCTAGAGAAGTAAGGGTGTTTAATTTATATCCCCATTTTATAGATAGATGGAAGCGGAAATATACAGAAAATATGAAAATCTCTCTGTCTTTCTTGAAAACAAAAAGCAAAGCTGAAACATTTTTAGATGGTATCATAGCTATTTCATATTGCAGTTCTGCAGGAATCATTATTTGGTTAATAAAAAAGTCAGCTGTTAAAATCGGAGAATTTGTTTCTATTGGACAAGCTGTGCATAGTACTCAAAATTCTTTACATTCTATTTCTGCAAGTATTGCACTACTATATGAAGATACACTATATATTCATGATTATTTTAACTATATAGATTCATTTGAAGAAAATGAATCTAATACTAAAAACACAATCACATTTCCTAGTAAGTTATACCAAGGAATTCGATTTGAAAATGTATCATTTTCCTATCCAAATAGTCAAAAAGAAGTTTTAAAGAATGTATCATTTTCAATTAAACCTGGAGAGAAAATAGCGATTGTTGGTCACAACGGATCGGGAAAAACCTCTTTAATTAAATGTTTACTTGGTCTATATCCTCTTACATCTGGAAATATTTATTTTGATGACGTACCTATAAATAAAATTCAATTAAATTCCCTTAGAGATAACATCACTGTTATTTTTCAGGATTTCACCAAATATTTCCTTACAATTGAAGAAAATATTACTTTTGGAAATATATCAGAAAGAAACGATAAGAAAAAAATCCAGGATGTTGCTCTACAATCAGGAATCCATACAGATATAACAAAGTTTCCAAATAAATATCAATCATATGTAGGTCGATTTTTATATGAGGGAGAAGAACTTTCCGGTGGACAATGGCAAAAAGTAGCGATTGCGAGAGCCTTATTTAAAAATAGCCCTATTATGATTTTAGATGAACCTACCGCAGCTTTAGATCCTTTATCTGAAAGGGGGATTTTCGATAAATTCAAACAATTAACAGAAGAAAGAACAACACTTTTGATTTCACATAAAATGTCAGCAGCTAAACTAGCAGATAAAATCATTGTATTAGATAATGGAAAGTTAGTTGAATTTGGTACCCACGAACAGCTAGTATTGCAAAAGGGAAAGTATCATGAACTATATACCACTCAAGCAGAATTCTATGACAACAAGATACGTGAATATTCCGAACAGTAATCCCTTAGAAACTGACTAGATGCTATTTCTATAGAATGTGAAATAGTATCTAGAATTTACGAATAAGCAACTTAAAATATTGATGTACTACTAATTATAGAGGGAGAATTACACGTGAGTGAAATCATTTTAATATTAAGAGTAATGATCGGCATTCTCTTCTTATCAACTGCTATAAGTAAAATTTCAGATTTTAAAAAACATGTCATCATTGTAAAGGAATATGAAATTATTCCTCAAAAACTAGCAAAATCCTTTTCTATTTTTGAAGTCATTTTAGAATTTTCTTGTGCTAGTTTGCTATTACTAGGCTTATTTCCTGTTATTTCCGGATTAGTATTATTTATTTTATTAGTTTTGTACACTACAGGTATCGTAATCAATTTATTAAAGAAAAGAACCACTATATCATGTGGTTGTGGAGGAATAGCAGGTAATCACCATTTATCTTGGTTTTTAGTATTTCGTAATATAGTCTTATTAACTGTAGTTTATTTTCTTTTAAAGAACCAAACAAATCTTCTCAGCTTAAACGCTGTATTAATTCATCCAAAAGACCCTAATCTTATTTTTAATAGTAATGCAGTACTATCAGTCTTAATATCAATTTTTTTACTTTTCTTTATTTCTATTTTAAATTCACTATTTTTTATTCGTTCGAGCATGAATAACTTTTTAAAATTAGCAAAACAAATAAAGGAGGGATGAACTTGAACTGGTCTGATTATCTTCTTTGGACTTGTATGATTATTCAAATGATTGTTTTCTTTTTATTAATTAAATTAGTAACTGATTTTCTAAATAGATTCCAAACTCAAGTAGGAATGATTGAAATTACTAATTCTGCTGAATTAAAAGTAGAAGATGAAGATTTAGAGTATTCAAAAAATAAAACAGATAAAAATTAACGTGCGAATCTCTCTTGATAAATAGTAACTATCCATATATTCACTTGACATATACAGAATGGTCCTGTTGCAAAGTTTTCTAAACTAAACTACACTTTGACTCATCCATACACATAAAGCGACTAACTCCTGTGCTTGATATTTACTCTTTCGCTGGACGAATCCTTTTTCTTTGGCTAGGTGTTCTAGAACATGAGAAGACATATGTCGTTGTAATTCTTCAGCAATCGGTTGAAGTTCATCAAGAATTGAAAGATTCATAAAAAAACGCCATCCTTTCTTATAATTTTACAGAAAGGATAACGCCTTTTTTGCTTTTTGGGTAGTGTAAAACCTTAGCCTGATTGCGATGTGACACTCCCCCTTAGAGGCATATGTTTTATAATCGTAACAAAATTTTAATAATGAAAGAGGAGTGGAGTAAAAAAGATAAATTTGAATGTATGGAAATCTCTAGGCATAATTATTTAAACATTGTGTATTTTTCGACAATCATTAAGGGGGTTGAAATGAAGAAGTTTTTAAGTGAGAAAATTATTGAATTTTTTATTTGTATAGTAGTAATCGTTGTTATTAGTTATCTACCGTTTATCTTTTTGAAAGGAAACACGCTTAGTTTTATTGCTTATTTACAACAACTTTGTTCTCCAGCAGATATTTTATATTTTAATAGAACCTTAATGCGTCCAGTCCCTTTCCTAGAAAATATTTTGGATCCTTATGTTTATTCGATTACTATTCTGGCTGTATCCACTTGTTTGGCTGTTTTATTTGCTACTTGTCTCTCATTTTTTTATTTACTATCATCTTCTAGAATAAAAAAGGGAATTGAACGGTGTTTAATTTTTATTGAATCCATTCCTGATTTGTTATTAATATTTGTACTACAACTGTTTTTCGTATGGGTATTTAAACAAACAGGGTTAAATATAGTTAATATTTATGCAATGAATGGTAAGCAAGTGTATTTTCTACCGATCCTTTGTATGACTATTGTTCCTACGCTTCATCTTTTTCGAATCATTGTTCTGTTCTTATTGGATGAAAAGCATAAACCTTATGTAGAATTTGCTCGTGCAAAGGGGTTAAGTAACAGATATATCTTATTTGTTCATTTATTTCGAAATATAATGTATCACTTACTCAATCATCTGCAATCTATTTTCTTATTTATGATTTCAAGTCTTTTAATGGTAGAGGCAGCTTTCAACATTCACGGATATATGTCATTTTTGGTGAAACCAGGCGCTTTAACTCCTTTAACGATGGTGTGGTGGACACTGCTGTTATTTATTCCATTCTATTTAATATTCATAGCTGTTCATTATCGAGTAAATCGTATTACGGGAGGAATTGCAAATGAGTCATAGCATTATTCGTTCCAGACGTTTTTGGTTCGGGGTTTCCTACTTTATAGGACTTGTAATCATCAGTTATTTATTTACATGGTTTGGAAAAGATTTATATTCCAATACGCAACTGTTATTAAAAAATGAAGATGGGGATGTCATTCAAACTGCACCATTCAATCCGTTAATTATGCCTCCACTTGGTTCAGATAGAAGTGGATATAATTTGTTTTTTCAATTGATCATTGGAGCGAAATTTACTATCTTGTTTGTTTTGGGGATTTGTCTTATTCAAATTCTAATAGGAACATTATTAGGTGGGGCTTTAGCCTATACACCATCTAAGTTGCAAAGTTTTGTTCAAAAAGTATTTAAACCTTATTTCTTCATTCCAACAGTGCTGTGGGGTATTATGTGGATGGCTCCATTAATGTTGGAAAGCCAGCAAACTGGGCTTAGCATGTCTATTATTGGGAAACAATTCTTTATCCTTTGTATCGTAACGTTACCACCGGTTATTATTTATATTAGTCAAGAAATAAATCTGTTCATGAAAAATGAATACATTATAAGTTCAGTTTTGTTAGGGGCTTCAAAATTCTATTTGTTTCGAAGGCATATTTGGCTTTACTTAAAGGAAATACTTGTTATTCTTTTCCTGCAACAGTTTGTTCAATTATTTACTTTATTGATTCATTTAGCATTTTTTGAAATTTTGATTGGCGGAAGGCGAATGTCAAGTGACTTAAAAGTGTTTTCACTTACGAATGAGTGGTCAAGTTTAATTGGATTAAATAAAAATGAATTATTAACGGCACCTTGGCTTGTACTAGCTCCGTTGTTATTTTTTACAATTTCAATATTTGTTCTACACCTTATGATTCAAGGTATAAAAGAACAGTACAATACACGCTTTATTTCTAATGATAAGAAAAAAAGTGGGGAAAGATCATCGTTTGAAGCAAAATACCAAAAGATGAAAGTTGATAAATCTTCGTTTGCTAGAATGAATCTAAACTCTATTTATAGAGAAAAAGATAATTAGGTATGCCGCCACATGTCCATCAAGCTAAGGTCTTGAAGTACCCCCTAAACAAAAAAAAATAATTTTCCCAAAGCTATTTATGTGAAGTCAACTCGTTTTTTTGTTTTGGAGACGTTATAAAATTCTTAAGTTGATGGTCATGTATGGTGAGGCCACATTGATAACCTGATTAACTTCCTTCACATGTCAGTCACTCTCTATTAATGGTTCTGGTGCAAAAATAAAATACAAGAGAATAAAGCACATATATTCCTAACGGAATCGTATCTTATGCTGCAAGTCCAAACAATTGATGGATGAATTCTTTCTGATTTTGGACAGACTGGTCCCGTAAATCAAGCTGCTCTTCTTTAATCATATGCATGGCTTCTACTCCAGAAAGAATGGATGTAGCTGTGTCAAAACATTTGAACCCTAGCATAGAACGGATTCGCTTCTTTATAAAGCGATGATCTTGTTCTACTATGTTATTCAAGTACTTTTGTTGTCTAAGTTGCATACCATCAGGTATGCTTTTTTCTTTTTTCAACTGCTCAATTGCTATAGGATAAGCCGGGTTCTTATCGACTGTTATAACACGTGGCTTTGAAACATGAAAAGACCGCAAAGCTTTCTTGAAAAAGCGCTTTGCAGCCTTCTGGTCTCTTGTTTTGTTTAGGGAAAAATCAATTGTGTTTCCTTTCGAATCAACAGCACGATACAGATACATCCATTGACCTTTTACTTTGATATATGTTTCATCGACTCTCCAAGAGTCATTTGTTTGTTTGAGGTGACGACGGATTCGTTTGTCCAATTCAGGACCATACTGATGAACCCAACGCATAATCGTTGTATGAGAAATGGATAACCCCCGTTCTTCTAGCATTTCCACCAAATCACGAAAACTGAGGTTGTACCGTAGGTACCATCTTACTGTTAACAAAATAATATCAGGCTGATAATGCTTCCATTTGAATACATTTTCCTTTTCCATACCAATCACGCACCCTTTTTAAAGTAATAGTAACAGTATGTCCAAGATTTATAGATTCATTGCAATTGTCCTTAAGTTTTTGCACCAGAACCAAATAAAGAACAGTTTATTAATCTTGTGAAAAGTAAAACTCCGCACATTGAAATGAAGTAAAAGAGTGGCTATGAAGCCACTCTTTTACTTTGGATTTGTCATATAAGGTTGTACGTGAACGACACATAAGTCGCGGAATTTTCCTTCAGCAGTTGTGACAATAACAACTGCTCTTCCTGCACTTTTTCCAGTAATCGTTACCGTATCACCTTTTGGATATATTGTGATGACATCAGAATTCATATTTGTCCAAATAAGCTCTTGGTTCGTCGCTTGCATTGGCAAAACGGAAGCTGATAACTCAGTACTTTGCCCAGTTTTTATTTTTAACTTATTTTTTCCCATATGAACACCGATAACTGAAATAACAGAAGGAGCAATTGAAATTTTGGGTGGATTAGGTTGAATGTTTAAACAAGAAGCAGAAGTATTTGTGATAGGTGAAAATTTTCTTATATGCTTTTGCTGGAAAGCTGCTAACATTGGTGGAGTCCCCTTTCTGTATAGGTGTCGATACTAATAATATAAAGGAAGAATGTTATAGTAAATTTAACGAAACATAAAGAAATTGTTAAATTTGAGAAGAATATTGTCGAAATGCGGTAAAAAGAAAGCTCTGCTGTTATCGTAACAGCAGAGCTTTCTTTTTAGAGATTATGAATATGTTGTTTTTCGAAATCCTCAAATTGCTCTTCAACTTCTTTTGAAGGTTGTGTTAGTAAACTAACGATTATGATTGCTAGTAAACTAATTGTGAAACCAGGAATCATTTCATATAAGAAGTTTGTTAAGAATTTAAATTGAGTCCATATAATAACAGTCGCGGCACCAGAAATCATACCAGCAAGCGCGCCCCATTTCGTCATACGTTTCCAATATAGACTTAATAAAATAGCTGGTCCGAATGAAGAACCAAATCCAGCCCAAGCGTATCCAACAAGAGCCAAAATCGTATCATTTTGTTTAAACGCTAATGCGCACCCAACTAAGGCGATACCAAGAACAGCCATACGACCGACAAATACAAGCTCTTTATCAGAAGCAGAACGTTTAAAGAATGTATGATATAAGTCTTCTGTTACAGCACTTGAAGTAACGAGAAGCTGAGATGAGATTGTACTCATAATTGCAGCTAAAATCGCTGCTAATAAAAATCCAGTAATAAGTGGATGGAATAAAATTTTTCCAAGCTCAAGGAAAATTGTCTCTGGGTTAGATAATGTCAAATCTTGTTGTGAATAGTAGGCAATACCGATAAGACCAGTAAACATAGCTCCAACAACAGAGAAAATCATCCAGCTCATACCAATTCTTCGTGCGCTTTTAAGTTCTTTTACAGAAGAAATTGCCATAAAGCGTACGATAATATGAGGTTGTCCAACATAACCAAGGCCCCATGCGAATAAGGAAACAATTCCTAAAGTGGAGGCACCTTTAAAAATATCTAAACGTGTTGGATCTACAGATCGAATTGTATCAAATGCAGGTCCAAGTCCGTTTGCATTCATAATTGTTACGATAGGAACAAGAATAAGAGCAACTACCATAATGATTCCTTGCACGAAGTCTGTCCAACTTACAGCTAAGAAACCACCAAATAATGTGTAAGCTACAACAACGCCTGCTACAATGAATAATCCAACATGATAGTTCATACCAAATGAATTTTCAAATAATACAGCCCCTGAAACGAGTCCTGAAGCTACATAGAAAGTAAAGAAAATCATAATAACAAGTCCGGATACTAAGCGTAGCATGTGAGATTTGTCGTGGAAGCGGTGTTCCAAAAATTCTGGGATAGTAATAGAATTGTTTGCAATTTCAGAGTAGGTACGTAAGCGAGGAGCGACATAAAGCCAGTTTGCGTATGCGCCTAGTGTTAGGCCGATCGCAATCCAACTACTACTTAATCCAACGCTAAACATTGCACCGGGTAATCCCATTAAAAGCCAACCACTCATATCGGATGCTCCAGCACTTAATGCTGTTACTGCGGGGCCTAGTGTACGCCCGCCAAGCATATAATCTGTTAAGTTGGACGTTCGTTTGTAGGCGAAATAGCCGATTACTAACATCCCGAGCATGTAAATAGAGATAGAAGTTAAAGTTAACATCTGCGTACTCATGTAGTTCCCCTTCCTTTTGTCATGTCTTTTGATGCATTTTGCATATTTATAATCTATCATGATTATTCAGAAAAATCCATGCGCAAATAAGAATTTTCTGAAATTTAAGCGTTTTTTGACATCTATTTACTTTTGGGATATATAACTTTCTGGCAAAAAACCTTAATTTTAATAGAGTATTTATTATTTTTACATAAAAACAGGTTGTTTTGTCAATATAATATCGAACGAAGAAATAATATTTTTTTCGGAAAAAGTATTGACTTATTAGAAATATGAGGAATATAATGAGTGCAACTTAAAAAAATGCAAGCGTTGATGAAGAAGAGTACACATGATGAACATGTCAGAGAGCTGATGGTTGGTGCGAATCAGTATGGGATTGATGTGGAATGGGCTTCGGAGCTTCCAAACCGAAACGAAAGAAGTAGGCTTTGGCGACATGATCTCATCGATACAAGAGACACGTATTATTTTTTGATACGGCAAAGTGCGTTACATTCGTAACGAATTAAGGTGGCACCACGGGAGTACCCGTCCTTTTTATAGGATGAGTACTCCCTTTTTGTGTACAAAAAATTGTTGAACGCACTATAAAAATTAAATAAGTTAAATCGTTTAAGTAAGAAGAGTACGTATACTTGGAGACGTTACAGAGAGCCGGGGGCAGGTGGGAGCCCGGTACGGTGCCATATACGGAATGGGCTTACGAGAGGTATGCTGAACAATTTCTATTCAGTAGGCAACCCGGGTTCCGCCGTTACAAGGATAAGGTATATATTTTGTACCTGAATAAAGCGGGATGCTTTTGCATCCAACCTGAGGTGGTACCACGGTAAATTTATCGTCCTCTACATATTTCGATATGTAGGGGACTTTTTTATTTTTCAGAGTGAGGTGAAAGGCATGATGACGAAAGAAGAATTTATGAAGCAAAAAGAACAAGGAAAAACATTTTTAGTAATCGCTGAAGAAGAAGGAGATAGCATTACGCCAATTTCTTTATATAGACGTATGAAAGGGAAGAAGAAGTTTTTACTAGAAAGCTCACAGCTTCATCAAGATAAAGGACGCTATTCTTGCTTAGGATGTAATCCTTATGGAGAAGTGAAAAGTGTTGGCGTAGAAGTAGAGCGAACGATGTATGGGCAAAAAGAAAAGCTGCAAGGTAACGTACTGCAAGTGTTAGAAGAGGTAATCGCACCATCGCTAGTAGAAAGTCCATTCCCATTTTGCGGAGGAGCAGTTGGTTATATCGGCTATGACGTAATTCGGCAGTATGAAAATATAGGAGTAGACTTACATGATCCATTAAATATTCCAGAAGTACACCTTTTACTGTATCGCGAGTTTATCGTTTACGATCATTTACGCCAAAAACTATCGTTTGTATATGTATGCAAGGAAGATGAATCAGCTTCTTATGAGGAAGTATACGAGAGATTGCAACGATACAAAGAGGAAGTGCTAAACGTAGAAGAAGAGAAGGTGAGTGAAGTAATATCATCTTTAGCATTCACTTCTTCAGTAACGGAAAAAGAATTTTGTGAAATGGTGGAAACAGCGAAAGAATACATTCGGGCCGGAGATATTTTTCAAGTTGTATTATCCCAGCGTTTGCAAAGTGAATGTAAAGGAGATCCATTTGCATTATACAGGAAACTTCGAATTGCAAATCCATCACCATATATGTTCTATATCGATTTTCAAGATTATGTTGTACTGGGCTCTTCGCCAGAAAGTTTACTATCAGTAAGAGATGATAAGGTAATGACAAATCCAATTGCCGGCACGAGACCGAGAGGGAAAACGAAGCAGGAAGATGAGGAAATCGAAAAAGAACTGTTAGGAAATGAGAAAGAGCGGGCGGAGCATATGATGCTTGTGGACCTAGGCCGAAATGATATTGGCAGAGTAAGTGAAATTGGCTCTGTGACAATAGATAAATATATGAAAGTAGAGAAATACTCTCACGTTATGCACATTGTATCTGAAGTTTACGGAACATTGCGAAAACAAATGAGTGGATTTGATGCATTAGCGTATTGTTTACCAGCCGGCACAGTATCAGGCGCTCCGAAAATAAGGGCGATGGAAATTATTAATACGTTAGAGCATGAAAAAAGAAATGTATACGCCGGAGCAGTTGGATATATTTCATTCTCAGGAAATCTTGATATGGCGCTAGCAATTCGAACGATGGTTGTAAAAGATGAGAAAGCGTACGTTCAGGCAGGAGCGGGTATCGTCTACGATTCAGACCCTGTAGCTGAATATGAAGAAACATTAAATAAAGCGAGAGCGCTTTTGGAGGTTATGAAATGATTGTACTGATCGATAATTATGATTCATTCACATATAACTTGTATCAACTATTAGGCGAGTACGAGGAAGAAATTGTTGTAGTAAGAAATGATCAAATAACAATTGAACAATTAGAGGAGATGAAGCCGAAAGGAATTGTGCTATCACCAGGACCTGGAAAACCAGAAGATGCTGGAATTTGTATCGATGTTATTCGTCACTTTTATAAGAACGTTCCCATCTTAGGAATTTGCCTTGGCCATCAAGCAATCATATCCGCATTTGGAGGAGAAATTGTTAGAGCAGAGCGCATTAAACACGGAAAAACATCGCGTGTGAAACATAACGGAACGTCAATCTTTTCGTACGTTACGCAGCCGCTAACAGCGATGCGTTACCATTCACTCGTCGCAGCACAAAATGGTTTGCCGCAGTGTTTTGACATACTCGCGACAGCGATGGATGACGGAGAAATCATGGCAGTTCGTCACAACTATTATCCGCTCTTCGGATTACAGTTTCACCCAGAATCAATTGCAACAGAAGAAGGCGGAAAGTTAATACGTGCCTTTTTAGCAGAAGTGAAAGAGGAGGAGAGAGTATGAACAGTTATCTTCGAAAGTTAGTAGAGGGACAACATTTAACAGAAGAGGAAATGTATGAAGCGGGACTTCTTTTATTAAGTGACAACATATTGGAAAGTGAAGTTGCAGCTTTCTTAGTATTGCTGAAAGCGAAAGGCGAAACAGCAGAAGAAATATACGGTCTCGTTCGTGCTCTTCGCGAAAAGGCATTACCGTTTTCAAATCATATAAAAGGCGCGATGGACAATTGCGGAACGGGTGGTGACGGTGCGCAAACATTCAATATTAGTACAACATCGGCATTTGTACTTGCCGGAGCTGGTGTAAAGGTTGCGAAACATGGAAACCGCGCTGTTTCTAGTAAAACAGGAAGTGCTGATTTATTAGAAGAACTCGGTGTAAACATTAGTTGTACGCCAGGTGAGATTGACTACTTATTAGAAAATGTAGGGATTGCCTTCTTATTTGCACCAGCGATGCATCCAGCATTAAGACGCATTATGAAAATAAGAAAAGAATTAAACGTTCCGACGATCTTTAACTTAATTGGACCGCTGACGAATCCGGTTAATTTAGAAACACAATTTGTCGGTATTTATAAACGAGATATGTTATTGCCGGTAGCGGAAGTATTGCAGAAACTAGGCAGAAAACAAGCGCTCGTCGTAAACGGAAGTGGATTTTTAGATGAAGCATCATTACAAGGAGAAAACTGCGTCGCTATTTTAAAAGACAATGAAATAATTGAAATGAGTATTGCACCAGAAAACTACGGTTTTTCAAGAGTGAAAAATGAGGAAATTAGAGGCGGAAATTCAAAAGAAAATGCAAAAATTACGCTCGGAGTATTGAGCGGAGAAAAAAGTGTATACCGCGATACCGTTTTACTAAATGCAGGGCTTGCTCTTTTCGCAAACGGAAAAGCGGAAACGATTGAAGAAGGAATTAAACTAGCGGCACATAGCATTGACTCCGGAAAAGCATTAGAAAAATTAAACTTATTAATTACAGCAAGCCATGAAAAATTAGAAAGGGTGAATTAAAGTGGGGACGATTTTAGACAAAATTGTAGAGCAGAAGAAAGTAGAAGTTGCGGAGTTATATGAAACATATTCACCAGTGAAAGAAAAAAGGAAAACACACTCACTTGTAAAAGCTTTAGAGCAGTTTACTGTAATCGCCGAGGTAAAGCGAGCGTCTCCATCAAAAGGCGATATAAACTTACACGTTGATGTACCAAAACAAGTAAAAACATATGAAGAATGCGGCGCTGGAGCGGTTTCTGTTTTAACAGACGGTCAATTTTTTAAAGGATCGTTTCACGACTTACAAACGGCAAGAGCAGAAAGTAACATTCCTCTTTTATGTAAAGATTTTATAATTGATAAGATTCAAATTGATAGAGCTTATGAAGCTGGTGCAGATCTTATTTTATTAATCGTTGCAGCATTGTCAAAAGAGAAATTAAAAGAGCTTTATAACTACGTACTAGAAATGGGATTAGAAGCGATTGTTGAAGTTCATGATGAAAAGGAATTAGAAATTGCAACCCGATTAAATCCGCACGTTATCGGAATTAATAACCGTAATTTAAAAACGTTTGAAGTAGATTTAAGCCAAACTGAAAAACTCGGAAAACGACTGAATGAGGAAAATCTGCTTTGGATTAGTGAAAGTGGTATTCATTCAAAAGAAGATATCATCAGAGTCAAACGAGCTGGTGCCAAAGGCGTATTAGTCGGAGAAGCGCTTATGACATCATCTTCTATCAGTACCTTTTTTGAAGACTGTAAGGTGGGCATATGAAAGTGAAGATTTGCGGCATCACTGATATGGAAACAGCGAAAAGAGCTTGCGAATACGGCGCAGATGCAATCGGATTCGTTTTTGCAGAAAGTAAACGCCAAATCACTCCAGGGCAAGCGAAAGAAATTATTGGGGAAATTCCAGCCCACGTTTTCAAGGTCGGTGTTTTCGTAAATGAATCGGTAGAAGTGATCCAGAAAATTGCAGAGGAGTGCGGGTTAACGCATGTGCAATTGCATGGGGATGAAGACAATCATCAAATTAGAAGATTGAATATTCCGTCTATAAAAGTAGTAGGAGTAGCTTTAGAGAAAGATATTGAATGTGCGAAAAAATACGATACAGATTATCTGTTATTTGATAGCCCGAAAGAAAAGTTCCACGGAGGAAACGGAAAGACATTCTCATGGGAGTTACTCGCACATATGCCAAACGAGTTGCGAGAGAAAACGATATTAGCTGGCGGATTAAACATCCTTAATATAGAAGAAGCAATTCGAACCGTTCAGCCATATATGATCGATGTGAGCAGCGGAGTAGAGACAGAAGGAAAGAAAGATCTAAAGAAAATAAAACAATTTATTAAAAAAGCGAAGGAGTGTTCAAAATGAACTACGCATATCCAGATGAAAAAGGTCATTACGGTATATACGGAGGACGATACGTTCCAGAAACGTTAATGCAATCCGTACTAGAACTAGAAGAAGCGTATAAAGAAGCGATGCAAGATGAAGCGTTTCAAAAGGAATTAAATCATTATTTACAAACGTACGTTGGAAGAGAAACACCGCTTTATTTCGCTGAAAATATGACGAAGTATTGCGGCGGAGCAAAGATTTATTTAAAGCGTGAAGATTTGAACCATACGGGAGCTCATAAAATTAACAATACAATCGGTCAGGCACTTCTTGCGGTAAGAATGGGTAAGAAAAAAGTTGTCGCTGAAACAGGAGCAGGACAACACGGAGTTGCAACAGCTACTGTATGTGCACTTCTCGGTTTAGAATGCGTCATCTTCATGGGAGAAGAAGATGTGAGACGACAAAAATTAAACGTGTTCCGAATGGAATTACTCGGAGCGAAAGTAGAAAGCGTAGCGGCAGGTAGCGGCACGTTAAAAGATGCGGTGAACGAGGCGCTTCGTTACTGGGTTTCACATGTACACGATACGCACTACATTATGGGATCAGTTCTCGGACCACATCCATTTCCGCAAATTGTTCGTGATTTCCAAAGTGTAATTGGGAAAGAAACGAAAAAGCAATACGAAGCGTTAGAAGGAAAATTACCAGAAGCAGTCGTTGCTTGTATTGGTGGTGGTAGTAATGCAATGGGAATGTTTTATCCGTTCGTACACGATGAAGAAGTTGCCCTTTACGGCGTAGAAGCAGCTGGAAAAGGTGTTCATACAGAAAAGCACGCAGCTACTTTAACGAAAGGAAGCGTCGGTGTTTTACACGGATCGATGATGTATCTTCTGCAAAATGAAGAAGGACAAATTCAAGAAGCGCATTCTATTTCGGCAGGACTGGATTACCCAGGTGTTGGACCAGAACATAGTTTACTAAAAGATATTGGACGCGTTTCTTATCATTCAATCACAGATGACGAAGCGTTAGACGCGTTTCAATTATTAACGAAAAAAGAAGGGATTATCCCGGCGTTAGAAAGCTCACATGCTGTCGCATACGCTTTAAAATTAGCGCCGAAAATGAAGAAAGACGAAGGTCTTGTCATTTGCTTATCTGGCCGCGGTGATAAAGATGTAGAGAGTATAAAACGTTATATGGGAGAGGTGTAAAAAATGGGAGTAGAAAAAATTAAAGAAGCGTTTGAAAATGGCAAGAAAGCATTTATTCCGTACGTAATGGGCGGAGATGGTGGACTTGAAAAGTTAAAAGAAAGAATCCGTTTTCTAGATGAAGCAGGAGCAAGCATCGTTGAAATCGGTATTCCGTTTTCAGATCCAGTCGCAGACGGTCCAACTATTCAAAGAGCAGGAAAACGTGCGCTAGATAGCGGTGTAACATTAAAAGGGATTTTTCATGCATTAGCAGAAGTGAGGCAAGAAGTTCAAATTCCATTTGTACTCATGACATATTTAAATCCAGTACTAGCATTCGGAAAAGAACGTTTCATCGAGAGCTGTCTTGAAGCAGGTGTGGATGGCATTATCGTTCCAGACTTACCGTATGAAGAACAACATATTATTGCGCCGCTCCTTCGCGTGGCGAAAATAGCTTTAATTCCACTCGTAACTGTAACAAGCCCAATTGAACGAATCAAGAAAATTACGAGTGAATCACAAGGATTCGTCTACGCCGTTACAGTAGCGGGCGTAACGGGAGTACGTCAAAACTTTAAGGACGAGATTCATAGTTACTTGGAAAAAGTAAAATCACACGTTCACTTACCAGTTGTTGCAGGATTCGGTATTTCAACACGAGAGCAAATAGAAGAAATGATTACAATATGTGACGGTGTTGTCGTTGGAAGTAAAGTCATTGAGCTTTTAGAAAATGAAATGCACGAAGAAATATGTGAGTTAATACATGCAGTAAAAGAAACAGAAGAGGCATAAGTCTCTTCTGTTTCTTTTATGTGAAAAGTGTTAAAATATACAGAAAACACTTATAAATTAGAGGTGAGAAGGCATGCTAAGACGGAAACTATTATATCTTCTTTTAACCGTACCACTATACGCTTGGCTAATTAGCATGACGAAAATAGAATTACTAGCTCTGTTTCTAGGGTACTTATTCATCTTCTCTAACCTAAATCGGATTCAAGAGCAATCTATTTTCGAAGTATGTATATTTTCGGTTAGTATAGAACTATTTAGTATCGTTTCGATTGTATTATTAAATGAATTATTCCAATGGATCCATTCATTTGAATTAATAAAACTTGGGAATATTGTATTGCAAGTAATATGTGCTTATATTGTGTTTGTTGTACTAGAAAAAATGATTGGACAGCAGACGGTTTTTCAGGATAAAAGAAAATGGGATTGATTCAAAAAAAGAGCTGTTATAAAATTAATTGGAAATTACAATATCTGTTATATAATAGTTAAAAATTGCATTTTTTACGAAAAGAGATGATAGCATGGCCATATTGTTGGCACTTATCCCGATTATGATGATTTTTATTTGTTTGTTTTTGTTTAAACAAACGTCATTAAGAGCTTCATTAATCTCTTATGCCGTTTCTGTCGGAATCGTTTTACTCTCGCCAACGTTTCAATTAGGGATAAGTGAAACTGTACACGCAACGATTAAAGGGTGGTTAATTTGTTTTATTGTTGGATACGTTTTGTTTTTCGGTATTTTTTTATTTCACCTCATGAACAAAATGGGATACATCGATCAAGTAGCGAGATTTCTAGAACAAGTCACGCGCGATCGATTATTACAAATGCTTCTTATGTGTTTTGGAATTTGTCCACTTATTGAATCAGTAAGTGGGTTCGGAATTGGTTTTATGGTCGCAGCACCTATTTTTCTTTCATTAGGCTATAAACCATTTCAAGCTGTACTGCTCTCATTTATCGGCTTACTAGCTAGTTCATGGGGTGCAATGGCAACAGGTACGATTATCGGTTCTCAGCTTATCAACATGCCACTCACAACTCTTGGTACAAATACAGCATTATTAAGCATTCCAATTTTTGCGTACTTCATCATCCTTTCCTTATACGTTGTCGGTGGCTTTCAGGCAGTTATAGAAAAGTGGAAGGAAGGGATAGGATTCTTTCTATTATTTTCTCTCGGAATCTATCTTTCTAACGCATACGTAAGTGTTGAACTAGCAGGAATATTAAGTTCTATCGTTACAATTTCATTTGGCTTTTTAATCATTAAATTAAAAGGAAAAGGTGAGCAAAACCTTTTAACAGAACATGCGGCGGCTACGGAGAGAGAAGTATCCATTATAAAAATTATTAGCCCTTATATTTTTTTAACGGTTTGTATTTTACTTTCTCGCCTCGTTCCAGCATTACATGATCTGCTCAGGTCATATGCAGTTCTCGATTTAAAATCATATTCTTACAAACTAGAGCTACTATATTCGCCAGGGTTTTGGCTCGCCATGACTTGTTTATTTACAATCATTTTCTTCCGCATTCCATCTAATATTATTAAACAATCACTCTCGCAAACGATAAAACAATGGATTCCATTCGCAATTACAACGACAATGTTTATTGCGATTTCAGAGCTAATGGGGGCATCTGGTATGCATTCATTGCTCGCAAAGACAGCTGGTGAAACATTTGGCACCTTTTTCGTTTTCGTTGCTCCATTCATTGGCGGAATTGGCGGCTTTTTAACAGGTAGTAATGCAGGATCAAATGCGATGTTTATTAAACTCCAAATGCAAACAGCACAAAACGTAGCGCTTCCGTGGCAATACGTCACAACACTTCAAAACACCGCATCATCAGTAGCGACAATTGCTTGCCCATCACGGATTACACTTGGTGCTTATTTATGTAATATTCCGTATCGTGAAAACGAACTATTAAAGAAGACGACGTTAATGATTTTTGGTGCGGTGTTGCTTGTAGTAGTGGAAGTTTTCTTTTGGTATATATTGAGAAATTAAAAATCCTCCTAACATAGGAGGATTTTCTTTATGACTGGATAATGTTTTAAATATGAAAAGCTTCTACTAAATGAATAGGAGATGAAAGGTATGCCCTTAAAAAACTACGGTGTATTAAAAGGTACAGTTATACAATCTAAGATTGGAAAAGGCAAAACACCTCATTATCAAGTTCATTTACAAGGTGAAGCAGGAGTAGATTATCGCATTGCAATTAACGTGAAATCGCAAAGTTATCCGTCAGAAGTTTTATATTTTGCGAGCGACGATATTCGATCAGAGGCGATTCATATTTTACCGACGTTACCGTTTGGTTTTACAGAAGTGAAAAATAACGAACCGAAAGTTGCTTTAGATTATGTAAGAGGTAATTTATTTGATTCGAAGCAAATGATTCCTTTACCTGCTGAAAAAGCAGGAGTGGATAATGATTTAAATGAAAAAATAGAACGTTATATAAAGCGAGCAATAGAAGAAAAGGCGATTATTTATGCGTTTGGTGAAAGGTGGGGACCAGAAGAAGAGGTTCCGGATTCGTATTTCCACTTTACACCTGGAAATGGTATACATGATATTCATATGAACCAAGGGAATGTAGAGAAATGGCAAGGTGATGATGGCAAATGGCAAGACGGTGGTTTGCTCATTCATTTTGAGAAGAAGGAAGAGTGGATTGGTATTTTTCTTGCCTTTCAGTCACAGTCATGGTGTACGGATGAAGAAGGGCATGCTCGTGTGCCGGTTGAGCATTGTGATTATAAGAGAAATAACTAATAAGAAGAGGGCGTTCACAATGAACGCCCTCCTCTTATTTTATAAAACACAAAACTCACAAGTGTAGAAATACAAGAGAAAAGAAGCGCCACACTAGAAAACGCGATGAGATACATATTATACTTCATCATTTTTCCGATGAGTTGGTTACTGTCGTACTGAAAAAGTCCTGCAATTATATTGAATAAAAATAACATGATAAACATGACGATGACGCCGTCTATTGATCCTTTAATGTCTGGTTTACTTAAAGCGATATGTGCGGAAATACAAATAGCTATAAATAAAAATAACCAAAAAGAAGGGGTTAATAAATTGCTCATTGTAAACAAGCTCTTTAATAAAAAGAATGTTGATAAAAACATGTTTTGGATCATGTCTAAGTTAATAGAAGTCGATGCAATCGTTGTTTCAAGAGTCGTATTAAATAAAGAATATGACTCTGGTACGAAATAGCGCATTAAAAGGATTAAGGCAGTAATACCAGAAATAATAGGACCGATGCCGATAAAGAAATTCCCGATTCGTTGATATATGCTTTTTTGATTGTATTGATGTTGTACGTAACCTAAAGCTCCCTGACTTGTATCTGTCGGGAAGAACTGCGTTGCTACAATTTTATGACGAAATAATAGACACATAATTGCATGTCCAAGTTCATGAATAGGGACACCGATCCATGCAGTCAAAAGAAAGCCTGTCCTTCCGAAAGCTCTCGACCAATACGTTCGTGTGAGAGATTCTAAATAACCTAATATAAATCCAATTACAATGATGACACCAATTAAAGAAAATAATTGGATCACGCTTGTAAGGAGTGTTTGAAAAATCGAGTTTACAAATTCCATTGTCTTCATCCAATCTGTTAAAAATGTTAGTTGCTCTGTTTCATAATAACATTATTTTTCTATATTACTAGCACGCATAGTTTCGTTTAAAAGAAGGATTTCATATTCTTTTTCTTGTAGTCATGTTTTATGTACAAAGTCATATATTGAATTTGTAACACCCTATAAGGTATATGCTTAAGGAGGGATGAGAGAATGAAATGTACGGCGTGTCAAACAGAAAATGCAGCGGAAGCAAAGTTTTGCGGGAATTGTGGACATTCGTTATCGGAAGAAGTAGTAGTAAGTGGTGTGCAGGAAGAAGGGCAACTATCGAGCGCGGCACAAGTAAAGGAAACTCGCCCAAATGAAACGGTAGAGCAAGCGAAACAATTTGCAAGTGGCTATTTTCAGTTCTTCAAAAATGCTTTTAAATCACCAACGACCATTATGAAAAGTGGAAATATTGAAGTGCGAAATGGAATTGTAAGTCTTGTGCTTATTTGCTTTTTAGGAGCATGTATTTTTTATAGAATGATGAGCACAGCGGCGACTGTTACGAGGACATTAGTGCCAGATGTATCTACTCCTACTTTCTTTGGAGAATCTGTAATGGTCTTTTTCTTTTTATTAATTTTAACTTTATTTGTCGGATTTATTATTTTTGTAAGTGGTAAGATGATGAAATCATCTTTTTCTTTTCTTGAAGCATGCGGCATATGGGGGACGATAGCGACGCCAGCTATTGCTATACTAGTTCTTTCTTTTCTTTTTAGTTTCTTATTAATCTTTTTCTTACCAATATTACTATGGATAGCTACAACGTATATGGTAATTAGTATAATTGTAGCTATATTAAAACTAGATAACGGTGGATTAGATCCTGTGTACACACTTCTTATCGCAAATGTTTTAATTGGAATTGCAACGTTTATTGTGTTTTGGTCTTACATTAACACGATAATTCAAACCTTTACACAGGGATTAACTGGCTTCTAACGAAAAGGTGGTTGAACGGATGAATGTATGCACAAAGTGTGGGATTCATTTTGAAGACGGTGTGCAATTTTGTCAAAACTGCGGGACGAAGAGGGGGAATCCTGTAGTAAAGAAGCAAAAAATGAGCAAAGGGACAATAATTGGAATTACACTTTTAACATTTTTTATTATAGTATTGGGCGGATTATATGCGTATGGATCTTCATATTACTCACAATCATCGCAAGTAGAGAGAATTATTACTGTTTTACAAGAGAGGGACGGAGAGAAGTTAGCTGAGATTGTCACGACAGATGATCCAGCCGTTATTGTAACGAGAGAGAGTGTAACGCCTCTATTTTCATATATAAAAGAAAATCCATCTTACGTGAATGAATTGAAAGAATATTTGAGGCAAGGTGAAAAACAAGGGGATGGAATAGAAAGAGCAGATTTTTCTTTAACGAAAGACGGGAAGTATTTCGTTTTATTTGATCGGTATAAATTGAAAGCGAAGACGTATTATACGACTCTGCTTACAAATGAAAAAGGTACATCTTTAAAATTGAACGGAAAAGAAATTGATAAAACAAATGATAAAAAGTTTGACAAGCAATATGGACCGTTTCTTCCAGGAACTCAAGTATTTCAAGCAGAATATAAAAATGACTATGTAAAACTATTACGTGAGGAAAAGGTTGTACTTATGAAACAAAGTCAAAATAATGTAACGATAGATTTAACACTGCAAGGGCAATATATTACAGTTCAAACGAATGCGCCTGGTGCGACATTATACGTGAATCAAAAGCCAGTTACAGCGTTGACCGGAGAAGAAATTAGGTGGGGACCGATAGCGACTGATGGAAGTGCGGCGATTTATTTAGAACGAAATGGAGAAAGTGGAAGGGAAACGACGAAAGTAGAAACGGTAACAGCACTTTCGGCTTATAATCTTCCGTTTCAAAAGAAAAGTGTAGAAAAAACAGTTGTTTACAATGTTACTCCGCCGCCTGCGACGGGGTATGTATATAATGGTTTCATCTTCCCTGATAGTGATATTCGAAAATTAACGAGTGCGGACTTAACATATTTATCGAAAGAACAGTTGAAAATTGCTAGAAATGAAATATACGCAAGACATGGACATATTTTTCAAACGAAAGATATGCAAGCGTACTTTTCAAAACAGTCTTGGTATAGAGAGAATCCGTATTTTACGGGAACGTTAACGAGTGTGGAATCTTATAATGTTGAACTGATTAAATCAAGAGAATAGAGTACGTGAAAAAGGTACAGTGTATATTACTGTACCTTTTTTATGGTTTTTTATCTGAACCAGGATCCCTTGAGAAAAAGATGTGGAAGAGGAATGTGACTTTACTTGCCTTTCCGGATGTACTAGCCTGTACAGCGGATAACGAACTGGGTGATAAAGCCACTTCAGAATGGGGTGGTACGACTGTTTTGAGAGTATGATCTGCCTCTCCTGATGTAGTAACTGTTATTGTATCTGAAGATAAGTTAATCACTTTAATAGTACCACTTGGAAATATGGACTTACCAGCATGTGATGCTGAAGCGAAGCGAGTGCCTTTCCAAATATCTTGAGCGTAAGTATCATTGTCAGACAACCAAGCACGAGCGCTGTATATTGTTGCGTTAATGGAAAATTCTTGGTCAAGTGGCGTGGCGGCTTTCGGTTCTTGCGGTTCCTCTGGAGTTTGGGCGAGAAGGCCAGGGCACATGTATATTTCACCTACTTTCAATTGCTTCTGTTATAGCATATTACACATGTTGTTTATAAGACACGACGGATACCTATTCAAGCATAGGTTTGTGCACCAAATTTGTAGATGAAATGCACATTCTTTACAATAGAAGTAGGTGTTATTTCTATAAAATATGGAAATCGTAAAGAGTATGTAAAAAAGAAGGAGTGGTAAAGTGAACTATGTCATTATTGGCGGAGATGCAGCAGGTATGAGTGCAGCAATGCAAATTGTTAGAAACGATGAAATTGCAAATGTTGTAACGTTAGAAAAAGGTGAAATCTATTCATACGCTCAGTGCGGATTACCGTATGTGATTAGTGGTGTTATCGCCTCTACTGAAAAGTTAATTGCACGCGATGTAAAAACGTTTCGTGATAAATATGGAATTGATGCGAAAGTGCGTCATGAAGTAACGAAAGTAGACACAGAAAAGAAAATTGTATATGCAGTACATACGAAGACGAAAGATGTATTTGAATTTTCATATGACCGTTTATTAATTGCGACTGGCGTACGCCCTGTTATGCCGGATTGGGAAGGTAAAGATTTACAAGGTGTTCATCTTTTAAAAACAATTCCGGATGCTGAGCGTATAGTAGACACATTACAAACAAATAGCGTTGAGCACGTAACGATTATTGGCGGTGGTGCGATTGGTCTAGAGATGGCAGAAACATTCGTCGAACTTGGTAAGAAAGTAAGAATGATTGAGCGAAACGATCATATTGGCACAATTTATGATGCTGATATGGCGGAATATATACATAAAGAAGCAGACAAACATAATATTGAAATTTTAACAAATGAGAATGTAAAAGCGTTTAAAGGAAAAGAAAGAGTCGAACAAATTGAAACAGATAAAGGTACGTATAAAACAGATCTCGTTTTAGTATCTGTCGGTGTACAGTCAAATACTGATTTTCTTGAAGGGACAAATATACGTAAAAATCCTAAAGGTGCAATTGAAGTAAATGCTTATATGCAAACGAATGTACAAGACGTATATGCAGCAGGGGATTGTGCAACGCATTACCATGTAATAAAGGAAATGCATGACCATATCCCGCTTGGAACGACTGCGAATAAACAAGGGCGACTTGCCGGACTCAATATGGTTGATAAACGAAGAGCATTCAAAGGTACGTTAGGTACAGGCATTATTAAATTTATGAATCTGACGCTCGCAAGAACAGGCTTAAATGAAAAAGAAGCGAAAGGGCTAAACATCCCGTATAAGACGGTCAAAGTAGATTCAACAAATATGGCGGGCTATTATCCAAGTGCTTCGCCACTTCACTTGAAATTACTATATCACGCCGATACGAAACAATTATTAGGCGGACAAGTAATTGGAGAAGAAGGTGTAGATAAACGTATTGATGTTATCGCAATGGCACTTTTCAATAAAATGAGCATTCACGATTTAGAAGATGTTGATTTAAGTTACGCACCACCATATAACAGCGTTTGGGATCCAATTCAACAAGCAGCAAGGCGAGCGGAATAGCACTTTTTAAGTGCTATTTTTTTCGTTAAAGGGGAATAAATAAAGTTTCACTTTATTTCGAATATACCGTTCACCCTTGAAAACATAGTACGTATCGCTTATATTGTCATATAGTATTTATTTTTTAATAAAGCAATGAACGAACCAGGGGGCACAGTATGGCAATTAACATGAATACAATCGAAGAATGGATTGCTGAATCAAATGCAAGAAACGAAGAAGACTTAGGAAACGTTGTTGAAGAGATGAAAGAAGTATGTGTCGGACTTGATAACGCGACATTAATTTATACGAAAAACGTATTTTGTTTCGGTAAGAAAGTAGAAGTATTGTTTTTCTTCCAAGATCACGTCGTTATCGGAGAAGAGAAGGAAGAGTATATTGAGATTGGGAAATTAAAGTATGATGATATTACAAATAGTAACTTAAAAACAAATGATAAAAATACAACGTTAGAATTAAAGTTTGCTAACGGACAATCTATCAGTTTAGATAGTCTGAATGATAACTACGGTACGAAAAACTGGTTATTTGCAAGACAAATTAAGAGTATTTTTAAAGTAATCTAGTGAAAAAGCAGACCCCTAATGGTCTGCTTTTTTACTTATTTCCTATTACGCAAAGGCACCCTCTTTCTTCGTAACATTTCACGCTTGTAAATCCCGTCTTATAAAAAAGGTTTACTAATTCTTCGGTCGTCTTAAATTTATCCATATGATATTGAATTTTGAAAGTTTCAGCGACTAGTAAAAAGGCTCCGTTCGGTTTTAAGACGCGAAATACTTCTTTCATATCATTCTCAACATCAGGCCAAAAGTAGTGGGTTTGAAAAGCGGTAATGAGATCAAAGAAGTCCGGATGATATGGAATAGAGGAGACGCTTGCTTGATGAATAATTACTTTCGCTGCTTTGACATCCTTCATATTTGCTTTCTTTGAGTTTTCAACAGCTTGATTGGAGTAGTCGATCCCGTATATTTTCCCAAGCGGAGTTCGTTTTGAAAGAGTCTGTATTGTTTTCCCACCTCCACAACCAATATCTAAAATAACTGCATCTTCACGTATATGTATTTTTTGTAAAGCCCAATTTGTTAGTCTCATATGCGCAGCATTCATAATGCAAAGCATAGAGGAACCAATTGTTCCACGAGGATTTTTCGCTTGCTCGATTAATCTTTGTAAAATACTCAATTCAAACTCTCCTTTTATATAAGAATATGTATTTATTTCGCTTTTAATAATTTAACTCCTTTAAAAAAAGCACGCCATTAATCGGCGTGCTTCTAATTATGCAAATACCCCTTCAACCAATTACGCGCCCGATACGCCCCAACCGGAATTTGAATGAGAGACGTTTCACTGCCGCCATCTATTCCGTACAATTGATCACATGAATTTGTATCAAAACTTAGTAACGGATGCCCGCCCATTCCCATAGCGGTCGCAGCTAAAACGAGTTTATGAACGAGCATGCCAGCTTCCATTTGATGAATGCGATATCCTCTATAACCTAATTTATTTTTATAGTAATCTTTATTTCCGATTACATGTAGACAAAGTGGTACTTGAAAAAGATTTACGTTATCCATCGTCATACTAGATTGAAGCGGATAACGAAGGTCTCCGTACCGAAGTGGCTGTATGGAATGTGTCCTACTGTTATAAGCGTAAGCGCCGTTTTCTATGTCTTTTACGTTATAAAAACATCCATATAGTGAGACGCGTGCGTTTTCATTTAAATATTTGCCATCAAGGTCGTTGTAATAAGGGAAGGAGAGGCTCGCTTCTTGTAGTAAAGTAGCGAGCTCGGCTGCATCCCATTTCGTTAAAATGAAGTCAGAATCAGGTGAATATCGTTTTTTACAACGTTGTAAGAAATCATATGATAAACGTTCCACTTTAGGTAGCTGTACAGCGTGTGCACTATATTGTTGTCGGTCTTCTTGAGTTAACGTTTGAAAGTATTCAGTGGATTCAATCATAGATGCCGCGTTTATTTTTTTTATCATCGGATAGTCATCTACATGTTTTGAACGAACGAAATGCTCATGTGTTAATGGCGGGATTTGCTGCAGTAAGTCATGAGAAGTAACGGTTTTATTTTCACGATGATCGTCGTGAAACCAATCTGTATTCGGTTCTGTACTTAAAGGAATAACAGCATACACACTTTCTTCACCTTCTGACAGTCCAAGTAAATGATTCATTGCCCGGTCTAGAAATTGAAAATATACACCATTTGTATAACCGAATTGTTTTGCGCATTCAAGTAATTGACCGATTAGAACACCACTATCTAATCCTTGCAGACGATACGAAAAGTTATTGTATTTAAAGAAGTTTTTCCAAAACATAGTGGATACGAATGCAGCACCAAAACAAGAATGTATGTTACAACGATTGCCAAGTGCTTCTGTAAGATAAGAATCGAAATTTCCTTCACGAAGTAAGATAAGACGGTGGTGCGCGGCGTCGTAATGGTAAATGCCGTCTGGATAATGATCAATTTTTAAATACATATATAATTCATTTGGATATAAAGCACCCCCAGAAGGGATGAATCTTCGGAATAGAGTCGTTGTTTTATTATTTTCTAGGTTAGTAGTAGGCTGACATAATTGTGTTAAACCAAATGAGTACCAAAGATAATGACCGATTTCCTCTAAGTTAGGTTTAGTAGAAGAATTTCGCAAAGTTAATGGGATTTCTAAAGAGAGAGGGATGACTGGTAAATTTCGATATAATTTATAAGGAAGTGGTGCGTCTTCCCAGTTAATCTCTTTATCGGACGACATAATTTCATTAATAGAAAAATGGAGATGATGTAAAAAAGTATCAGGTTGCATCAAATTTCCCCCTCACTATGAATTATGGAAACGGATGCGGATGTGGATTTAAACTTTCATTCGTTAAAGGCTCAGCCCAATATCCAAGTGTCATCGGTACGGTATACACTCTATCCAGTCCTGTAACCCGAGTGAGATGGTGACCGAACGTCATCGGTAACATGCCTGGAATAATTACTTTTACACAATGTAAGCCGTTCTTTTCTATAAGGGGGACCGTTTGATCTACAACAATTACTTCAAGTCCAGATTGATGTAACCTGTTTAAAAGTTGATGAAGATCAGATGTTAAATCCATATCAAATGATTGTAATGCATTCATTTCTTGGAACGTTTGCACCGGAGCATCTTCACGTAAAAGGAAGTGAAGACGTTCTTCCGCTTCTTTCAATCCATACAGCATACTATGATCTTCCATTTGCGAAACAAGATATGGATCTTGTAAACAGTTTTCATATTTCTCTCTTTTTTGTTCAAGCTCTTCATCTGTTATAAGTAACATGCCCGCTATTTCATGAATTGCATTTTTTACAGCTCGAATTGGTTCCATATGTGCGCCGCCAGCACAGACGAGATTCATACCATCTTGCCTTGTATTTTTCGCAATGACCCATATGCTCGGAATACCATGTTCCATCGTCGCGTTGAAAACGTATAATTCATATCCAGTAATTGTGCGTAAGCGTTCCAACATTAGTTGCAATTCAGTATCATTGGCTGAACTAAGATCGAGACGGGGAAGAGGTAATTCGGCATACCAAGTGAGCAAAAAGGCGTCACGCTCTACAATTTCTAAAATGCCGTGAAAAATTGCTTCTTCTAAACTACCACCAATTGCACATCCATTTGATGTTTCATACACGAAAGCATCTCTATGACCAAGGCTATAATAAGCGATTGATTCTGGAACTAGAAGGGGCCTGCTTTGTAATAAAGAATATCCCCATACCCAGTTTTGCTCATAATCAGGATCAAACGGCTTAAATGGAAAACTATCACGATTGTAATGTTCATTTGTATGCACACCAAGTGTGAGGGGATTCAGTGCAATATCTTCTAGCTCACGAAAACTGCCATGTACATTTGTTTTTTTTCCACGAGGCGACATACCGCAATAGCGTTCTAAACCTTCTAAAATAGCGGTTGCTTTACTAAGTGAAAATGAATGAGTCCGGCCCGCGACACCTTCATTTCCGAACAGTAACGGCATGTTTATAATGACATCAGCAAACGGTAATAAAGAATGTTGCATTTGGCCGTTTAAAATACCAGTCCGGTAATCTAAATAGTCTCTCGTTAAAAATGTGTTTAGCTCATGAATGGAACGACAGCGATACGCTTCAGTACTCGTTTTCAAACTTGGTTGTAAAGAAATTTGCGCTGCATCTGCTGTATCGTCAGGCAAATTGCTGCATACCGGACAGAGAGGGTCTGGAAGAAACGAATTCCGGGTACATTGTAACGTTTGTAAGTCCAGTAAAATGAGTTCGTTTTCTAAAGAAGAATATCCATGAGCTAATATTTTCTCTGTTTCAGCATGAATGAGCTGGCACATTTGTAACATTCCATTTTGGGTGGCGCGTACATCACGCCTCGTCACGTTCTCTGCTTTTAATGCATATTTTCGTTGTAGTTCCCACATTTCTTTTTGATCAAAGCCAGCTATAAACCGGCGTCCATCAGCGCAGTGGGAACATCCAGTTGTAAGAGGCTTCACGTAAGGACCGATAATACCTTCACCAAACGAAGTAAACGCGCGAAGCCACGGAATATTATTTGAGCGAAAGATAAGCTCAGCATCACGATGTACGGAAGAAGGAGAGCCGTCATGTAAGACGAGAGCAAGATGAATGTTTTCAGGGAGAGCTTCTGTAATTGTATGCTGGCGGATGAGTGAATATTGCTTGCACAATTGCTCATGTACATAGTCTGTGAGTAGGCCATCTCCTATAAGTAGTATGTTTTGAGTCATTGGTCATCCTCCTTTGCAATTAATACTCCATATACACCGTCTAAGCTGTCTCTTAAAAATGACTCAATAGCTAAATCAAAAACGAATGGATACAAGTTGTTTTCCGCTAAATTTTGCAAAGCAACTTGTAAAGACTGTACGCCTGGAATTTCTTCCTCTTCTTGTATTGCTACTCTAACAGAATCCGTACTATATAAAACAATGGATGATTCCGGTAACATATTAGCTTTATAAGGAATCTCTTCATTTTGAATATGAAGGAGTGCCTGTTGCAGAGCATTTCTTAATGCGAGTGTTATATTAATAGTTGCCGCACCATACCATCTATCATTAATACCGATCCAAACGACAGGAAAACCAAGTAACTCCTCACTCATTCCTACTTTAGGTATTTCATGAATTGTAGAGAGAGCATCGTAGTAAAACCTACAATGTTTATCATGAATTTCGGTTAAATAAAGCTCTGTAATCTCTTCTAGCATATGTGATTGGCGTTCATATAACTTATTATTTAAATGTTTTTGGAGTGCTCGGTATACACCTTCTGTCATCGTTTCCCCAGCACCAATACCGATATCAGTATGTTCGGGGATAAGACGATGAATCATTTCAGCTACATATGTTTCAACTCCTGTTAAGCCAGCTTCGCGGCGTGCTTCATTATGAGTTAATCCACCGCAAGTTATAGTAGGAAGGGGAGAGGTAGGTCCGTCTGATAATGGATTTGCAACTTGAATATAGCACTGTGATAAAGGCAATTGGTGTAAATCTTGTTCATCCCACATGTGGAATATGCCAGTTTCTTTAGAAGTTAACGTATCAAAAAAACGAAAAAGTTCAGTTGAAGTATATTGTCCGGAACGGTGGGCAAGGTTTTCTTGAAGATTTTGCACCGTATCAATTGTAAAGATTTCATCGGTTGCGAGAAGATGTTTTATGAAAGGGTGCCACTTTCCTTCAAGTGTTTCCAAGTTTAATAAAAAGAATTGAGGATTATGATGCCTGTGTGAATCTTCAGCGACATGTTTAAATAACTCAAAAACGATAATATTTGCTAACATAGCAGATGCAATTGGTGAGAAAGGTTCAGGTGGATTTTCACTTTGTAAAGTAGTTTCGTGTAGACGATGCCAAGCTGATTCCCAGCATTCTTCACGGTCTGCGGTTACGACAGGTCCAGCTAAACCAATTCTTGATAAGCGAATAGCTGGTATGAAATTTTTTCCAACATCTCTACAAATAGTATGGATTGCCCTTAAACTTTCAATATCTCCATTTTGGGAAACGTATAAAATCCAGTCGAAGGGCTCGAATACGTCATGCAAAGGGCGATCAATTGTAATATCTATTTCTTGAATAAGTACATTGTCATCATTTGCATATGCACGTTCGCTTAGTTCATGAATTCGATTGTAGTTTGTTTCAGCACGATCTGTAACAAGATAATGAAATGTAGGTAAACCAGATTCTAATAAAGAAGAAACTAGGGAAGTAAGCATATCGCCAGAACCAATTATAAGAACATTTGCTGCGCGGTACGTTTCGAATTTTAAAGCGCCTGAATGGGAATCAGCTTCTAAAAACTCAATTTGCGAAGCGTATCTGTCGAGTAATGCACTGTTTAATTCGTGGGGAGCATCTTGGCTTACATCACGAACGAAACCATTTTCATATAAAATCTCTCCAATTTCAAATACTCGATTTTGATAGGGGAGAGGGAGACCATCGGTTATTTCTGTCAAAGAATGATTACCGTTAAACATAGGCATTAATTTCTCAATCCAGTCATAAATTCCATCACCATCCATACGGAATGAACTGGAGTTATTTCGAAAGTAAACACCCCCGTTTGAATCGGGGAGGAAGAAAGTATCCTTATTTGCTTTAAGCTTTGCATGAGCTGGAAGGTTATTCATTTTTATCCCCCTTACGCTTTAGGCATACATTATTAGTCTATGTAGTGTGATGTGTCCCGTATGAATACAATAAAAAAAGGCTGTAGAATGATTCATTCTACAGCCTTTAATAGATTAATAATCTATCAACCTTCTAATAATAATGATTTTGGATCTTCAAGCATATCTTTAACAGCAACAAGGAAGCTAACCGCTTCTTTACCATCAACAATACGGTGATCGTAAGATAGTGCAAGGTACATCATTGGGCGGTTTTCCATACGCTCGTTATCGATCGCAACTGGACGTACTTGGATTTTATGCATTCCTAGAATACCTACTTGTGGGCTATTTAGGATTGGTGTAGACATTAGAGAACCGAACACGCCACCGTTTGTAATCGTAAATGTACCACCTTGTAGCTCTTTTAATGAAAGTTTATTATCGCGTGCTTTCAGACCTAAATTACGAATCTCGCTTTCAATTTCAGCGAAGTTCAATTGGTTAGCATCGCGTACAACTGGAACAACTAATCCATCTGGAGCTGCTACTGCAATACCGATATCATAGAATTTTTTAATGATAAGCTCGTCGCCTTGAATTTCAGCATTTAATAATGGGAATTGTTTTAATGCTGCAACAACTGCTTTTGTGAAGAATGACATAAAGCCAAGACGCACATCATGTTTTTTCTCGAAAGCATCTTTGCGTTCTTTACGTAATTCCATGATTGCACTCATATCAACTTCGTTAAATGTAGTTAACATTGCAGATGTTTGTTGAACTTCTACAAGACGTTTTGCAATTGTTTGACGGCGGCGGGACATTTTCACACGCTCAACTGGTTTTTCGAATTCAGTTTTTGCAACTGGAGCCGGACTTTGTTTTGGAGCAGCTGGTGCTTCTTTTGGAGCTGCAGCGTGAGCTTGTACATCATGTGGTCTCACACGTCCAAGTAGATCTGTACTACGTACGTCGTTTAAGTCGATTCCTAATTCACGAGCCATTTTGCGAGCAGCTGGTGATGCGATAGGACGATTTGTATTTGGTAAACCTTGCAATGCTTTATTTTGTTCAGCACTTGGAGCTGCTGCTTTCGGTGCTTCAGTAGTTTCTTGTTTTGGTTGCTCATTAGCTGGAGCAGGTGTACTTACTGCAACTGCTGCGCCGTTTGCGTCTAAAATTGCGATAGTAGCGCCAACTTCAACTGTATCTCCAGGTTCGCCTAGTAACTTCGATACAATACCTGAATCTTCTGCAATGATTTCTACATTGACTTTGTCAGTCTCAAGCTCAACAACGCTGCCACCTTTCTCAACTTTGTCGCCTACGTTGATAAGCCATTGTGAAATAGTTCCTTCTGAAATAGATTCTGCAAGCTCAGGTACTTTAATTTCGATCATTTTAAATGTCCTCCCCTTATTTGCCTAACGGTGTGTTTTGTCTTCTTTAATCTTCGGTAATCTCCATTTGTTAGCTCGGCTGTGGCAGACTATCTGCCACAGCCGAGCCTGAAAAACTCATTGTTACTTTCAGTTGCTAAAAACTTCAATTTCTTGTTTATCTTGACGGAAGTTGTACTTCACATCTAAAGCGTGTGCAACGATTAATTCTTGCTCAGCTTTGTGAGCGAATGGATCGCCACCAGATGGGCTAGAACGATCCGGGCGTCCAATGTAACCTGTTTTCACTTTATCCCCAGCTAGTTCAAACAGAATTGGAGCCATGTAATGCCAAGCGCCCATATTACGAGGTTCTTCTTGAACCCAAATGATTTCTTCTAAGTTTTTAAAGCGTTTAATAATAGATTGAACTTTTTCAGCAGGGAATGGGTACAACTGCTCGATACGAACCATATGAACTTCATCTAAGTTGTACTCATGCTTACCACTTTCGATTTCTGCTGCTAAGTCAATTGCCATTTTACCTGTACTTAAAACAAGGCGTTTTACTTTGTTTGGTTTTGCACCAAGGTTTCCTTGCTCTAAAGCAGGTTGGAAACGTCCTTCACTTAACTCACTACCTGTAGAAAGTGTAAGTGGGTGACGTAATAAGCTTTTCGGCGTCATAATTACTAATGGTCGAACAGCCTCTGTTCCTAAGATAGATGCTTGACGGCGCAAGATATGGAAGTATTGTGCCGCGCTCGTTAAGTTTGCAACTGTCCAGTTGTTCTCCGCAGCTAATTGTAAGAAACGTTCTGGACGTGCACTAGAATGCTCCGGTCCTTGACCTTCATAACCGTGTGGTAATAGAAGAACTAGACCTGATTTTTGACCCCATTTCGCTCTTCCTGCTGAAACATATTGATCAAATAATGCTTGCGCAGTATTTGAGAAGTCACCATATTGCGCTTCCCACATCACAAGAGTTTCTGGAGCGAATACGTTGTAACCATATTCGTAACCAACAACAGCAGCTTCTGATAACGGACTGTTATGAACAGAGAATGATGCGTTAATGTTCGGTAAGCGATGTAATGGTGAATATGTTTCGTTTGTATCAGTATCGTGTAATACGATATGACGATGCGCAAATGTACCACGCTGTGAATCTTGACCAGTTAAACGAATTGGCGTACCTTCTTGTAAAATAGAAGCGAATGCTAACGATTCAGCAAGTGCCCATTCAATTTTACCGTTCTCTTCAAGAGCATCTTTACGGCGCTCAAGAATTTTCTTCACTTTTGGATATACGTTAAAGCCTTCAGGCCAAGATAATAGTCCTTCATTAATTGCACGAAGTGAGTCAATTGAAACACCAGTGTCAATCGGCTGGATTCCTTTTGCAACAACCTCTGGAACTTTAACGTGAATTGTTGCAGCACTCGTATCAGCTGGTGGCACTTGTGCGTATTCAGCCTTTAATTCCTCTTGCATAAACTGAGTAATTGTTTCAACCTCATCTGCATTCAGAACACCAGCAGATTGTAATTGATCTGCATAAATTGCTCTTACAGTTGGGTGATTTTTAATTTTTTTGTACACTTGTGGTTGCGTAACTGCTGGATCATCCATTTCGTTATGACCATATCGGCGGTAACCGATTAAATCGATTAAGAAGTCCTTTTTGAACAGCGTACGATATTGGATCGCAAGGTTTGCAGCAGCAAGACAAGCTTCCGGATCATCAGCGTTCACGTGAACAATCGGAATATCGAAACCTTTTGCAAGGTCACTTGAATATTTAGTAGAACGAGAATCATAGCTATCAGTCGTAAAGCCGACTGCATTATTTGCGATAACATGAATAGTTCCGCCAGTTTGGTATGCATTCAATCTACTTAAGTTCAATGTTTCAGACACAACACCTTGACCAGGGAATGCAGCATCACCATGAACTAAAATTACGAATGACTTTGTAGTATCTTGTTCTGGAAGACCAGATTTTTTACGATTCTCTTGAGCTGCACGTGCGAAACCTTCAACAACAGGGTTAACGAACTCAAGATGACTCGGGTTATTTGCTAATGTAACACGGGTGCTAACTTCTTCATTACCAACGACTTGTTCTCTACCTAAATGGTATTTCACGTCGCCAGTCCAGCCAGCATTTGCCACTGCGCCTTCTATTTTTGCATGTTTGAACTCAGCAAACATGTGACCATATGGCTTTTCTAATACGTGAGCGAGTACGCTTAGACGACCACGGTGAGCCATACCAATCATGACATCTTCAACGCCGCCTTTAGCACCTTCTGAAACAATTTCATCTAGTACAGGTACAAGCATATCAACGCCCTCTATTGAGAAACGTTTTTGACCAACGAATGTTTTATGCAAGAATTGCTCGAAACCTTCAACAGCAGTTAAACGTTTTAAAAGAGCAGTTCGTTTTTTATTTGATAATGGTTGACGCAATGAATTTGATTCCACCATTTGATGCAACCACGCGCGTTCTTCACTATCTTGTATATGTGAGAATTCATAAGCTAAAGATTTTGTATAAACGTCTTTTAATCTATGAATTACATCAAGTGCAGTGTGAATACCCTCTGGTGCATCTTGCCATACTGTTTTTGCTGGGATCGCTTTCAAATCCGCATCGCTAAGTTCGTTCATTGTTTTCTCGATAAGAGATTGTCCATTTGCAACATCTTCCATCGGATTAATGTGAGCCAACGTATGCCCGAAAGAACGAATCTGTTCAACAAGTTGAACGACTTTAAGAATCTTTTCAATGTTACCTGTGTTTTGAGGAGAAAAATGTGTTGCTGTGTTGTCCCCTGTTACGACATCATCTTGAAACGAAGGAGCTCCAAAAATTTCAAAAAGCTCTTGTAATTCCGGATCAACAGAACCTGCTCCAGTTACGTAAAGATCATACTGTTCAATAACATAACCAAGGTTCGGACCATGGAACTTGGCCCAAGGGTTTGTCGTTGTATTCTTCCTCGTCATTTGTTTAAACCTCCCAATGCATATAATCCTTTTCCTATACAAAAGGTGCATTTTGCTCTTTTTCAATAATTGATGAACTAATAATTAATGTAAATGTTATCTTTACTCTTATGTTATTACAATAATTTACATAATACCAAACACTATTACTTATCTGTTTTGTAAAAAAACATTCACAATTACTTATCACCCAAGTTAATCTTTCATGTTATAAAGTAATTTTACAGAAAAATGGGGTGGATATATTTGGTATACCTACATTAATAACTATAATTGTTGCATTTAAATATAAGTATAACTGTCGGAATGTTTCGATAAAGTTTAGTTCGAATTATGTATATTGAAATAATAAGCGCTTTCATTGATATTATACAACAATACAACGGAATATAGTATAAAAAATAAAAAATTATGAATTTACCATAAACTTTATATCGATAGTGTTAAATATTGAAAGGAAAATGAAGGATTTCTACAAAAAAAGTGGCTATACATAAAAAATGCTTCATAAACCGTTAGTTTCTATAAATATGGCGAAAAACAACGTAAAAACAATAGCGCACATCACCCAATAAGGAGAAGAATGAAATATTTTAAAAGAAAAAAACACATATGGAGATATTAAATTCTCACAAAAACGGGGAGGAGATATAGTAACGGATATATACATTGTTCCATGTTTCATTTCAAAATAGACGTGCTGAATTTGAAAAAGTTTCTTCTATATAAATAGAGTGAAAAATAATTACAATGAATGTAAAGGAACCTTGACGTAAAGTTTCCTTTACATATATACTCGGTATAAGGAAGGAGGGAGAAATTTCCTTGGAAAATAAAATGGTCGAATATCGAAAAAAATTTGGACTATCTCAAGAAAAATTGGCTGAGAAACTTGGGGTTTCCAGACAAACCATCATTTCAATTGAAAAAGGGAAATATGATCCATCACTTCCGTTAGCATTTGAAATTGCAAAAGCATTTCAGACAACGATAGAACATGTATTTATTTATGAGGGAAAAGAAGAGGGGGAATAGAGATGAATTATTCACAAAAGTACTTTGTAATTATGGGAATTATCTTTTTAATTATGAGTGGAACTATGATATTAGCAGGTATAATGACGCATTCTGCACCGCCAATTCCAACGTATACAGTACTTGCAATGATGATCATGTGCTTCTGCCTAAGTTACTTACACCCGCAATTTAAAGAAAAAGATGAGCGAATGAAACTCATTCGTTACAAAGGAATGTTCTTCAGCTTTTTTGCGCTAACAGCATATTATCTTCTTTTCTCTATCGGCTTAAACTTAAAAGTAATTACACTATCTGCGGTTGAATTATTGAACATATTAATGGCACTTACGATGAGTACAGTTTTTATCTCGTTTGTTGTTTTGTCGAAAAGATATTAAGATGTAAGAGAGAAAGGAAGATTAACATATGCAAATGATGTACGCTTTTGGCATGGGGCTTGTTTTATTTTTAGCGGTATTCTTATTTATTCGTAAAGACGTTCAGGGCGGAACGTTAACGAAACGAGGGTTTTATAAAATGATCGGCTGTTTAGTTGTTATGTTTATAGCGATTATCGTAATGATCGTTTTAATTAATAAAACATTATAGAATTTAAAAACGGAACCTTACTTTATAGTAAGGTTTTTCTATTTGAAATTAATACTAAAAATAACCATAAAAACTATTTACTGACTATTTTTCCTATTGTATAATCCAATAAAATGATAGATAAGGAGAATAGTATATGAATAAAAAAGCTATCTTCTTTATAGGGATATGTCTACTACTTATAGCTAGTATTACTTATATAATATGTAACAAACGAGAACATGTACCACCTATATTAGTATGGGGGGACCAGGAATACTACGTTACGAATGAACCTACCAAAGCAGAAGAAGTCGGGCAAAAACTTGGTGAAGTAACAAAGAAAATTGAAACAAGCAAACAGCCTACTAAAGATAGTGAATCCAACATATTACAAGAAAAAACAGAAGTATTTGAAATGATTTTAGAAGAAGAGAATAAAAGGCCACCTTTAGTTGTAAAAGAACCTAATAGTGAAGAATATAGAGTAGCAAGGCCGATGTTAAAACAAGTACTATAATATAAAAGGAGACTCTTATGCAGACAGTAACTTCATATCCGTGGTCGTTAAGAAAAACATTTGTCTTTTTCCTTTGCTTCATTCTGCCTCCTATCGGTGCGATTTACATTTTGATGAATAGAGAGGCATTACAAAAAAGAGATATCATTTCATACCTATTATTTGCGGCTACTAATATATCACTTTGGTTATCGCTTATGGTTTTTGATCGAAGTATGTGGATGGTAGCGGGACATTATGTACTTGGAGTAATTATTATTGTTTTTTCAAATATGAATAAGAGATAAACCGGCAATCTTAAAGTTGCTGGTTTATCTCTTATAAAGAAGGCCTTGTAGAAATACTACAAGGCTCTTTGGCTTTTGGGAAAGAATAGAAAACAAATCATATAAATGCTATACTAAAAAATGTTTGTAATGTCAGTTTCATACTATTGTATAGTGATGACTTACTAGAAAAGATAAGAGGAGAATGAACGTGAAAAAGATAAAGAAATTATTGCTGTTAATGATGGTAGTAGGATTAACAGTCGGTGTTTTAGCAGGATGCGCAAATCCGAAAGATACTGTAGAAGAATTTTTAACAGCGATACAAAAAGGTGATGTAGAAAAGGCTCGTACATTTGTTGTAAGTGACAAAGAGTTCGGTAAACTAAATGAAAAAACAGACGATGCTGACGGAAAAGCAATGCTGAGCGCAATTACGAAAAGCTTTAAATTTGAAAAGCTAGAAGAAGTATCAAAAAAGGATGACAAAGCAGAAGTGAAAGTGAAAGTTACATCTGTTGATCTATCCGTTGCCGTAACAAAAGCAATGGGAGAAGTTATGCCAATGGCCTTCGCTAGTGCTTTTAGCGAAGACAAAGAGCAATCTGAAAAGGCAATAGAAAAAACGATGACATCAGCGATCATCAAACACTTATCAGATAAAGATGCAATAATGGCAACTCGCGAAGTTACATTGAACTTAAAGAAAGACAAAGATGGCGAATACAAAATTGTTGCTGATGACAACCTACAAGAATTGTTATTTGCTAATGCGAAGTCTTTGGAGAAGATGTTTGGTGGGAAGTGATTAACTGGCAAGGTTTTTAGTTTTTATAAGAAGTGACTTGGAAAAAAGAGACACCATATCACCTAATAGGTTGATATGGTGTCTCTTTTTTATGACCCCGGAGAGGTTCGAACTCACGACCTCCACCCTGTCAAGGTGGCGCTCTCCCTGCTGAGCTACGGGATCTTCAAAAATGCTTATGTAATAGCATCTTTAATCATTACGCTAAAGCAATTATATATAATTAACTGAAATTTTACAATATTTTCGTAGTAATCTTTTAAAGGTAAAGTATTTGGAATCACGCTAGTAGTGTATTAAGGAATATATAAGAAGAGCATTGAATTGAAAGTGGATCTTGAATAAACCGGTTATATTATGATTTCCGATACCAATCCAAAGGACCTTTATCGCTTAAATCAACAAGAAAAGGGAATAAGAAGTGTAAAGGTAAGCTTATGAGTTCTGGCATGGCATTCAATGTTTTCTTTGATATATATTGTCTTCCAAGACAATACGGACAATCTTTTTCAAATGTTATGAGTATCGACCATACATCTTTTACTTTCCACTTCGTTTTACAATACGTGCAACGCGCCATGGAGTTCCTCCTCATTTTAAAGTGTTTTCTAATATATTCCATTTCATTGTACTAAAGTCAAGTGTATTTGGTGTGATAGAATGCAAGTTGGTTTGTTTTTTTATATGGATGTATTCCGTAATTTATGACTAAATGAATGTAGTGTGAGGATTATATAGTAAGAGATTTTCATTTTTAATATCCCAATTGGCCAATATATCCTTTTTACAATTTTCAAGAAATCATGTATAAAAGAAGTACAAGATATTTATAAATATTCAGGAGTAGAGGGAGAATAAGTGTAATGGTAAGAAAAACGTTCAAGATGCGTGTGTCTAGAAATAGAACGATTTCGATTGATGGTTCGATTCTTGATGTGGATGTGACGCATGATGAGTTTTTGCAAGAGTTCGTTGAGTGGATCGATTCTAAAGGTTGGTCATTTATGGGTATGACGGATGAGATTACGCCTGAGGAAGCTAGTCAAAAGTTAATAGATTCGTTGATTGATGAGAAGGATAAGAAAGAGTAATTCCTTCTTATTTTTTATTGTATATTTATGTTCCTTATCGTAAAAGTGTGATATAGTAAAAAATAGTGAATATTCTTCCAATTTAATACAAATTACATATAGATTGGTAGAGTTATTTTATAGAATGTGAAAGTAAAGGGAAAAGGGAGAGTCATATGGTAAATTTTAAGAAAATTTCGGTTTTTATTATGGTTATTTGTTTATTTTTTTTGACACCTATGACGTTATATGCTGAGACGAATGTTGGAGTAAATCCGGAGCAAGTGGCACCGCCACCAGCCGAAGGACCGAATGTTTTTAGTCAGTTTGCGACTACGATTGATGCGAAAACAGGAGATATGTTGTACGACAAAAATGCACATCATCGTGCGTTCCCTGCTAGTATGACGAAAGTGTTAACGGCGATTTTACTAATGGAGCATACGAAGCCAGAGGATCAATTTTCGTTTTCACAGTTAGCATTAGATCAAGAGAAGAGTAATTATCAAATTGAGTTTCAACCTGGTGAGACTATTAATAGAAATACCGCACTTATGATTTTAATGGTGCTGAGTGCGAATGATGTGTCGTATGCGATTGCGGAGCGTATTGGAGGAAGTGTTGAAAATTTCGCTAATATGATGAATGAAAAGGCGAAGCAATTAGGGGCTAAAGATAGCCATTTTGTAACGCCAAATGGATTGCATGATCCAAATCATTATACGACGCCATATGATATGGCCATGATTACGAGAGGTGTGCAAAAGTATCCTGAAATTTTACAAGCGATGAATACGAAAAGAACGACGGTTACGACATCTACGCAAACAGTGTCTATTTTTAATAAGTCTACTTATTTTGAAAATCCATATAGCATTGGTGGTAAGACAGGATTTACGAATGAAGCGCGCAATACGCTTGTTTTATTAAATGAGAAGGATGGAAATCGTATTATAAATGTAGTAATGGCTTCTCAAAGACCTGAAATTTATGAAGATTTGAAGCAGATGGCAGAATATTCTTTTGGGCAATTTACGAAGCAAACTGTACTAGATAAACATAGTTGGCATCAAAAGACAACGTATTTAAATAAAGATGTTGATTCTGAATTGGAAAAAAGTGCTGAGCTTATGCTAAAGAAAGATGAAGGGAAAAATGTAAAAACGGCTTTTCGGGTTAATTCAGTGGATAAAGAAGCTTTGTACCAAAAAGGAATTCATCGCGGTGAAGTAGTTGGTGCGGTAGATATTATAAAAAATAATCAAACGATTGCGACTATAAATGTTCTTTCCAAAGAAGATGTTACGTTTGCGATGCCTAAAAAAGATACAGTTGCACCTGAAGTAAAGGAATCCAATGTGAAAGTGATCAGTGTGGGGATAGGTGCGATTGTATTATTTGGAGCCATTTTATATGTAGTGCTGCGCCGAAATAGACAAGGAATGAAATCAGAAGAGAAATAAATTGTTAGTATAGAGACTGTGATGAGGTTTTGTCACGGTCTTTTTTGCATGTATTTTAAAAACGATTTAACTAATAATTGTAAATGTTCTTATTGCATTCCTGTATTGTTCGTTATATTATTTACTTGTGTTCTTGTTAAAGAACGTAAGTGGATATTACATATTTCAAATAATATAAAACAACAGAGAGGGAGAGAGACGATGAAATTAGTTTGGAAGATTATTAGCAACGTTATCTCATTTGTTTTATTTGCATTGATGGTTTTTTTAGCTTTTGTAGTTGTTTCGTCAAAAGCGAGTGGCGGGGATCCAACTGTGATGGGATATCAATTTAAATCAGTGTTATCAGGATCGATGGAACCGACATTTTTAACAGGATCAATCATTGCGATAGAGCCAACGAAAGATGGTTCTAAATATCAAAAAGGTGATGTTATTACGTTTAAAGAGAAAGATGACAAAATTATCACTCACCGTATTATCGGTGTGAAAGATACAAATGGAAAAGTAATGTATGAAACAAAAGGGGATAACAACAACGGACCAGATTTAGCACCAGTACTTGCAGAGAATGTAATCGGAAAGTATGCAGATATTACAGTTCCATACGTTGGTTATGGACTGAATTATGCGAGTTCAAAAGCGGGAGCAGCATTACTTCTTATTATTCCAGGAGTCTTTTTACTTGGTTATTCCGCGATTTCTATTTTTGGCGCTATTCGTAGCATCGACGGAGAAAAGAAAGATAAAAAAGTAGAACAATCCGTATAGTTAGTTTGGTTATATCTTCCTATTAGGGAGTTAACAAATATATATTATGGGGGATTTGGACATGACTTTAAAGAAAAAATTAGGAATGGGTATCGCATCAGCAGTACTAGGAGCAGCATTAGTTGGTGGAGGAACATTTGCATTCTTTAGCGACAAAGAAGTGTCAAACAATACATTTGCGGCTGGTACACTTGATTTAGCGGCAAACCCATCGACAGTTGTTGATGTATCGAATTTAAAGCCTGGCGATACAATTAAAAGAGATTTTAAACTCGAAAATAAAGGCTCTTTAGACATTAAAAAAGTTTTACTAAAAACAGATTACAAAGTAAGCGATGCGAAGGGCGACAATAAAGATGATTTTGGTAAACATATTAAAGTAACATTCTTAAAGAATGTAGATAAGCATGAAACAATTGTAAAAGAAACAACGCTAGATAAATTGAAGGGTGACACACTTACAGCGGTAGATAATGATTTATCTGCTTGGTTCTGGGATGAAAAAGGTATTTCTGCAGGTAAGTCTGATAAATTCGCAGTGAAATTCGAGTTTGTTAATAATGGTAAAGATCAAAATGAATTCCAAGGCGATAAACTAAATTTAACTTGGACGTTTGATGCACAACAAACAGAAGGTGAAGCAAGATAATAATAAAAAAGGGCTATCACATGGATAGCCCTTTTTCTATTTTTCTAGCATATGGCTATCATTTTGTATAGTTCTTTATTATAATAAAGATAATGTTCTGTATAAAGAACGCGATGTTCGATGGGAGAGATTAAGATGCTGAAAAGACCGCGTAATTTAAAAAAGATGCTTATATTGCCGTGTGTGTGCTCTATTACGTTTTATTTAGGATCTCAAGTCATGACGCATACAGAAGCGGCATTTATTCATGAAACGAAAGTAGAAGCGACGCTTTCTACAGCAATTATATTTCCGAAAACAGTTAATACGTTAAAAGAGCAAGCTGAGCAACATAAACAGTTTATTGAGCATGAGTATGGAACAATGAAGGGGAAATTGAAAGCAACTTCTATTGAAGAAATAGAACAGGCAATTGTAGTATGGCAGCAAGGACGTGAGAAAATTACTTCTGAGAAGGAAGCTTTACAAAATGTATATACTGCAATAGAAACTCCTTATAATCAAATACAAGAAGAATTAAAGGGAAATAAAGATGAGTCGATTCAGCAAGTAGCTTTATATGTGAATGAAGGCTTTCGCAGTATAAAAGAGAAGCACGATTATATTGAGAAAGAAGTTAGCTTGCAAGCTATTGATGAACAGATCCAGGCTCTCCAGCAACAATTAAATGTTGCAATTGAAGCGGAAGGGCAAAAGAAAGTAGAAGAACAGAAGAAAGCAGAAGAACAGAAGAAAGCAGAAGAACAAAAGAAAGTAGAAGAACAGAAGAAGATAGAAGAACAGAAGAAAGCAGAAGAACAGAAGAAGATAGAAGAACAGAAGAAAGTAGAAGAACAAAAGAAAGTAGAAGAACAGAAGAAGATAGAAGAACAAAAGAAAGTAGAAGAACAGAAGAAGATAGAAGAACAAAAGAAAGCAGAAGAGAAAAAGAAGGTAGAAGAACAGAAACAAACAGAAACAGCTAAGTAGCCTGAGCAAGTGATTTAATGAGAATGCTACTTCAACTAACCAATAATATTGTGGCTAGCACGACTTAGAGATCGTCATGAAAGAGAATAATGTATATAAGTGTGAGGGAGTATTTATCCTCGCACTTATTGTCTTGCTCTCGTGTGCTTCTAATAGAAAATGTGTTGGAACGAGATAAAAAAACTGAAAAATCAAAACAATATTGAGAAATAAAAATAATTGAAAATACTAAAAAAATATTGTTGTATTTATATAGGTTTGTTCGTTATAATGAACTTAAGGTTTTTAGAAAAGAACAAATATTAGCTTAGCTAATATAGTTTTAGTTACACCTCTTATTTTGAAATAAGAGATAAAAATACAAAAAACAGCTAGGGGGAATTGATTGTGAGTCTGAAAAAGAAATTAGGTATGGGAGTTGCATCAGCAGCATTGGGGTTATCTTTAATTGGTGGAGGAACATTTGCATTCTTTAGTGATAAAGAAGTATCGAACAATACATTTGCAGCTGGGACGTTAGATCTTACATTAAACCCTAAAACGCTTGTAGATATTAAAGATTTAAAACCAGGGGATTCTGTTAAGAAAGAGTTCTTATTAAAGAACAACGGTACTTTAGCAATTAAAGATGTTAAATTAGCGACAAAGTACAGTATTACAGATGCAAAAGGTGATAATGCTGGTGAAGACTTTGGTAAGCACATTAAAGTGAAATTCCTTTGGAACTGGGATAAACAAAGTGAGCCTGTATATGAAACAACTTTAGCAGATTTACAAAATGTGGATCCAGATGTTTTAGCTAGAGACATCTTTGCTCCAGAGTGGGCAGAGAACGGTGGTCTAGCACCAAGTTCAGAAGACTATCTATGGGTACAATTTGTATTCGAAGATGATGGTAAAGATCAAAACAAATTCCAAGGCGATTCATTGAACTTAGAATGGACATTCAACGCAAGCCAAACAGATGGCGAAGAAAAATAATAAAGCAAAAAGCGGGGATTCCCCCGCTTTTTTTTATAAAGAAAAAAAGAAGTGCCCGTTTTAAGCACTCTTTCATATGTATTATTGTTGATTTTTCTTCCATTGTGTAAATTCAAGAAATTCACGAAACTGTTCTTTTGAGACACCGGAGCTCATCGCATCTTTAACGAGTTGTGTCCATTCCGAGTCTAGATGACTTTCTGTTGTTTCATCGTGAAGTAACGTATCAACTGGAATTTGTAGAACAGCTGAAATTTTTTCGAGAAACTGAATGGAAGGGTTTTTTTGTAAATTTCGTTCTATAGAACTAATGTAAGATTTAGCTACACCAGCTTTTTCGGCGAGTTCTGTTAGTGAAATGCCCTTTTGTAAACGAAGGCGTTTTATGCGTTCTCCTATCATATTTGCGCACCTTTCTATCAATATGTAGTCGTCTTATGATGTGATTATTATAACATAAACTTCGTTAAAAAGAACGAGGCTATTGAGCCTGGCTCGTATGCTTCATACGTTGGAAAAAGTGTTCAATATCTTGCAGGGCAATGCCAGCATCTAGAGCTTCAAGTATTAAATCAATCCATTCTTGATCTAGTGAGTCAGCCTTATCTTTGTACAAATGTAATTCCTCCCTAATTATTGGTCATAATTGCTGCTACATAGTAGACGATAATTAATCGAATTTTATATTTTATGTATCAAATTATCGAATATTGTGTAGATGAAACAAAGATAAAATCCCCATTAAATTCTCTCTATGGAAATTATAAGGTTTCTGCCAAAAATTTTCAATATTTTCTGAAAACATTGTTGAATTGTGATATATTCGTATACTAACTATGAAATTTTTACAAATATATTAAAAAAATTACATAATATAACTAAATATTGAAAATATATTGAATTTTTAATAATATAGAGTATGTAATACATATTTTATATTAGGGGAGGCAATAAGGGATGAACAAGAAACCATTTAAAGTGTTATCATCAATTGCTTTGACAGCTGTTCTAGGCTTGTCGTTTGGTGCTGGAAGCCAGTCTGTATATGCTGAAACGCCGGAGAACAAGACAGCTACAAGCCCAGTTGATGATCACTTAATCCCAGAAGAGAGATTAGCAAATGCGCTAAAAGAACGTGGGGTAATTGATTCGTCGGCTTCAGAGACAGAAACAAAGAAAGCTGTCGAAAAGTATGTAGAGAAGAAAAAGGGTGAAAATCCTGGAAAAGAAGCGACAAATGGGGACCAACTTACGAAAGATGCATCTGACTTTTTAAAGAAAGTGAAAGATGCGAAAGCAGAAACGAAAGAAAAATCAGAGCAACCAGCAAACGGGACTGCAGCAGGAACAGGTCCAGTTAAAGGGGGCTTAAATGGTAAAGTACCAACTTCACCAGCAAAACAAAAAGGATATAACGGTGAAGTTCGTAAAGACAAAGTACTCGTTTTACTTGTAGAGTATGCTGATTTCAAACATAACAATATTGATAAAGAGCCTGGCTATATGTATTCGAACGATTTTAATAAAGAGCATTATGAAAAAATGTTATTCGGTAACGAGCCGTTTACGTTAGATGATGGAAGTAAAATTGAAACGTTTAAACAATATTATGAAGAGCAATCAGGTGGTAGTTACACAGTGGACGGAACAGTTACAAAATGGTTAACAGTTCCAGGTAAAGCTGCTGATTACGGTGCAGATGCTGGTACAGGTCATGATAATAAAGGACCAAAAGGACCACGTGATCTAGTAAAAGATGCATTAAAAGCTGCTGTAGATAGCGGACTTGATTTATCACAGTTTGATCAGTTCGATCAATATGATGTAAATGGTGATGGGAATCAAAATCAACCGGACGGTTTAATCGATCACTTAATGATTATTCATGCGGGTGTTGGACAAGAAGCTGGCGGTGGTAAATTAGGTGATGATGCAATTTGGTCACATCGCTGGACAGTTGGACCAAAACCATTCGCAATTGAAGGTACAAAAGCGAAAGTTCCATATTGGGGCGGAAATATGGCAGCATTCGACTACACAATTGAACCAGAAGATGGCGCGGTTGGTGTATTCGCACATGAATATGGCCATGATTTAGGTCTTCCAGATGAGTATGATACACAATATAGCGGTCAGGGTGAACCGGTTGAAGCTTGGTCTATTATGAGTGGCGGAAGCTGGGCTGGTAAAATCGCAGGAACAACGCCAACGAGTTTATCACCACAAAATAAAGAGTTTTTCCAAAAAACAATCGGTGGTAACTGGGCGAACATCGTAGAAGTAGATTACGAGAAATTAAATAAAGGTATCGGTCTTGCAACATACTTAGACCAAAGTGTTACGAAGTCAGATCGTCCAGGTTTGATTCGTGTTAACTTACCAGATAAAGATGTAAAAGGAATTCAGCCTGCATTTGGTAAACAGTATTACTACAGCACAAAAGGTGATGACCTTCATACAACGATGGAAACGCCACTATTCGATTTAACGAAAGCAACGACTGCAAAATTCGATTATAAGTCATTGTATGAAATCGAAGCAGAGTACGATTTCCTTGAAGTACACGCTGTAACAGAAGATGGACAAAAAACGTTGATTGAAAGAATTGGTGAGAAAGCAAATAGTGGAAATGCAGCTACGACAAATGGAAAATGGGTTGATAAATCATATGATTTAAGTCAATTCAAAGGTAAGAAAGTGAAACTAGTATTTGAATATATTACAGACGGTGGATTGGCGTTAAATGGATTTACACTTGATAATGCGTCACTAACTGTAGATGGAAATGTTGCATTCTCTGATGATGCAGAAGGTACACCAAAATTCAAATTGGACGGTTTCGTTGCATCTAACGGAATGGATAAGAAAAAGCATAACTACTATGTAGAGTGGAGAAACTATGCGGGTTCAGATAACGCATTGAAATTTGCTCGCGGTCCAGTATATAACACTGGTATGGTTGTATGGTATGCGGATTCAGCTTACACAGATAACTGGGTTGGCGTACATCCAGGACATGGTTTCCTTGGTGTAGTTGACTCTCATCCAGAAGCAATTGCAGGAACTTTAAATGGCAAACCAACATTTAAAAGCAGTACGCGATTCCAAATTGCTGATTCAGCGTTCTCATTCGACAAAACGCCAGCTTGGAAAGTGGTATCTCCAACGCGTGGAACATTCGTATACGATGGATTACCAGGAGTACCGAAGTTTGATGACTCTAAAAAGTATATTAATGAGCAAATTCCAGATGCAGGACGTATTTTACCGAAGCTTGGTCTGAAGTTTGAAGTAGTAGGACAAGCTGATGATAACTCTGCAGGTGCTGTTCGTTTATATCGTTAATACAGTAAAACTACCGGGAGATTTTCTTTCGGTAGTTTTTTTGTGAGCAATGAATTTTATATAAAGGGAAAAGTTATATATAATGTAACTTTAAGAATAGAAATTTGTTACATATGAAGTCTATATAAATAATGAAAGAATTAGATAAAAATAGTGGGAGAAGGTGAGTGCATGAGTATTTCCTCTATTGTAAATAAACAAAAGGAATATTTTTACAAAGGACATACGAGAAGTGTAGAGACGAGAAAGAATAATTTGAAGAAGCTTTATGAAGGGATTCAGCGTTTTGAGGATGAGATTTTTCAAGCGTTGAAATTAGATTTGAATAAATCAGTTCACGAATCATTTACAACAGAAATTGGATATGTACTAAAAGAGATTTCTTTTCAAATGAAGCATATTTCATCTTGGAGTAAACCAAAGCGTGTTCGCACAGCTCTTACTCATTTTGGATCGAAGGGGAAAGTAGTGCCAGAACCGTATGGTGTGACGCTTATTATCGCACCGTGGAACTATCCGTTTCAATTAGCAATTGCCCCACTCGTAGGAGCATTGGCAGCCGGAAATACAGTCGTTTTAAAGCCGTCAGAGTTAACGCCAAACGTTTCAAAAGTGCTTACGAGAATGCTAGAAGAATTATTCCCAGAAGAGCTTGTATCGGTAGTAGAAGGCGGTGCTGAGGAAAGCACTGCACTTTTAAAGGAACCGTTTGACTATATTTTCTTTACAGGTAGTGTTGGTGTTGGAAAAGTTGTGATGGAAGCAGCGGCGAAAAAATTAACGCCTCTTACGTTAGAGCTTGGCGGGAAAAGCCCATGTATTGTACATAAAGATGCAAAGCTAGATGTAACCGCAAGACGTATCGTTTGGGGCAAGTTTTTGAATGCTGGGCAGACGTGTGTAGCGCCTGATTATATGTACGTTCATTCTTCAGTGAAAGAGCAGTTAATCGAGGCATTACGACATGAAATCGCAGAGCAATATGGAAAAGATGCTTTGCAAAATGACAATTATGTGCGAATTGTGAGTGAGCGTCATTTTGAACGTCTATGTACATTTTTGCAAGACGGTAAACCTGTGATTGGCGGGAATTATACGAAAGAAACATTACACATAGAGCCTACAGTGTTAACGAATGTTACATGGCAAAGTGCTGTTATGGAAGATGAAATTTTTGGACCTATTTTACCAATTATAGAATACGACAAAATAGAAGAGGTAATTGAAACGATTCAGCACCATCCAAAGCCGTTAGCACTATATGTATTTTCTGAAGATAGAAAAGTGCAAGAGAAAGTGACGAGTAATATTTCATATGGCGGAGGATGTATAAATGATGTCGTATATCATCTTGCAACGCCATATTTACCTTTTGGGGGCGTTGGAAGTAGTGGGTTAGGCAGCTATCACGGTGAACAAAGTTTTCGGACTTTTTCACATTATAAAAGCATTTTGTCCCAATCTACAGCATTTGACATGAAAATTCGTTACTCTTCTACAAAAAGTGCTTTAAAATTCATACGAAAGTTGTTAAAATGATGATGGTGTTTATCAGTAGGCGTAGCCGTATGATAAAAACCCCTTCGCAACTGAAGGGGTTTTTCTGTTCGACATATGTATCATGCGAAAATGAATCAAACATACTACATAAAGAATAGAAGAGAACGCTGCTAAACAACCATTTTTGTTTGGATCGAAACAAAAAATAGTCTATAGAACATAAATATTTATTCATGAATATAAAAATTAAAATTTAAGGTAGATAGGACGGGAAAATGAAAAAGATTATTAAAGTTGAAGCAGTAGAAAAACATTTTGGAAATCAAGTGATTATCCCCCCTCTTTCTTTAGATATTAAAGAAGGAGAATTTTTAACAATTTTAGGACCGAGTGGTTGCGGGAAAACGACTTTACTTCGTATGATCGCAGGATTTGAAACGCCAACTAAAGGGAATCTTTTATTAGATGATGAAAAGATTAACGATTTGCCGCCATACAAGCGTCATATGAATTTAGTGTTCCAACATTACGCACTATTCCCACATATGAATGTTGAAAAAAATATTTGTTTCGGTATGAAAATGCAAAAAGTATCAGCAACAGAACAGAAAGAACGTGCGGAAGAGGCAATGCGTTTAACGCAGTTACTTGAGTTCCGTAATCGTAAACCGTCGAAGCTTTCTGGTGGACAGCAACAGCGTGTAGCAATTGCAAGAGCAATTGTAAACAACCCACGTGTATTACTATTAGATGAGCCACTTGGAGCGCTTGACTTTAAGTTAAGAAAAGATTTGCAACGTGAATTGAAAAACTTACAACGTAATTTAGGAATTACGTTCATATATGTAACGCACGATCAAGAAGAAGCAATGAGTATGAGTGATCGTATTGTCGTTATGAATAAAGGGCATATCGAACAAGTCGGCACGCCTAAAGAAATTTACAATCAACCGAAAACATTGTTTGTTGCAACGTTCATCGGTGAAAATAATATCGTGAAAAATGGGGAAAACTACGTAGCAGTTCGCCCTGAAAATGTAAAAGTTCGCTCGGTTGAAGAGCCAATTTTAAAAGAATACCACCTTGGGCATATTGAAGATATTGAATTTGTTGGAAATATGGAAAAGCTATATGTACGTGAGGAGAAAACATCGGAATTACTAATGGCATATCAAACTGCTGAAGAAGCAACGCAGTGGAGCATTGGAGATAATGTATATGTAGGCTGGGAGCAAGAGGACGAGGTGACCTTAAATTGAAGAAAGGGAAATTACTCGCATTACCTACAGTCGTATGGCTGTTACTCTTCTTCCTAATACCACTTCTGTTCGTATTAGCATTTGCCTTCATGCAGCGCGGAGCATACGGGACAGTGGAAATGAAATTTACATTAGATAACATAGCGCGTGTGTTTGATCCATTATATATGGGGACGTTATGGGAAACAGTGAAGATAGCTGTTATTACTACAGTGCTATGTTTATTAATCGGTTATCCGTTTGCCTATACAATTACAATTGTTGATCGTAAATATCGTTCTATCCTTTTATTATTGGCAACGATCCCGTTCTGGATTAACTTCCTTGTTCGTTCATACGCATGGATTGTTATTTTACGTTCACAAGGTCTTGTAAACACATTGCTATTGAAACTAGGTATTATTAGTGAACCTTTAAATCTGTTATACAATACACCTTCTGTAATACTCGGAATGGTATATTCTTTATTACCATTTATGATTTTACCAGTGTATGCAGCAATTGAGCAGCTTGATAAGCGTAAGCTAGAGGCAGCTTATGATTTAGGTGCAACACCAGTAAAGGCATTTTGGAATGTAACAGTACCGATGACGATGTCAGGGATTACTACTGGTTCTATTTTAGTATTCGTTTCCTCTATCGGAATGTTTGTTGTATCAGACGTTATGGGTGGATCGAAAGTAGCATTAATCGGAAACGTAATTCAAAACCAATTCTTAGGTTCACGTGACTGGCCGTTTGGCTCCGCGTTATCTATGATTGTTGTTCTATTCTCTGTTCTGTTAATTTACTTATATTATCGTGCAACGAAAGTATATAAATATGATGGAAACGGAGGGGAATAGGCAAAAATGAAGAAGTTTTTAGTTTCTTATTCTTGGTTAATCTTATTGTTTTTGTATTTTCCAATGATGGTTTTAATGGTATATTCCTTCAACGATTCTCGCATTAATGCGGAATGGGAGGGCTTTACACTCCATTGGTATACAGATTTATTTCAAAAACAAGATGTTATTGATGCGTTTGTAAATAGTATTACGATTGCTCTTATAACGACAATTGTGACGACAGTTCTTGGTGTGATTTTTGCTATTGCATTACACCGTTACAAATATCGTTTTGAAGGGGCCATTAACGGTCTTGTATATTTACCAATTTTAATTCCTGATATTTTAATGGGATTATCTTTACTTATCCTATTTAGTCAATTAGGTATGGAACTTGGAAAAACAACAATTATTATTGCACACATTACATTCAGTATTTCATTTGTTGTTGTTATTTTAGCGGCACGTCTTTCTGGTATGGGACGTGATTTAGAAGAGGCTGCAAACGATTTAGGAGCAACGCCGTGGCAAACGTTTCGTTATGTAACGTTTCCAGCAATTGCACCAGGAGTTATTTCAGCCGCATTATTAACATTCACATTATCGATTGATGATTTTGTAATTAGTTTCTTCGTATCAGGACCAGGATCAACAACATTGCCATTATACATTTATAGTATGGTTAAGCGCGGAGTATCACCTGAAATTAATGCTCTTTCTACAATATTAATTGTTGTAATTGTAGGATTAATGGTGCTATCGGAAATTTTCCGTAATAAAGGTGCAGACGGTGAAGAGAACTCTGGAGGACACCTTCCTTTATAATACGAATGATATAGAAAGAACGAGGAGGTAATAAACCGATGAAATTAGTGAAGAGATTAGCTGGTATAGCAATTAGCTTCGGCCTTGTTGCAGGTGTACTTGCGGGCTGTGGTGAGAAGAAAGAAGAATTGAATATTTATAGCTGGGCTGACAACTTTGATGAGCAAGTTTTAAAAGATTTTGAAAAGAAATATAACGTGAAAATTAACTATGATAAATATGCAAGTAATGAAGAAATGCTTGCGAAATTACAAGCTGGTGGCGCGACATATGATTTAATTCAGCCATCTGATTACATGGTGAAAACGATGGCGAAGATGGACTTGTTAGCGCCTTTAGATAAGAAGAACATCCCGAACATCGAGAACCTTGTGTCTAACTTTAAAACACCTGCATTTGATCCAGAGAATAAGTATTCTCTAGTATATACTTGGGGTGTAACAGGCATTGCATACAATAAAAAGTATGTGAAAGAAACACCTACAAGCTGGAATGATTTATGGAACGAGAAATATAAAGGACATGTTACTTTATTAAACGATTCTCGTGAAGTATTAGGAATGGGACTTAAGAAAAATGGTTTCTCTAATAGCACGAAAGAGGATGCACAGTTAAAGACAGCGTCTAATGATTTACAGAAGCTGCTTCCAAACTTATTAGCATTTGATACAGATAATATTAAACAAAAATTCATTACAGAAGATGCGTGGATCGGGACTGTATGGTCTGGAGACGCAGCATTTATTGCGAAAGATAACAAAGATGTAGGATACGTTGTACCAAAAGAAGGAGGCACAATTTGGGCTGACACGTTAGCGATTCCAAAAGGTGCGAAACATAAAGAACTTGCAGAGAAGTTTATGAACTACTTATTAGATGAAAAAGTAAGTGTGAAAAACTACGAGTCAATTGGTTACAGTAATCCAAATGAAAAAGCTCATCCTCTTCATAGTAAAGAATATCGTGATAATCACATGATCTTCTTAACAAAAGAAGAATTAGATCGTACAGAGTGGCTTGTTGATGTAGACGATAAGTTAAAAGACTACGATCGCTACTGGACAGAGCTGAAAACAAAAGGTAAATAAGTAAGAAAATGCGGTTTCTAAAGTAGAAATCGCATTTTTTCATAGTAGGAGGAAATCGATTGAAGAAAAAGTTACATCGATATGAGTTCATGTGTATGATTTTATTACTTGCTTTATTCGGCATTATCGCTTGGAGAGTACAAGCAAGCGGAGTTACAGCAGTGGATACATATGTCCGAGAGATGGTAAAAGGATTACAAACAGAAAGCTCAATTACATTCTTCACATATTTTACAAAGTTAGGATCTGCAATTGGAGTTATAACGACACTAATTATAAGCTTGTTCGTTTTTTGGAAAAAGCGTTATTATGCTGCTATGATTGTGTACCCAATGGCTATATTAACGACACACCTTGTTAATAAGGGAATAAAAGAAATTGCAAAAAGAGACCGCCCATCATTAAATGAGGCACTTGACGCACTTGGGTATAGCTTCCCAAGTGGACATGCAATGCTATCTATCATAACATTCGGTTTTCTTGCCTATATCATTGCTGCGAATTTGAAAAGTATAGCTGGAAAATGTGGTATTACGATTTCAATGGGCATATTAATTATATTGATTGGATTAAGTAGAGTCATTTTAAATGTACATTATCCAACCGATATTTTAGCAGGTTACTGCGCAGGTGGCATTTTGTTAATTATAGCAATTTATTGTCATCGTTTACTTACCGAGAGATTGGGACTTAATAACGAGAGATAGAAAAACGTCTAGAAAAACTAGTATTATAGTTTTTCTAGACATTTTTTGTTTATGGAGAGATGTGATACAGTATAAATGATAAGTGAATTATATAAAGTAGGTGAAAATGTGTGAAGACAAATGTACATAAAATTGATAAGTGGGGGAAGTTAGGAACTTTTTTGTATCAATTTCGTTATACAGTAATTGTAGCATTACTACTACTTGCGATAGTGCTCGGTATTTTTGCACCAAAACTTCCAGGAGTATTGGGCGGTGATGGTTTTCAAACAGAAGGGGATTATCAAAAGACGAAAGAAATTTTAGATAAAGATTTTAAGCAGTCTCAAGATACACTTTTACTCGTTTTTGAGAAGGAAAAGGATACTTCGCATGAGGATTTCCAAAAGCGTATAGAGGGGATAATAAATCAAATTCAAGAGAAGGAAACATACGAATCTTTCCATCATCCAATGCAAAATAAAGAGATGTTACAAGATGATATCGGTTATGCGACGATTTTATTTTCCGGGAAAACAAATAAAGAACGAATGGAAAAGACATTACAATTCGCCGAAAAAATCGAGAAGGAAAGTAATAGCGTATTAAAAGTAACACCGACAGGATATCCGAAAATTAATCAAGAGATTAATGAAAGAACGCAAAATGATTTAAAAGTAGCAGAGATGATTGGATTACCTATTGCTTTTCTCGTACTATTATTCTCATTTGGTAGTCTGATTGCGTCTATTTTACCGATTGTAAATGGTGCGCTTAGTGTTATTAGTACGATGGGGATTTTATATTTTATAGGTAGTGATAAAGAGCTATCTATTTTCGTGTTAAATGTTGCGCCGATGATTGGGCTCGCATTATCAATTGATTTCGCACTGTTATTTGTAAATCGTTTCCGAGAGGAAGTTGCGAAGAGAACAGTGAAAGAAGCGATAGCGATTACGTATCAAACGGCAGGACGCGCTATCGTATTTTCAGGGTTATGTGTATTCGTCGGTTTATCAGGCTTATTTTTCTTTAAGATAGATTATATTCAGTCTGTTGCTATTAGCGGGATGATTGTCGTTATTATGAGTATTTTGTTTTCGCTCACACTTCTTCCAGCACTATTATCTTTAATTGGTAAAAGGATATTAAAAAAGAATCAGGCGGCGCCTACGCCATCAAAGGTCTGGCGTAAATTTGCACAGTTTGTAATGAAACATCCAATCGTCATGATTATTGTTGTTATAACATTTATTGTTATTTGTTTATTACCGCTACGTACAGCTAACTTGCAGTTTCCTGGTGTTGAAGCGTTACCTGAAAAGAGTGATACGAGAATTGCATTTGAGAAGTATGAAGAAGCCTTTAATAAGACTGTCAAAACACACGCTGATGTTACTTTAGTAGTAGAGACGAAGGATGATATAACAGAAAAAGAAAGCTTACAAAAGGTAGAAGATGTCGTTCAAAAGTTAAAAGATGACAAGCAAGTATATAAGGTGACAAGTATATATGACGGGCTAAATGGAATGAAAGCAGATCAAGTTGCGGGAATGTTACAATCACCAGAAGCGGCGAAAATAGCTCCTGTATTTGAAGCGTATACGAAAGGAAATAAAACAACAATGGAAGTCTTTTTGGATACGAAGCCAAGTACAGAAACTGCAAAACAATGGGTTCGTGATTTCAAAAAGAATTATAAAGAAAACGATGTTACTTATTATTTAGGCGGGATGACAACGTTCCAACAAGAGTTGGAAGATGAAATTAAAGATAAAGTTGCAATTGGTATGTCTGTTATATTTGGGTCAACCTTTGTTATTTTATTATTCGCATTCCGCTCGATACTCATTCCAATAAAGGCGATTATTATGAATGTATTTAGTTTAAGTGCAACAATTGGAATTGTTATTTGGTTATTTGAAGGTGGTCATTTCGGATTAGATGAGAGTTCAGTTTTATTTGTATTACCAATCTTTATTTTCGGCCTCGTATTTGGGCTTAGCATGGATTATGAAGTATTTCTTATTTCACGAATCCATGAGTTATATGAGGAAACTGGAGATAACGATCAAGCAACGCTAGAAGGGCTTGTCTCGACAAGCCGCATCATTACATCCGCTGCTTTAATTATGATTGTTGTTACCGGTGCGTTCGCTTTTACTGATATTTTGCCAGTAAAGCAGATGGGTATTGGAGTCGCATTAGCGATATTTCTTGATGCAACAATTATTCGACTTATGCTTGTACCAAGTTTAATGAAATTGTTTGGAGATTGGAACTGGTGGTTACCATTTCGAAAGAAAAGAGAAAAATCATCGTAAAAAATGCTCATCTATAAGATGAGTATTTTTTTATGAATAGCGAGGCCTATATTTTGCAAATAGTATGTGATAAGAACAATACATACAAGTAGGTGAAGGCAATGTTTCGTTATTTTAAGTTTAAGCTAAATGATACAGTACAGTTTGCAGAAAAAGATGGGCATTTGTATCGCATTGTCGGTTATCGGTTAGAAAAAGGGTTTTATCCAAAAGATGAATGGACTCATATCATATATGAGTTACTTAGAGACTTTGACGGGTATACGATGGATGCGGAAGAAGAGGAACTTGTAAAAGTCATTCAAGTAGAGGATGAGTATTATAAAATACAAGAAGTATCGGGATATCGTTATCCAGTAAAAATGAAGCAAAAGCAGCAAGTTATGAAAGGAGAGAAAATAGACGACTTATTAGATACGTACAACGACTATAAACGATTGGCGGATTTCTTTAAAGATTTATTGTATGAACAAAAAGCTGAAGAAGTGTTGCAGGAGATGAAAAGGCTTAGAGCGTGAGGGGACAGTCGATTATAAGACTGTCCTCTATTTTTGACGGTGCATCAAAGTATGTTTTCCGTTACAATGAGAGAATCAATAGAAATAAGGTGATTATAGTATGGAAACAAAGAAAAAGGGCGAATGGTGTGAACTTACGGTTCCAGCAACGTGGAATGGTATAAGTATTGAGTCGTTGTTAAAAGTAGAATGGGAAGTACCAAAAAAGTTATTACATCAGCTTCGTATGGAAAAAGGTGTTACGGTTAACGGAGAACAGAGGAGATGGAATGAACTTTTAAAAGAAGGAGATAAGTTACAAGTTCATATGTTTATGGAGGAGGAGTACGGCGTAGAGCCGGAATATGGTGAATTAAATGTAGTGTTTGAAGACGATCACGTACTCATTGTAAATAAGCCTGAGCAAATGGATACACATTCTTCTGAAAAAAATGGGACGGGAACACTTGCCAATCTTGTTGCTTTTCATTTTCAAATGCAAGGTTTAGAGACGAAGGTTCGTCATATCCATAGGTTAGATAAAGATACGACAGGTGGTGTTGTATTCGCAAAACATAGAATTGCGGGTGCAATTATGGATCGTTTATTAATGGAACGGAAAATTAAAAGAACGTATACGGCACTTGTTGAAGGAAGAGTAAAAAAGAAGCAGGGGACAATTGACGCGGCCATCGGAAGAGATCGACATCATGCTACAAGGCGCCGTGTTTCTCCAAAGGGAGACCAAGCTATAACGTATTATAAAGTAGAGAAATATTTTAAAAAACAAAATACGACGCTCGTAACGTTACAGTTAGAAACCGGTAGAACGCATCAAATTCGCGTTCATATGAGCTATAATGGAAATCCATTAGTTGGGGATGTATTATATGGTGGGCAAACAAAATATATGTCCGGGCAAGCGTTACATGCGATGAAGATTAATTTTTTGCATCCGATTACGAAAGAAGAGATCGTGGTTGACGTACCTTTCCCTACAAATTTAAACGACACAATGAAAAAATTTGAAAGAGAAAATGGGTAAAGTGTAAGCTTAAAGTTGAAAAAGGTAGATTTTTGCAGGGATTTCTCTAAAAGAGGCGAAGCCGTTAAGAGAAAAGAGAGGTGAGAATTACTTGATCAAATATAAATATATGCTAGGGATATTTTTCGCTTGTCTTTTACTTACTCTATGTATTTATCCATATTTACCAACTCGTATGGCAGTGCATTGGAACGAGAATGGTGGAGCGAACGAGTTTATGAGTAAACAAGTTGTCGTATTATGTATTCCTGTCCTTATTACTATTTTACATGGATTAATATATATTATTTCACATAATGTATATAAGTTTAATGAAGGAGAGCATTTCATTATAAGTGGATTTATAAAGAGTATTACTTTATTTATGATGTTTGTCCATATACTAATTCTCTTTATTAATTTGGGAAGTATTATATCCTTTCAGACAGGACTAACGATTGGAATTAGTATGTTTCTTTTTATTTTTAGTAAAGTGTTTAAAAAGGTGAAGGATAGAGAGAAAGAACCGATCAAATTACAAAAGATCCGTTTAGTTAGTAGGCGAATCTTTCAAGTGATGGCATGCAGCGTATTATTTTCATTGCTTTTGAGCCTGAAGTGGGGATTTTATTTGTTAATTAGTGTAATAAGCTGCGGGTCTATTTTGTTTATGTTCTACATTTTATACGCATACATATTAGAAAGCTATGAAACATAAAAAAGAGTCTTCTCATCATGAGAAGACTCTTTTAATCTATTTACTTCGTAATAAATTGTTGTGTCCAGTAGTTGCCGCTTTCTACATAACCAACACCGATATGAGTGAAGCCGCTATTTAAAATGTTTGCACGGTGTCCAGCACTGTTCATCCAAGCTTGTACAACTTCTTCTGGTGTACGTTGGCCTTGTGCGATGTTTTCACCTGCAGATGTATAAGAAATACCAAATTTCTTCATCATGTCGAACGGAGACCCGTATGTAGGGCTGTTATGATCAAAGTAGTTATTCTTTTGCATATCTTCAGATTTAGCGCGTGCAACTTTGCTTAATTCAGTATCAATTTGTAATGCTGGTAAGCCTTGTTTTGTACGCTCAGCGTTTGTTAATTCAACAACGCGTTGTTCGAATTCGCTTAAAGATTTTGCTTCTTCAGCAGGCTTTTGCTCAGCAGGTTTTTGTGTTTCATTTTGAGTATTGTTGTTTTCAACTGGTTTTTGAGCTTCTGGTTTAGCAACTTCTTCAGCAGGCTTTTGTTCCGCTGGTTTTTGAGTTTCCTCAGCAGGCTTTTGAGCTTCTGGCTTAGCTGTTGGTTGTTCAGTTACAACATTTTCAGTAGGCTGTTGACCAGGAATGAAGCAATCTTGTTGGAATTGACCTTGATTCCATTGTGCTAATGACTCAACTCCCATAGATTGTAAGAATGCTTGTAATTCTTGTTGGCTCATTTGTTGCATCATTACTTTTGAATGCTGAATATTTTGAACCTTTATGTTAGATGGTTGTACTGTTGCAGCTTGTGCATCTAAAGATGATACTCCTAAAGTAAGAGCTGTTGCAGCAGCTACAGATAATAAAACACGCTTTTTCATGATGTGTGTCCCCCTATATAAAGTTTTAATTTGTTTTCACACGATTTGTTTTTGACAGCCTGTCTGACTGACAAATCCATCGTAGCATACAATTTACAAGAAAAAAGATGGAAAAAAATTCATAGACTTTGAAATTACCTAATTTATCCTAAGAGAAGAAAAGGGAAGAAATAAGAGAAACATAGAGTATAAAAGGAATTTTTAGCATTTTTATACTTGGTTTTAAGAGAGTGTTTTTGGATAGATTTACCTAAATGGAAAATAAAGAATCCTATTGTATCAATGGTTTAAACATTTTTTTGAGGAATATACTGGATTGATTTTTACAAAACTGTAATGTTTCTGTTGTTCTTTTTTATAATAAAGTAACATATTTTTAATGTTGTAGCAGACAAAAAAGCGGCTATCTCTTTACATAGACGAAGGAGATAGCCGTTTTCCTATTATTACGTATGTTACGAGTTATTACGAGTTGGTTTCAATTGCTTCTAATAATAAATCTACAATGTGAATTCCTCTCATTTTATGAGAAAGATCTTCTCGTTCAATACCTAGTTTCATTTGTAATAGACAACCTGGATTTGCAGTAACAATTGTCGCCGCGTCTGTTTCATGCACACGGTCCATTTTATAATCTAGAAATTCCATTGATAACTCTGAGTGAACAATATTGTAAATACCAGCAGAACCACAGCAACGGTCCGCATCTTTCATTTCGCGATATGTTGCACCTTGGATGGCTTCTAGTAACATACGAGGTGCAGAAGATGTTCGCATAACATTGCGTAAATGACAAGAGTCTTGATACGTAATGATTTGCGGCGTGAGTCGTAAGTCAGTACGTTTATGGAAATCTAGTTCTACTAGTATAGCAGTAATATCTTTAATTTTAGAAACAAATTGCTTTGCGCGCTCAGCCCATTCTGGATCATCCTTTAAAAGGTAATCATAGTCTACGAGGTAAGCTCCGCAACCACCTGCATTCGTAATAATATAATCGATGTTTAAATCTTCGAATGCTTTTATATTTCGTTTTGCTAATTCTTTTGCTCCACTCTTTTCACCAGCATGCCCATGTAATGCCCCGCAGCAACTTTGTGTTTTCGGAATAACGATATCACAACCAGCTAACTGAAGAAGTTTCATCGTTGCGTTATTTGTTTCTAAAAACATCGTATCCATTAAACAACCTGTGAAGAATGCAACTTGTTTCTTCTTTGCCACCTCAGCAGGTAAAAATTCAGGACGATCTTTCATTGCTTTCATTTTAGGGACTTTTGGCAAAACGAGATCTATCGTTGCAAGTGTTTCAGGGAATAACTTCATAATACCAGTTTTATGTGTTAGCGTTTGTAAACCAGAACGCTGGTAAAATCCGATTAGCCCTGTTAATGTTCTCATTCGGTTTTGATGCGGGAATAGTCCTTCAAAAACGACTTTACGAACAGCTCTCACGGGCACTGAGAATTTTTTATTTTGATTAATAATATCACGAGCTTCTTCTAATAAATGTCCATAATTCACACCAGACGGACAAACAGGTTCACAAGCACGGCAGCCTAGGCAAACATTTAATGTATTTTCAACATCTTCATCTGGCTCAATTAAACCATCAGCGACGGCTTTCATTAATGCGATACGCCCGCGCGGCGAATGTGATTCTTTATATCCAGATTGAATGTAAGTAGGACAAGTCGGTAAACAAAAACCGCATCGCATACAATTTAATAGTTCATCTTCACTTAATCGTTCTTTAAATTCCTTTTGAATGTTTTCTTTATTTAATGTGGTCATCGCTCAACCACCACTCTTTTACGAGAGTCTTTCGCGAACATCTTTCCAGGATTCATAATGTTGTTTGGATCGAAGGCTTGTTTAATCCCTTGCATAGCAGCGATACCTTCTTTACCTAATTTCATTTCTAAATACGGAGCTTTCATCGCGCCAACACCATGTTCACCAGTAATCGTACCACCAAGCTCAATCGCTTTTGCAAATATTTCAGCAAAAGCTTGTTCAGCACGGTGCATTTCTTCTTCATTACGGGCATCTGTCATACAAGTTGGGTGCAAATTACCATCACCAGCATGACCAAAAGTACAAATAGGAATATTATATTTCTTTGCAATTGCATTAATTGCTTCAACCATTGGAGCGATTTGTGAACGTGGTACAGTTGCATCCTCTAATATTGTTGTCGGTTTTAGTCTTGCAAGTGCTGATAGTGCACTACGGCGTGCTGTACGAAGCGCATCTGCTTCGGCTTCATCTTTTGCAACGCGAACATCGACCGCATTCATAGCACGGCAAACGTTAGCCATTTTTTCGATATCTCGATTGACAACCTCGGGCGGGCCGTCTTGTTCAATTAATAAAATTGCTTTAACGTCAGTTGGTAAACCGATTTGTGCAAACTCTTCTACAACTTCAATTGTTGGTTGGTCTAAAAACTCAAGTGTCGCTGGAATAATTTTATTTGCAATAATAGCAGAAACAGCTCGAGCAGCTTCGTTAATATCTTCATATAGCGCAAGCATCGTTTTCTTCGTTTCAGGCATAGGGACAAGTTTTAATATAGCTTCCGTAACAACACCAAGTGTTCCTTCAGAACCAATAAATAAACGAGTTAAATCATAACCAGCTACATCTTTTGCTAATTTACCGCCAGTGCGAATGATATCGCCGTTCGGTAAGACAATTTCAAGCCCCATTACATAATCACGTGTTACGCCATATTTTAAACCCCGTAATCCGCCGGAGTTTTCATTAATGTTACCGCCGATTGTAGAAATTTTCATAGAGCTTGGATCTGGTGGATAAAATAAACCTTTTTCTTCTACTGCTTTAATAATATCAAGTGTAATAACACCAGCTTGTACAGTAATTGTTAAATTCTCTTCGTCAATTTCTAAAATATTGTTCATATGGCGGAAAATAAGGACGATACCACCTTCAAGTGGACACGTACCAGCGCAAAGATTTGTTCCAGACCCGCGAACATATACCGGGATTTTATGAGTGTTACACACTTTTAACACGTCGGCTACTTCATTTGTATTACGAGGAGCAATGACTGCATCAGGCATCGCTTGGAAGTTTGGAGTGGCATCATAACTATAAGTTAAACGCCCCATATTGGATGTATCTATATTATCTTCGCCAACAATAGATACGAATGAATCAATAATTTGCTTTTCTAACATTGGAAATCCCCCTCAAACTGTTAACGTATTTAGTAATAATAAAAAACGTTGTAACAGTGCTTTCATTATAATGATAAAAAAGTAGGGGGATTCTTTCTATATACAATCATCTAAAGATTAATCTATTTTATCGTTATTTTTTGTATGATTATCTAATAAGAGGAGTGCGAAGTATAAAACATTTAAATCTTTGAATTGTTTCGGGTCAAGTCCTGTATGTTCTTCAATCTTTTTTAGTCTGTAATGCAGTGTGTTAATGTGTATATGTAATTGCTCAGCTGTTTGCTTATAAGATTGGTTATAATCGATAAATAAACGTAGAGTGTGCATAAGCTCAGGAGATGATACTAAGTTTTCAATAGTACGCTCTAGAAACTGTTCCCGGGTTTCAGTAGAAATATCTTGTAAGCACATTTCTAAACGTAAATCTTCATTAAATACAATTTTTTTCGTTTCAAGTGATACTGAAAGGGCGCGTAGTGCTTGTTCGTACGATAAGTTCATATTGCTTGGCGTAACTGTTTGTCCAATCCCGATATATAAAGTAATAGAAAATAAAGTTTCACAGTCTTGTTTTAAACGTTTTAAAAATTGAAAGGTTTGCTCTTTGGAGTGCATTGTTGTAAACAAAATAAACCGATCATTTCCCCAGCGAACAAATAAATTTTCTTTTGCTAAAATGTTGCGCAGATGTTGCCAAATTTTACGCTGGAGCATCGTATTATCTTGGGCGATTGATAATAAAATAAGTTGTTTCTTCTTACATAAATCAATGCCAAGCGTTTTTGCACGATCGAGAAAACTTGGAGACCAGTCTGTATTTTGAAGCCAATCAAAGACAAATGCTTCATAAGAACGGTGCTCAAGTTCTAGTTGTTCTAAAAAGTAGTTTTCATGAATTAATAATTCGGTCATCTTACGTAATATTTCTCCGTATTGTGAAATGTTTTCAGGTTCTCCTGTAATTCCAATCACGCCGATTACTTCGTCATGGAATAGTAAAGGAAGATTCATCCCAGCTTTTACACCTTGCAGTCGTCGTTCATCATCTTTTGTAATAATGACAGTATTCTTTTGTTTCGCACAGCGGAGTGCCCCTTCATGAAATTGACCGATTCTTTCCGCATCTGTACTTGCGATAATAATGCCTTGTATATTAATAATAATAATGTTTTCAGTAATTAATCTGCGTACTTCACGTACAATTTTATTCGCTAAATCAGGAAAAAGCATAATTTGCACACCTCAAATTCTATTTGTTGTACATTATATATGTAAGTTTATTAATAAAGGAAGATTTCACATTTTCCACACATTTATTTGTTACTTTACAATTATAACGAAATCATCCGAAGATGGAGGGAATCTTTTGAGAAAGTATGTTTTTCTTCTCTGTTTTTTATTTCTATTAGTAGGGTGTCAAGGAAGTTCGTATACACCGATTGCTAAAGATAAAAGTGTTATTATAACAACGAATATAAAGGAAGGTAGTATTAGTTTTATTGATAAAAAAACAAAGAAGCTATTAACAACATGGGAATTAAATGAGCCGATTGCGGGGGTTACGCTACTTCCAAATGGCGAGGAAATACTCGTTTATGGTAAGCAATTAGAATATATGTATGTATATTCACTAGCAGAAGGAAGACAAGTGGACAAATATAAGACTGGAAAAGGAATTGCTAATGTTATCGCATCAGATAATGGAAAACAATTATTTGCTGCCGATCAAAATGAACAAAAGGTAAGGTTCTTTACGATAAAAGGAAAAGAGACAGGGAGTGTTTCAACAGGAAAAGGGCCGATAACGATGGTAGAGCATCATAACCGGTTATCTGTACTCAACTTTTATGATACGAAACTAACGACCATTGATACAAAGAAAAAAGAAGTGATACAGTCCTTTATGATTCCGCCAGCATCAACAGGAGCGACGGTTAGCGCTGATGGGAAAGAAATATGGATTGGTGGACATGGTGATGGAAGTCAAGTGAATGAGAAAGTATTAGTGTATTCTTTACAGAGCGGAGAGATGATACGTTCTTTACATGCTCCGTTTATGCCTGTGAATATAACAAAGGATGATAAGTATGTATATGCGCTAAGTCACGGTTCAAATACGCTTAGAAAGTTTGATGCAAGTACGTATCAAGAGGTAGGATTTGCAGAAGTAGGATCTAATCCATTTGCATTTTTGAAAAGCGGTGCAGAGGGATATGTAGCTAGTTATGATAGCGATGAAGTATGCGTAATGGATATGAAGAATATGAAAATAAAACAAACAATTAAAGTCGGTAAAGGACCGTTTCAACTCATAGAGAGAGAAGGGGAAGGGCAATGAGTAAATATAAAGTGCTAGTCGTAGATGACGAAAGTGATATGAGGCAACTTGTCGGAATGTACTTAGATAACTTCGGATACGAGTGGGGAGAAGCTGAAAATGGAAAAGAGGCACTTCGAAAATTAGAGACGGATCATTACGATTTCGTTGTACTAGACATTATGATGCCTGAGATGGATGGGCTTTCAGTTTGTAAAGAGATTCGAAAAACGTCGGATGTACCTATTATATTTTTAACAGCAAAAGGTGAAGAGTGGAATAGGGTGAACGGCTTACGTATGGGAGCAGATGATTATATTGTAAAGCCATTTAGTCCTGGGGAACTAATTGCTCGTATGGAAGCTGTTTTAAGACGATATACAAAGCAAGAACAGCAAGAAGAGATTCAATTTGGACCGATTCTTATTAATGAAAAAAGTAGGAGGGTCGAGACGAATGGTGAGACGATTCCTCTTACGGTAAAAGAGTTCGATTTACTATATTTTCTTTGCCAACATAATGGACAAGTATTTAGCCGGGAACAATTGCTTGAAAAGGTGTGGGGATATGATTATGCAGGAAGTACAAGAACGGTAGATACGCATGTGAAAACGATGCGTCTAAAGCTAGGAGAAAGTGGAAACTACATTCAAACCGTTTGGGGTGTAGGTTATAAATTTGAGGTGTAACGTATGTTTACGATGGTACAAAAGCTTTGGCTTACAGTAGTATGTGCAGTATGTGTAACAGTTTCCTTTCTTTATTTTGTATCTTTATACTCATATGAAAAGTTATACGTTGATAATTTAAAAGATTCATTAGTAATGGAAGGGAAACGTCTTGCCACGCAATATGATAAACGTGAAGGAGTATCCACTTTTGAAGAGAAAGTAAGGGCATATGATCAAATATCTAGTTCAGATGTCCTTTTCGTATACAATCCGCGTGATTTAAGCGCATGTTTGCCTTTTGATGTTCACCATCATTCTCTTATAAGTGAAGGGGATAGACAGGCGCTATTAGATGGGAAAACTGTGACAAAGATAGGGTATGAAGAACATTTTGATCGTAATATTATGGGTGTTGTCATCCCTGTTTTAGATAATAAAAAATTAGTTGGTATTGTATACTCTTATATTCCTTTAAAAAGTATAAAAGACTTAATATTTGATATGGGTCTTATTTTAGCGCCGTTAGCACTTGCAATGATTTTAATTACAATATGGATTGGTAGAAAAATTATTATCGCTATTACGAGACCGCTTTCGCAAATGGAACGAGTTGCAAATCATTTGGCTACTGGAGATTTCTCAGAGCGGATTACAATTTCTTCAGAAGATGAAATTGGACGATTGGGAAAAGCTTTTAATAAAATGGCAAATTCTTTAGAAACAGAAGATGTAAAGCGTAAGGAATTTTTAGCTAATGTTTCGCATGAACTTAGAACACCGCTTAGTTATATTAAAGGATATAGTGAAGCTATTTTAGACGGTGTAGCGAAGGGGCCGCAGCAGGAAAAAGTAACGCAACTTATTCATAAAGAGGCAGGTCGCATGCAGCGCCTCGTTCATGATTTATTAGATCTAGCGCAGCTAGAAGGTGAACACTTTCCCCTAAAGAAACAACCTATCGTTTTTTCACAGCTTATTGAAGATGTACTAGATACGTACGAGTTACAGTTTATAGAAAAAAACCTTCGTATTTCAACGAATTTAAATCCTGAAATTATCGTAATGATTGATGAGGATCGTATGCAACAAGTACTTCATAATGTGTTAGATAATGCGATACGTTATACAAATCAAAACGGGGATATCATAATAACATTAAAGCAAATCGATGATTATTGTGAATTGCACATAAAAGATACAGGAATAGGTATTGATAGAGAGCATTTAGAAAATCTCGGGGAACGCTTTTACCGAGTAGATAAAGCGAGAAGTCGTCAACACGGTGGAACAGGTTTAGGTCTTGCAATTGTAAGGCAAATTGTTCATATACATGATGGTGAGTGGAGAATAGAAAGTGAAAAAGGTAAGGGAACGACAATTATTATTAAATTAAAAGCACAAGATGAGGAGAGCATATTCTAACTTTTGGAATATGCTCTTCATATTGAAGGTAAATAGTTACGCGTAAATGTATTAATTAATATCAAACAAATATCAAAAAATTGACTATTTTATGAACAAAACATTTGTACTTCTTACTAATTCGTTCTAAAATAGTTATGGATGCTAAGTTCTTATAAAACGTGACAATTGTTGTTTGGAAGATACTGAGGTGATTTAACTGGAGTACAAATCTATTAAACCGAAAAAAATTTACGAAGAAGTATCTGAAGCTATTTTAACAATGATTAAAAATGGTACGTTAAAACCTGGTGACAAACTACTTCCTGTTCATCAATTAGCTGAGCAGTTTCAAGTTGGCAGATCTGCTGTTCGTGAAGCGCTAAGTGCGCTAAGAGCAATGGGCTTAATTGAAATGAAACAAGGAGAAGGTACATATGTAAGGAATTTCGATCCTTCTTCATTAACAAAATCACTAAATAACAAGTTATTAATGAAGAAAGAGGATATTTTGAATTTATTAGAAGTACGGAAGGTGCTCGAAGTGGGGGCAGTTCGAGCGGCAGCGGCAAAACGTACGGAAGCTAATTTGCAAAATATGAAGCATTGGTTAGATGAAATGGAAAAGAGCATTGGAGATGAGAAGGCTGGCGAAAAAGCAGACTTTCATTTTCATATGGGAATTGCAGAATCTTCGCATAATAACATCTTACTTGAGCTCATGAATCATGTTTCAGAGATGATTGCTGAAACGATTGGTGAATCAAGACGCATTATTTTATATGGTGAACAAACAACATCAGAACGACTTTTAGAAGAGCATCAATCTATATATAATGCGGTGTTAAAGCAAGATGTGGAATTAGCGCAGCAAGCAATGCTAAATCATTTAACAAATGTAGAACATATTGTCACAGGTAAAAGCGATATAAATTCGTAATTTAATCTTTTATTTTTCTAATTTTCTGATAAAATAGAGGGAGATTAAGTAAACGTTTTCTTTAGAAGAGGGAGAGGATAGGCCATGGTTGAGCCTACTTCTTCTAATCTTAGTCATCTGATGACCATATGATTGTTGGCGAAGTTGTAATGAGGGGGAATTATAGTTATGAAAGTCACTTTATTTGTTACTTGTATAGTCGATATGTTTGAAACAAACGTCGGCAAAGCAACAGTTGAAGTATTGGAGCGTTTAGGTTGTGAAATTGAATTTCCAGAAGCACAAGTTTGTTGTGGTCAGCCTGCTTATAATAGCGGCCATGTAGAAGCAGCAAAAGAAGCGATGAAACATATGATTGAAACTTTCGAAGATGCAGAATATATCGTTACGCCATCTGGCTCTTGTGCGACAATGTTTCATGAGTATCCGCATGTTTTTAAAGATGATCCGAAGTGGGCTAAACGTGCACAAAAGGTTGCTGATAAAACATATGAATTCACACAATTTATTGTAGATGTTTTAAAAGTTACAGATGTTGGTGCAAGTTTACCAGGAATAGCTACTATTCATAAATCTTGTCATATGACACGCCTGCTGGGAGTAAAAGAGGCACCAGGAATTTTATTATCAAACGTAAAAGGATTAACTGTGAGAGAACTGCCAAACGTGCAAAATTGTTGTGGGTTTGGGGGAACGTTTTCAGTTAAGATGACTCCAATTTCTGAGCAAATGGTAGATGAAAAAGTAGATAGTGTAATGGAAACAGGTGCTGATTATTTAATCGGTGCAGATTGTGGGTGTTTGTTAAACATTGGCGGACGTATTGAGCGTTTAGGAAAAGAAGTAAAAGTAATGCATATTGCTGAGGTCTTGAATAGTCGCTCATGAAGGGGGAACATAAGCTATGTCTATGAAAATCAGTGAGAAAAAATTTAATGATCGCGTTGGCGATGGAATTCAAGATTCGTTTATGCGCGGAGCAGTATCTTCTGCACAAACGCGTTTATATACAAATCGATTGAAAGCAGCTGAAGAGTTAGGAAACTGGGAAGAGTGGCGTGAACTAGGTGAACAAATTCGTCAACATACGTTAGAAAATCTTGATTATTACTTAATGCAGTTAAGTGAAAATGTATCAAAAAGAGGCGGTCACGTTTACTTTGCGAAAACGAAAGAGGATGCAGCAAAGTACATTCAAGACGTTGCAAAAAAGAAACAAGCGAAGAAAGTTGTAAAATCAAAATCAATGGTAACTGAAGAAATTAGTATGAATCATGCCCTTGAAGAGATTGGTTGTGAAGTGTTAGAGAGTGACTTAGGAGAGTATATCTTACAAGTAGATAACGATCCACCATCACATATTATTGCGCCTGCACTTCATAAAAACAGAACGCAAATTCGTGATGTATTTAAAGAAAAACTTGGATATGAAAATTCTGATGATCCATACGAAATGACAAAGTTTGTTCGTAAACAACTTCGTGAGAAATTTATGGATGCAGAAATTGGTGTGACAGGTTGTAACTTCGCTGTTGCAAATACGGGCTCTCTTTGTTTAGTAACGAACGAAGGTAATGCCGATCTTGTTATGTCGATTCCGAAAACACAAATTGCAGTAATGGGTATGGAACGTATGGTTCCGACAATGGAAGAATTAGATGTTTTAGTTGGTTTACTATGTCGTAGTGCAGTAGGTCAAAAGCTAACAAGTTATGTAACGGTAGCAGGACCAATTCAAGAGGAAGAGGTAGATGGACCAGAAGAGTTTCATTTAGTCGTTGTTGATAATGGCCGCTCTCAAATTCTTGGATCGGAATTCCGTTCAATATTGCAATGTATTCGTTGTGCTGCTTGTGTCAACGTATGTCCTGTGTATCGTCACGTTGGTGGACATTCATATGGTTCTATTTATTCAGGACCAATTGGTGCAGTGTTAACACCACTTTTAGGTGGGTATGACGATTACAAAGAGCTTCCTTATGCATCTAGTTTATGCGGAGCATGTACAGAAGCTTGTCCAGTGAAAATTCCGTTGCATGATTTATTATTAAAACATCGCCAAGTTATCGTTGAGCAAGAAGGACGTGCCCCACTTGCAGAGAAATTAGCAATGAAAATGTTTAGTATGGGCGCATCTTCAGCAGCTTTATATAAAATGGGATCAAAAATAGCACCGGCAGCAATGAGTCCATTTACATCTGGCAATCGTGTATCAAAAGGTGTTGGTCCACTTAAAAACTGGACGGATATTCGTGAATTCCCGGCTCCAAGTAAAGAACGATTCCGTGATTGGTATAAAGATCATAAGAAAGGCGGGGACAAATAATGACAGGATTAATTCAAAACCGTGAGTCCTTTCTAGATAATATCGCAAAAGAACTTGGGCGCGCGCGTAAAACAGAAGGCGTAGAACGTCCAGCATGGAAAAGTAATGTGAATGAAGAAACGTTAAAAGATTATTCACAAGAAGAATTGTTAGAAGTATTTAAAAATCAATGTACAAACATTCATACAACTGTTGTGGAAACGACAAACGACCGTTTACGTGAAGATATTCAAAAAGTAATCGTTGAAAACGGCGGAGGACCTATTATATTATCAGCAGATGAACGTTTTGATTCCTATGGATTGACTTCTTTATTTAAAGAAGAGCTTCCAAAGCAAAATGTTGAGGTAAATGTATGGGATCCTGAGAAAAAAGAAGAGAATATGCGTATAGCGGAAAAAGCGAATATCGGTATTGCATTTAGTGATTATACATTAGCTGAATCTGGTACGATTGTTGTACAAAGTCATAAAGGACAAGGGCGTTCTTTACACTTTTTACCGACTGTATACTTTGCTATTATTCCACGTGAAACACTTGTACCTCGCATTACACAAGCAGTTCAACATATGAACTCTCGTGTGGAAAAAGGTGAAGCAGTCGCATCTTGTATTAACTTTATTACAGGACCAAGTAACTCTGCGGATATTGAAATGAATCTTGTTGTCGGAGTACACGGGCCATTAAAAGCAGTATATTTCATCGTATAAAATAGGGGAAAGCAGGCCGGAAAACGGCCTGCTTTTTTAATAGAATAAAGATAATATGAAGTAGAAGTTCTCTCCTTTTTTTGTTATGTTCTTTTGGAAAGGAGAGGAAGGGATGTTCACTTATTTATATGCATTGTTAATGGGTATGGTGTTTGGTTCTTTTTTTATGGTGATTGCGATGAGAGTTCCAGTAGGGGAATCTATTATTACACCGCGTTCGTACTGTTATTACTGCAAGTATACGTTAAAGCCGAAAGAACTGATTCCAATCATTTCATTTTGTATACAAAAAGGGCGTTGTACGAATTGTAAGAGGAAAATCTCAAGTTTGTACATAGTATTTGAATTTGTTACAGGTAGTTTATTTTTTCTTACTGTATATGTAATTGGAATAGAACGAGAGCTCATCATCACTTTATCGCTCTTTTCTTTACTTCTTATTATTTCAGTTACAGATTTAGTATATATGCTAATACCTAATCGTATTTTAATTTGGTTTGCGCTTTTGCTTATTTTAGAATGTATTTTTGTACCGTTAGTTACTTGGATAGATAGTTTAGCTGGTAGTGGAACTATATTCATTTTGTTATATTGCATGCAAAGGATTTATCCAGATGGTCTTGGCGGAGGTGATGTAAAATTACTTTCGTTACTCGGATTTATAGTGGGAGTGAAAGGGGTTTTTATAACTTTATTTTTAGCATCTTGCTTTAGTCTTTGTTTTTTCGGAATAGGTATAGCGTTAAAACATATAAAAATAAGAACCCCAATTCCGTTTGGACCTTTTATTAGCCTTGGAGCAATATGTTATGTATTGGTCACATATGCAAAATAGAGAGGAGATAGAAAATGAATGTATATATGGATGATCAAAGAAGTTGCCCGTACGGATATGTTTTGGCAACTACAGTAGAATCTGCATTACAATTTGTTCGGAGTAATAAGGTAAACATCCTCTCTCTTGATTTTAACATGGGATGGAGGCAAAAGAATGGGTTAGATTTTGTAGAAGTCTTTTGTACAGAAGGTCTATATGTTAATGAAATTCACCTTCATACAAATGATGTCATCGGTATGCATCAGATGAAACAGAGAATAGAGAGAGGGAAGGAAGAAGGGGAAATTAATCCTTGTATTGCCTTGAAATATGTAGGGAGCTAAAACCTCCAAAGTGAAACTTAAACAGACTATAATAAGAAGAGGATAATATGTCCAATATGAGGACGTATTATCCTCTTTTTTCTTGCATTGTATATTATATAAACAGAGATTAAACATAGTTTATTATGTATACAATGAATTTTAAAAGAGCCGAAAATAAAAAGAACCACTTTCTGTTAGAGAGTGGCTTTGTATAAGTACGATTACTACATCTTATAGAGCGCGTATGTAAGTAATTACTTAAATGCATATCGTCTTATTTACTGGAAGAAGAACCCATGTTATATTACTTTCTAATCAGTCTCGTTAAAGCCATCCCAAGAAATCCAGCACCCATTCCTATTAGCCATCCAGTTTGGGTATTTCCTAACATAGATCCCACTCCTCCACCAAGAAACATGCAGCCAACGAATACTAATCCTCCAATTCCCCAGTTCGGCCGATCCATAATTCAATCACACCCTTTCAATAAAACATATGCTATTAGCTACCTAAACTTTCTTGCATAGAATATGTTAATTATTTTGCTAGAGATGGTGTAGTTATTCGGCTTAAATTTAGCAACTTTCAAGGAATTCAAAAGACGTGGAGATTGACCGATTTGAAGGAATTGCAGGAGGAGAATTTTATTTTTTGTATTATAATAACTTAAGGGTTGTGGAACAAATTCTTCTTCAACTAACTAGCTAATAAAGGTCTGGTGATTTTCGACAATCGGGCGCTTGAATGGAATAAAAGGAGAGCATATATTAGTCATGTATAATATGTGCTTTCCTTTATTTTTAGAGATTTTTATAATTTAAGTCTTGATAAGTGATACTTTGGAGTTTTTAGTGTTTCATATGTGCTTGTAAAGGAATAATTTCCTCCGTTTGAGCTGCAACTAATTCAGTTTTCTCTTGTTTAACATCAGGTGCTTTCTTTGTTAAGTAATGATATACCATACCGACAAATACGGATCCGCCAATAATGTTACCGATTGTAACTGGAATTAAGTTATGAATAGCCCCAGCGAAAGTAATTGTATCAGGATGTGGTGAAACTAAAGATAAGGCAAACAATGATAAGTTTGCAATGCTATGCTCATAGCCAGATAAGAAGAATGTGAAAACGAGCATCATTATCATCAATATTTTTGCTGTATCACCTTTTACTTGAGAAGGTAAGAAGCAGGCAAGACATACGAGCCAGTTACATAAAATCGCTTTAAAGAATAATTGCATTGTAGGTGTGTTCATTTTTCCTTCAACGACTGTATTCATTAAATGACCGTGATCGATTGCTCCGAAAATGCCAGTTGCGTAAAATAGTAAGGCAAAGAATAAAGCGCCAGCTAAGTTACCTGCATAACAAGCAACCCAGTTGCGAAGTGTATCAGAAATAGTTGTTTCTTTTCTTAAAGTTGCCACTGTGAAGTACATTGTATTGCCAGTAAATAATTCAGCACCGCCATATATAATAAGTATCAGAGCAATTCCGAAAAACATGGAGGAAGCTAAATATGTTGCTGGTGAATCAACAACATGAAAAAAGTTACCTAATTTAAAACATAGTACAATAATAAAACCGATATAAATGCCAGCAAGTGCAGCGCGAATGAAATATTGCATTGGATTTGTATCTAGCATTTGCTTTTTGCTCTTAGCCAGTTTTACAACGTAATCTAATCCTTGTTCTAGCATGAGTAATACGCTCCTTTAGTACATCGTCTATAAATACTCCTTATATGAATAAAGTACATGGATTTGTTCTCGTTTTCAATAAGTTTGTTCAATATTTCACAAAAAGGACACACATCCGAAAAGGAAGCGTTTACAAAAGGGAGTATAATGGAATTTTTTCTAAAAATAGAGAGGGATTGAAACGAGGGAAAAAGAAAAAGCGCTGTAATTACAGCGCTTTTTCGTCTAAATTCTTTTCTACTTTTACTTCTACTTCTTTCGAGAAGAACCAACCGCCAACTGCGATTCCAATTAATACAATCCAGAATGTAAGCTTCCACGGAGTAGATTCTGGGAATGAATGCGGAAGGACACCTAAAGCAGGGTGTGCTAGCGTATAAATCGCTAATTTCACACCAACCCAACCTACAATTAAGAATGCTGCAGTTTCAAGTCCTGGTTTACGTTTTAATATTTGTACGAAAGCAGTTGCTGCAAATCGCATTATAACTAATCCGATAAGTCCACCTGTAAAGATAACGATAAATTGACCTGTATCAAGACTACCAATCGTACCTAATCCTGTTTTCGGTAAAGTCACTGCTAATGCAACAGCAGCTAAAATTGAATCAACAGCGAAGGCGATATCAGCAACTTCGACTTTAAATACAGTCCACCAAAAGTTCTCTTGTTTTTTCTTTGCTTCTTTTTCTTCTGTTTCTTCATGTGAATTCTTTTTAACATACGTTTTAAATAAGTGATTCCCCGCGATAAACATAAGATAAATCGCACCAATTGCTTGCACTTGCCATACATCTACTAGGAACGAAATCATAAATAGTGATCCGAAGCGGAAAACGAACGCTCCTGCTAATCCATAAAATAGTGCTTTCTTTCGTTTTTCTTCTGGTAAATGTTTTACCATGATTGCGAGAACGAGAGCGTTATCAGCCGCTAAAATCCCCTCTAGTGCAATTAGGATGAGTAATACCCAACCATACTCCAATAATAATGATACATCCATGTACATTCTCCTCTCATTTCTATAAAGACTAAACAAGTGAAGAAGTTCCCCACTGTTTAGTTTCCCCATACTCCTGCGTATCAACGGTGGAAGGAATTTGAAAACAAAAAAGACCTCTGCCGTTGATAGGCAAAGGTCTTGCTAGACATATGTAATGAAAATGCCAACAAAGCCGGAAGAACTAAGTTCTACGTAATGACGACTTTGTTTCCAAGAAATAGTTCTTGGACGCTACTCCCCTTTGGAGATATGCTATTGTATTCTCATTATATGGATAATTTATACGGTTGTCAACCTGTTAAAATATCTTCGTTGGGATATTTTATTTTTCTTTGTTTTTTACGTGCAAATGAAAAGGCTAATGTTAAAGGCCCCATCTTTCCAAAAAACATCATAAAGATAATAATTGTTTTGCCGATGATTGTTAAGTGTGGCGTCAAATTCATGCTAAGGCCGACAGTTCCAAATGCTGAAAATACTTCAAAAGCACTCATTAATAAAGGAACTTTCTCAGTGATACTTAAAATTAAAATAGAAAGAAAAATAAACGAAATTGAAATAATAGTAATCGTTAATGATTTGACAATGAGCGCATCTTTAATGGATTTTTTAAACACGACAATATCATCTTGTTCTTGCAAAAATTTAAATACGCCGAAAAACATAATTAAAAAAGTTGTTAACTTAATCCCGCCACCAGTAGAAGCACTGCCAGCACCAATAAACATAAGAAGCATCATTAATAAAAGAGAAGGTTTTGATAATGCAGAGATATCAACAGTATTAAACCCGGCAGTACGCGTTGAAATCGCTTGAAAATAAGCAGCCATACCTTCTTCAAATGGTGTAAAACCTCTCATGGAAATTGAATTATGAAACTCGAATATAAAAATGAAAACTGTAGCAATAATATTGACGATAAGAGTAGAAGAGAGCATAAGCTTTGAGTGCAAAGTAAGGTTTTTAAAGTTTTTCTTTCTTTTTACATCTACGATAACTGTAAAACCAATCCCACCTAAAATAATGAGGGAAGAAATAACGAGATTGACGAGAATGCTATGGGAGTGTGACATTAAATTATCGCTCCACACAGAAAACCCAGCATTGTTAAAGGCTGAGATAGAATGAAAAAAGCTGTAATATATCCCTTTGGCAATCCCGTATTTTGGTACCCATTCAAAGGAGAGAAATAAAGTAGCGATACATTCTACAGTAAAAGAAAATAAAAATAATGCTTTTGCAAGACGAATGATCCCGCCGACATTTGTTTGGTTTAATGCTTGTTGTAATAAAATCCGGTTTTGAAGGCCGATTTTTCTGCCGAGCATAATTGCGATTAAAACAGCAAAGCTCATAATGCCAAGCCCGCCAACTTGTATAAGTGTTAAAATGACACATTGGCCAAATAAGGTAAATACTTTACCAGTGTCCACAACACCAAGCCCTGTAACCGTACAAGCAGAAACCGTTGTAAATAAGGCATCTAGCCATGAAATAGACGTTATTGTAGCAATTGGCAATTTCAATAGGCATGTACCGATAATCGATAGCATAATAAAAGATACAGTAAGAACACGGGGAGGACTCATGCTAATGTTAATCCGTTTCATTTCACATATCGTTCCTTTCGATTTGCTCTTACTAGTATGTGAAGAAGCACTATTATGTATGTTAAAAAAGAAAGAGGCAGAGAATATCTGCCTCTAAGCCATAGGTTATATAGTTATCCGCGTAATTGTTGTTGAGCTAAAGCAACAAGACGTTTCGTTACTTCACCGCCAACTGATCCGTTAGAACGAGAAGCTGTATTAGATCCTAAGCTTACACCGAATTCTTGTGCGATTTCATATTTGAATTGTTCAAGTGCTTGCTCTGCACCCGGAACTAGTAATTTGTTTGTTTTCACCATGTTGATACACATCCTTAAAGAGTAATCCAGTTTAGCTAAGTGCTATCTGGTAATGTTATTTTATGTGTAAACGACGTACTCATACACGGAAGTAAACGGTGTGATTAGAAGTTCTTGGATAGAAAAAAGAGTAGCAAATTTGCTACTCTTTTTTCAGTATTGTCGCTGTACCTTCTACGACAATATCATCAGATTGATTATATATGTTTGTTTGCAATGTGATGATTTTTTTATCGTCCCGCTTTTTAATAACTTCTGCCACAACGCGAAGTGTATCACCGATTTTGACAGGAGCACGGAATGAAACGTTTTGTGATAAATAAATCGTATTTTTGCCAGGGAGTTTCGTTCCAAGAATGGTAGAAATAAAACTTGAAACGAGCATGCCATGGGCAATACGTTCTTTGAACATTGTCGTTTTTGCAAAAGAGTCTAGAATGTGAATAGGATTTACATCTCCAGTCAATTTTGCAAAATTGATAACGTCCTCATCCGTAATTTTTTTTGTAAGTGATGCTTGATCACCGACTTGAATCTCATCGTAACGAAGCTCTGGAACAGTTTGTGCTTCTTGAAATGGATTCATTTTGTCCTCCTTCTTTTCCATATCGAAAAATGTAAGCCATCTTGATGTAGTAGGAGGAAGAAAGAGTTTTGTTTGTGCTGCAGTTAGTTGCCACATTTTTCTTACTTGATGGAAGTAAATAGATTTTTTGAGTTTTCCTCGAACTGCTTTGCGAGTTCTAGTTGTTTGGACTTGAACTCTCCCAAAAAAACTTCTAACTGTTTTTGAACCTCTTCACGCTGCGACTGTTGTTGTTCGATAAAGTGTTTTGTTGTTTCTTCAAATTGGCCGCTAGTTTGAGTAAGAATAGACAAAGATGTTTTCGTAGGCGAAACAGTAAGTTGGTGCATTTGATTAGAAAGCTCATTCCACTTTTCTTGCCACTCGTTAATTTGATCATTTAAGGAGTTTCCAGTTAATTGCTTCACATAGTCTGTATATTGGTTATTGAACTGAGCAGTGAATTGGTGTAGTTCTTTTTCTAGTTCATCTACTCCTGATGTTAATTTATGCAAAGCGTCTTGTTGTTGTTTTAACGTTTCTAAAGTAAGTTGCTCTAATTGTTTCCCAGCTGAAGAGAAGAGGGAAAGAGATTGAGACCAGTTTTTCCAAAATGCATCGACTAATTCGTATGGCTTAGTTTCCATTGTGTGACCTCCAAATGTTTTTTTACATATTATGAACGCAGATTACTCTGCTGTACCACCAGGTGAAGATGAAGAACCCTTTTCATCCTTTTCTGGAGAAGTAGAAAATGGAAAGAATGCATTGGTGTATAACGTGAAAAACGTCCGCAACATATTTTGATAATGTTCAAAAGAAGTCGCACATGTTGTTAAATATTGCTCTCCATATTCTGTTAAAGAATAAATTCGTTTCGCTGGCCCGCCTTCGCTTGTATCCCAAGTAGAAGAAATAAGATTTTCTTTTTCTAATTTGCGTAGTGTCCTATACACATTACCTTGGTCAACAGAAGAAAAGCCGATGTCCATTAGCATTTGAATAAGTTTGTAACCATGAAGACTCCAGTCTTTTAGACAGAGAAGTAAGAAAGGAACTAAGAAGTTTTTTGGCATGGAGTTTGGTTGTTTCGCTTGGTTTTTTTCCAAACTTTCTGGGTGTTCTGGTTCATTATGTAGCATGATTGTGCATCACCTCATGAATCAGTTAGATGGAATTTTTTGCTTATAAGTGCAATTTACACCTATCTGTTTTTAATGTCAATACATTTGTTGGAAAATAAAGAAAAATAAAATATATACTTGAATTTCTATTCGGAATATTAGAAAATAGTGAATAGGTTGAATTGTTTCAAAAACGAAAAAGGGAGTGTAGTCGAAGTGATTGATCAAAAATTCGATCCATTGCAAGCATGGAAAAATGCTTATGAACAAACCGAAACATTTTGGGGAAAAGCGCTCAATGAAACAATTAAAACAGAAGAATATTCTGCTTGGATGGGCAGCGTTCTAGATTTGAATTTGTTTTATCAAAAAGCATTAAATGATACGACAAAAAATTATTTAGAACAGGTGAATGTGCCGACGAGAGAGGATATCGCTAGAGTAGCTACGCTTGTTATTAACTTAGAAAATAAAGTTGATAACATCGAGGAAATTCTAGAAGAGAAAGTGGATTCATTAGGACAAGCTCCTACATTAAAGCGTGATGTTACGAAAGTAAAACAAGATATGCGCACGTTGGAAACGAAAGTTGATCAAATTTTAGAATTGCTAGAAAAGCAAAATGCAGTACTAGCTAAACTACAAGTACCTGTAAAAGAAGAAGTAAAGCCTGTAAATAAGCCAGAAAATAAAAAATGATAATTGCGTTTGTTTATAACGTGTAAAAGAGAGAGGGAGAATCTCTTTTCATGTATAAACAACGAAACATAATTAATATATGGACTCAATTAGTATGAGTACCAAAATGATTCATAACAATCGTTCACAAATTCATTTAAGGGGGAAAAGAAATGGTTCAATTAAATGGCAAAGTAGCAATCGTAACAGGTGGGGCAAAAGGAATTGGAAAAGCAATTACAGTAGCATTAGCAGAAGAGGGAGCAAAAGTAGTTATTAACTATAACAGCAGTAAAGAAGCAGCTGAAAACCTAGTAAATGAATTAGGAAAAGAAGGACATGATGTTTATGCAGTTCAAGCGGATGTTTCTAAAGTAGAAGATGCAAACAGACTTGTAGAAGAAGCTGTGAATCATTTTGGTAAAGTTGATATCCTTGTTAATAATGCTGGCATTACAAGAGATCGTACATTCAAAAAGTTAAATCGTGAAGATTGGGAGCGCGTAATTGACGTGAACTTAAGCAGTGTATTTAATACGACAAGCGCTGTACTTCCATACATATCGGAAGCAGAAGAAGGTAGAATCATTAGTATTTCGTCTATTATTGGCCAAGCAGGTGGATTTGGACAAACAAACTACTCAGCAGCAAAAGCAGGTATGTTAGGATTTACAAAATCATTAGCGTTAGAACTTGCAAGAACAAATGTAACTGTAAACGCAATTTGCCCAGGATTTATTGATACTGAAATGGTAGCAGAAGTACCAGAAGAAGTGCGTCAAAAAATCGTTGCGAAAATCCCGAAAAAACGTTTTGGTCAAGCTGATGAAATTGCAAAAGGTGTAGTATATCTATGCCGTGACGGTGCGTATATCACAGGTCAGCAATTAAACATTAACGGCGGATTATACATGTAATGAAGTAAGAAAAAAAGTGCATATCCATAGCAGGAATGCACTTCTTTTTTTTAGAAAGAAATTGACCAAAAAGGAGATAGAAAAAATGACTACATTCGTAACGGAATGGGAAAAGCAATTGGAGTTGTACCCAGAAGAATATCGTAAAGCATATCGCCGTGTGAAAAGAGCGAGCGAAGTTTTATTACGCGAACCAGAACCACAAGTTGGTTTAACGCCGAAAGAGGTTATTTGGACGAAGAATAAAACGAAGCTTTATCGTTACATTCCAAAACAAGAAAAAACACAGAGAGTTCCAATCTTATTAATATACGCTCTTATTAATAAACCGTATATTATGGATTTAACTCCAGGTAATAGTTTAGTGGAATATTTAGTAGATCGTGGTTTTGATGTGTATATGCTTGATTGGGGCACATTTGGTTTAGAAGATAGTCATTTGAAATTTGATGATTTCGTGTTCGATTATATTGCAAAAGCAGTGAAAAAGGTAATGAGAACTGCAAAATCGGACGAGATTTCTTTACTTGGTTATTGCATGGGTGGAACGTTAACATCTATTTATGCAGCGCTTCATCCGGACATGCCAATTCGTAACTTGATTTTTATGACAAGTCCTTTTGATTTCTCTGAAACAGGATTATACGGTCCTTTATTAGATGAGAAATATTTCAATTTAGATAAAGCGGTTGATACATTCGGAAATATTCCGCCAGAAATGATTGATTTCGGAAATAAGATGTTAAAACCAATTACAAACTTTGTCGGCCCATATGTTGCTTTAGTCGATCGTTCAGAAAATGAGCGCTTCGTCGAAAGTTGGAAATTAGTTCAAAAGTGGGTAGGCGATGGTATTCCGTTCCCAGGTGAATCTTATAGACAATGGATTCGTGATTTTTATCAAAATAATAAATTAGTGAAGGGTGAACTCGTTATTCGCGGACAAAAGGTAGACCTTGCAAATATTAAGGCGAATGTCTTAAATATTTCTGCGAAACGTGATCACATTGCTCTGCCATGTCAAGTAGAAGCTTTACTTGATCATATTTCTAGCACAGATAAAGAGTATGTATGTTTGCCGACAGGACATATGTCTATCGTGTATGGTGGAACGGCTGTAAAGCAAACATATCCGACGGTTGGGAATTGGCTTGAAGAGCGTTCTAATTAAAGAGAAGAAATCCAACTAGCGTATGTTAGTTGGATTTTTTTATGGGAAATGACGAAACATAGGAAGGAGAAAAATACATTGTAGGAGTATAATTATGAAGCTTATGACTGGTAAGTTGTTTTGGAGTGCTGGAGTTTCTGTACCTTGTTATCCAACATTAGAAAATGATATGATATGTGATGTGCTAGTAATTGGAAGTGGAGAAGCAGGTGCTCATATAGCGTATTCATTAGCTAAAATTGGAATGCGTGTTATGCTCATTGAAAAAAGAGCAATTGCATGTGGTAGCACAGCTGCAAATACAGGATTATTACAATTTGTTAATGATAAATCGTTAACCTCTCTTATTCATACATTTGGTGAAGAGAAAGGGGTACGAGCATATAGACTTTGTTATGAAGCGCTGCAAACAATGGAGAAGGTTGTACCAACTCTCGATATTGATCCCCATTTTATTCCGCGAAATAGTTTGTATTATGCAAGTAGAGATGAGGATATTTCATTTTTACAAGAAGAATATAATACGTTACGCCATTATGGATTTCCGGTTGAATATTTTACAGAGTCTGATATTAAGAAACGTTATTCATTTGCAAAACAAGCAGCGTTATATACAAGCGGTGATGCAGAAGTAAATCCATATTTATTAGCGCATAGTCTTTTGCATAAAGCGAAACAAATGGGCGCTACTATATATGAACATACAGAGGCATTACATATTAAACAAGTTCAAAAGGATTTAATTTGTTACACGAATACAGGAAATAAAATCGTAGCAAAGAATATTATTATGGCGACAGGTTATGAAGAGATTTTTGGAAAGAAAGAAAAAAACACAATAGTAGAAACGTCTTATGCCGTTGTGACAAATAAGATAGATCATTTTGAAGGCTGGCATGAGCAATCATTAATTTGGGAAACAGCACGTCCGTATTTGTATTATCGAACGTATCAAAACCGCATTATTGTAGGCGGATTAGATGAGGCGCTGAAAATTCAAAAAATCGGCGACACGAAATTATTGCATAAGCGTGATCTCCTTATTAACATGGTAAAAGAAATGTTCCCACTGCTTAATAATATACAGGCAGAGTACTATTGGGCAGCAGCATTTGGTGGCAGTCATGACGGTCTTCCTATTTTGAAAGAAGATAAAAACATACATAATTTATATTACGCACTGCCGTATGGGGGAAATGGAACTGTATATGGAATGGTATTTGCGAAATTATTTCAGCAGTTATTTACAAATGAAGAAAGTGATGATTTTTCTTTATTTAATCGATAGAAAAAAGGTAGCGAAGTGATGGAATGAGAGATATAAAAAAGTTTTTACAAAAGTTACGTCCCGTGCAACTTATCGTTGTATTTTATTTACTAGCGGTAGTTGTATCGGTAATTTTACTTAGTTTACCATTTGTTACGAAGCCTGGCGTGAAATGGACATTTATAGATGCGCTGTTTACATCTGTTAGTGCTGTAAGCGTTACAGGACTGTCTGTTGTGACTATTTCAGATACGTTTACAACAGCAGGAATTATTGTTTTAGCCCTGATTTTACAATTAGGCGGATTAGGAATTATGGCACTTGGTACATTCGTTTGGATTATAACGGGTAAAAAGATTGGTTTGCAGCGAAGAAGGTTAATTATGGCAGATCATAACCAAGGAAATTTATCGGGCCTTGTAGAATTGATGCGTTCTATTTTAATTGTAATTATTTCGATAGAACTCATTGGAGCAATACTATTAGGTACAAGATTTTTACTATATTTCCCGACTTGGCAAGAAGCTTATTTTCACGGTTTCTTTGCCGCTGTGAGTGCAACAACGAACGGAGGATTTGATTTAACAGGACAATCACTTATTCCGTACAAAAAAGATTATATTGTTCAAATGATTCATATGTTGCTTATTATTTTAGGAGCTATCGGTTTCCCAGTGCTAATGGAAGTAAAGCAATTCCTTAGTAAAAGGCGACAACAACTATTTCGCTTTTCATTATTTACAAAATTGACGACAACGACATTTTTTGCACTCGTTATTGTCGGAACAATTATGATTTTTCTATTAGAACGAAATCATTTTTTAGTAGGAAAGTCATGGCATGAAACTGTATTTTATACATTATTCCAATCTGTGACGACACGAAGTGGTGGACTCGCTACAATGGACATACGTGAATTATCACAACCAACACTGTTATTTATGAGTATATTAATGTTCATTGGAGCATCTCCAAGTTCAGTTGGGGGCGGGATACGTACAACAACATTTGCTGTTAGTATATTATCGCTATATACATTTGCAAGGGGCGGGAGAACAGTCCGTATTTTCAAACGTCAGCTACATGAAGAGGACGTGTTGAAAGCATCTGTCGTTATGACAATGGGGATTTTATTATGTGCCTCAGCGCTATTTATTTTATCCATTACGGAAAACGTACCACTTATGAGTTTAATAGTTGAAGTTTGTTCTGCTTTCGGGACGACTGGACTATCAACAGGTATTACTCCAGAGTTAACAACTGTTGGTAAACTTGTACTCATTGTACTTATGTTTATCGGACGCGTCGGTATTTTAACATTTATATTAGCTAGTGGTGGAAGAGAACAACCACCTCGCTATAAATATCCGAAAGAGAGAATTATTATTGGATAGTATGAAACCATTCTACCTACGTTAGGTAGAATGGTTTTTTTAATCGTTAATTCCAAATTGAGGGTGCATAAAAGCATCATTTTTGTTATCAACTTCGTTTTTTAGTAGTTCTTGATTTTCTTCTGAGATCCATCCGATATCATTTGTAGGATGGATCCATTCTTCTCCAGCCATAACGGCAGGATCTACCTCATCACTCCAGTTATTAAGAGGACTGTTAGTGGAATCGTATTTACTGTCTCCAATTACAACATCGTATTGATTAATAAAAGGTTGTTGCATTTGTTTTCCTGTGCCTTTAAATGATGGGAAATTCATTTGATGCGGGAGCGTCTCGTCTAAAATTGGTGATTGGATCGTTTCTTTCTCCTTCAAAGTAATCGCTCCTTTTTGTAATGGCTTGTTCGTATGTAGTATTTCCATCTATAAGCTCTTCTGTACTTGTTAACACTTCCCAGTAATAATTACTGTAAGTTGTTTCAAACTAGAATAGAAAGTTATTTCGTGAGAGCAGGTGAGTATGTTGGTAAAAAGAAAAGTAAAACAAAATGCAGCAATTAATAATAATAAAACTCCGAAAGAAAGCTTACCAGATGCAGAATTTGCATTAGAGTATGAAGGAGAAAATAGTGCGAAGTACGCAAATCGTAATTCAAAAAAAGGTAAACAAAAATGAGGCGTTTTTTACAAACGCCTCATTTTTTTGTGGGATTATAAAGGTTTTTTAAATTATTTGTAAATTTCACGTTGGATATTAGCGGAAAAATGAGAAAAAACATAGAAGTAGCAACGTATTACACAAAAACAAACAACAAACAAAAGATTAATGTTGGTTTAATACTGCTTTTACACTAGTTGTTTATATTTGAGTTGTACATAAGATTTGTAAAAGGAGAGAGAGACAGTGAAAAAAACAATCTTTAAGGCTGTAGCAACTGGAATGGTATTTTCGTTATTAATGGGGTGTGGTGCAAAGAAAGAAGAAAGTGCTGGAGCAAAAGTGAAAGATGATAAATTATCTGGATCATTAACTATTTACACAGCGATTGAAGAAGAGCTTGTACCGATTTATCTTGATTCTTTTAAACAGAAATACCCAGACGTGAAGTTGAACATTGTTCGTGATTCAACTGGAGTTATTACAGCGAAATTGCTAGCTGAAGGAAAAAATACACAAGCAGATGTTGTATGGGGAACTGCAGCGTCTAGTCTATTAGCTTTAGATAAAAAAGATATGTTAAAAGGATACTCTCCAAAAGGAGCAGATCGTGTTCTTCCGCAATTTAAAGATGATAAGCAACCAGAAAAATGGGTAGGTAATACGGCATTTATGACGGGGATTGCTGTAAATAAAGAAGAATTAAAGAAGAAAAATTTACCGATGCCAGAATCATATGAAGATTTAACGAAACCAGAATATAAAGGAACGCTAGTTATGCCGCATCCAGCTTCTTCTGGAACAGGATTTTTAACAGTTTCTGCATGGCTACAAATTATGGGAGAAGATAAGGGCTGGGATTACATGAAGAAACTTCATGATAATATGGCAACTTATACGCATTCAGGTTCAAAACCAGCGAAATTAGCAGGGGCAGGTGAATATCCAGTTGGTGTATCAATGGTTTATAGTGCTTTGAAAGAGAAACAAAAAGGTGCACCAGTTGAAGTTGTACTGCCGAAAGAAGGATTAGGTTGGGAAGTAGAAGCGAACGCACTTATTAAAAAAGATAATGCAAAAAATGATAAATTAGCACAAGCATTTTTAGATTGGGCAATTACAGATGATGTAATGAAGTTATACTTCGAGAAAAATGGATTTGCGACAATTAAAAATGATTATAAACTTCCAGATGGATTCCCTAAAGATGTGACAGAAAAGTTATATAAAAAGAATGACTTTAAATGGGCAGCAGAAAATCGCGACAAAATTTTAGAAAAATGGGAAAAAGAGTTTGGCCAAAAAGCAGAACCGAAAAAGTAAGTGAGTGGGAGAGAGAAAAATGAGCGAATATTTATCAATTCAACACATTCAAAAACAGTTTGATGCATTTACAGCGTTAAAAGATATTTCTTTTACTGTGAAAAAAAATGAGTTTGTTTGTTTATTAGGCCCAAGTGGTTGTGGGAAAACGACGTTGCTCAGAATTTTAGCAGGACTAGAAGAGGCAACAACAGGTAGTATTGCTGTGAATGGAAAAGATATTACAGCATTACCACCTGGAAAGAGAAACTTCGGAATGGTTTTTCAATCGTATGCATTATTTCCGAATTTAACTGCACTTGAAAACATTGCATATGGCTTAAAGACAAAAAAATATGGAAAAGCAGAAGTAAAAGAGAAAGCGCTATCGGCGTTAGAACTTGTTGATTTGATGAATGTAAAAGATAAATATCCTGCTCAAATGTCCGGTGGACAACAGCAGCGAGTAGCACTTGCACGTGCGCTCGCTCTGTCTCCCGATATTTTGTTACTTGATGAGCCGTTATCTGCTTTAGATGCAAAAGTGCGTGAAAAGTTGCGTAGAGAAATGCGTGATTTGCAAGAAAAAGTGGGAGTAACAACTATTATGGTAACGCATGATCAAGAAGAGGCATTAACGATGGCTGATAAAATTGTTGTAATGAATCATGCGGAAATTATGCAGATTGGAACACCAGAGGAGATTTATCAAAGACCAGCCAATCCGTTTGTGGCAGATTTTATTGGTTCTATTAATTTCTTTTCGAAAAATAACGAAGAACATGCAATTCGTCCTGAACATGTAACTATTGTACAAAATAATGGTATTAAAACAGTTGTAGAAAGCATGGAATTTCGCGGGTCTGTATACCGGACGGAAGTGCGGGTCATAGAAGAGAAAACACACCTTTATAACGAGAAAATTGTAGTGGATATATTGGCATCAGAAGTAGAGGAAACTGCTATTAGAAAAGGAAAGCCAATTCAAATCTCTTTCTCAGAAAATCATATGTTGTCATATGGAAAGAAGGTCATTGTATAGATGGAGATGTTAGAAAACTTTAAGGTGGAAAGTACGAAAAAAAAGATTAAGAGACGTATCGGTAAAGAAGAGTGGATACAAAGACTATTAATTATTGGTATGCTTCTTTCATTTTTTATCATGCTTGTATTGCCTTTATTACAACTGTTTACACAAGCCTTTTATGATAAAGATGGAGCTTTCGTTGGTGTTGCGAATTTCAGTAAATATTTCACAACACCAACGCTAGTTCAATCATTACAAAATACGGTATGGATTTCGGGCGCTACAACAATTATTTCAGTTACACTCGCTTTCGCTTATGCATATGCAATCGCTCGTACGAATATTTTTGGAAAGCGCGTATTTCAATACATAGCATTATTGCCATTATTTGCACCGACGATGATGCATGGTATTGCGCTTACATATTTATTTGGTAATCAAGGGTTAATAACGAAAGGGATGTTTGGTTTATTTGAAGGAATACAAATACCGTTATATGGACCAGTAGGAATTGTAATGGCTGAAGTTATGTATACATTTCCGCAAGCATTCCTTATTTTATTAATTGCTTTCCAAGGTTCTGATTATCGTTTATATGAAGCTTCTAATATGTTAGGTGCAAGTAAAGCGAAACAGTTTCTTACGGTTACTTTACCTAGTGTGAAATACGGATTAATTAGTGCGATGTTCGTTGTATTTACACTTAGCTTTACTGATTTTGGGGCACCGAAAATTGTTGGAGGACAATATAACGTACTTGCTACTGACGTATACAAGCAAGTAATTGGACAGCAAAATATGTCCATGGGCGCAACTGTCGGAATGATTTTATTAATCCCAGCTATTTTCGCATTTGCAGTTGATCGTATTACGCAAAGAAAACAGGCGAATCTCTTATCTTCAAAAGCAGTGCCTTACAGAATAATACATAATAAAAAAAGAGATGTTATTTCATTCGTATATTGTAGCGTAGTTACGTTTATGATCATTCTTTTATTTGTGGCAGTTGGTATTGCTGCAAGTGTGAAAGTATGGCCGTATAATATGAGTTTTACACTTGAGCATTTTAATTTTTCAAGTTTGACAGGAGACGGACTTGAAGCATTTAAAAATAGTGTAATTGTCTCAGCCGTTACGGCAGTTATCGGGGCGATTTTAACATTTGTGTTCGCTTATGCGATTGAAAAAATAGAACAGCTACATTTTTTCAGAAAAGTAGGTTACTTTTTCTCTATTGTACCGTTAGCGATTCCTGGATTAGTACTTGGATTAGGATATGTCTTTTTCTTCAGTCAACCAACAATTCAAATTCTAGGACTTTCAGTAACAAATCCGTTTCATTCCTTATATGGCACAATTGCTGTTTTAGTATTAGTAAATATCATTCATTTTTACTCTGTAACGTTTGTTACCGCAACGACTGCTTTAAAGAAACTGGACCGAGAGTTTGAACTTGTTTCACAGTCGATGAGTGTACCATTCTATAAAACTTTCTTTCGAGTAACAGTACCGATGTGTTTACCAGCTATTTTAGAAACGGTTATGTACTATTTCGTAAATTCAATGGTAACTGTATCGGCAGTAGTGTTCTTATACGCGGCTGATTTTAAACTAGCTGCTGTATCAATTGTAAATATGGATGATGCAGGAAATGTAGCACCAGCAGCTGCAATGAGTGTACTTATTGTTGTTACAAATATTGTAGTGAGAGTTGTATATGAATGGGGAACGAAAGCACTTCGTAACCGAACTTCACAATGGCAAAAAAGATAAGTAAGAAGGGTGATGGATAGAATGAAAATTGAAGCAGTTATTTTTGATTGGGCAGGTACGACAGTTGATTACGGATGTTTTGCACCATTAGAAGTATTCATGAAGATTTTTCATAAACGCGGTGTTGAAATTACAGCAGAAGAAGCACGTAAGCCAATGGGATTATTAAAAATAGATCATGTAAGGGCACTAACAGAAATGCCTCGTATTGCAAATGAGTGGAAGCGTGTTTTCGGACAATTACCAACAGAAGCAGACATTAATGAGATGTATGAAGAATTTGAAGAAATTCTCTTTGCTAATTTACCGTACTATGCCACGCCAATTGATGGAGTAAAAGAAGTGGTTTCTTCACTACGTGAAAGAGGTATTAAAATTGGATCAACAACTGGTTATACGAGAGAAATGATGGACATTGTTGCAAAAGAAGCAGAAATACAAGGGTATAAACCTGATTTTCTTGTGACGCCAAATGATGTTCCAGCAGGTCGTCCATATCCGTGGATGTGTTATAAAAATGCGATGGAATTAGGTGTATATCCAATGAATCATATGATAAAAGTTGGAGACACCGTATCAGATATGAAAGAGGGCAGAAATGCTGGAATGTGGACAGTTGGTGTAATCCTCGGTAGTAGTGAGCTCGGCTTAAGCGAGTGGGAAGTTGAAACTATGGATCCGGTAGAACTTCGTGAAAAGATGGAAGTAGTTCGTAATCGTTTCGTTGAAAATGGGGCTCATTTTACGATTGAAACGATGCAAGAACTCGAGAACGTAATTGAACATATCGAGAAACAAGAACTTATTATTTCATAAAAGGGGCATAGGATCATGAATGAAAATCACTACTTATTATTAACGCCAGGACCATTGACGACAACAAAAACGGTAAAAGAAGTTATGCTATACGATTGGTGTACGTGGGATGTTGAATATAACACGATGGTGCAAGATGTAAGAAATAGGCTTGTATCGTTAGCGACAAAGGAAGAAGAAAAGTACACAACAGTTTTAATGCAGGGAAGCGGTACGTTTTCGGTTGAAGCAGTAATTGGTTCTGTTATTCCTAGAAACGGAAAGCTGCTAGTTTGTACAAATGGTGCGTACGGTAAGCGGATTGTACAAATGGCAGAGATGTTACATATAGATGTGGTGGTCAGTCAAACAGAAGAGTGGGAGCCTACTAATATTGCAGAAGTAGAACAGTTATTGCAACAAGATAAAAAGATTACGCATATAGCAGTTGTTCATTGTGAAACAACGACAGGTATTATTAATCCAATTGTAGATGTATGTGAATTAGGAAAACAATACGGAAAAGTTACACTGGTTGATGCGATGAGTAGTTTCGGTGGTATTGAAATAGATATCGCTGAGTTGCAAATTGACTTTCTAATTAGTAGTGCGAATAAATGTATTCAAGGTGTTCCCGGATTCGGTTTTGTCATCGCAAATCGTGATGAATTATTGAAATGCAAAGGGCAAGCCCGTTCTTTATCATTAGATTTATATGATCAATGGGAAACGATGGAAGAGCAAAATGGGAAATGGCGCTTTACCTCACCAACCCATATTGTACGTGCCTTCTATCAGGCATTGCTTGAATTAGAAGAAGAAGGCGGGGTAAGAGCCCGTTACAATCGATATTCTAACAATCAAAAACTATTAGTGAACAAAATGAAAGAAATAGGTTTTAAGTCATTAGTAGATGAAAAATATCAATCTCCTATTATTACATCTTTCATTTATCCAGAAGCAGGATTTGAATTTAAGCAGCTATATAACGAATTAAAGCAGTATGGATTTGTTATTTATCCAGGTAAAATTTCGAAAGTAGATACGTTCCGCATTGGAAATATCGGTGATGTACATGAAGAAGATATTAATCGCTTAGTTGATAGTATTGCTAAAGGGGTTGTTATAGGGTGAAAGTATTTTGCTTAGGTGGAGCAGGTAAAATTTGTCGTGAAGCAATTTTAGATTTAGTTCAATTTTCATCTTTTGAGACGATTACGGTAGCCGATTTTAATGAAGAGGAAGGCCGAAAAGTAGTAGAGTGGTTAAATGATCCTCGTGTTGATTTTGTAAAAGTCGATGTGACAAATCATGAGGATACGGTCGCAAAAATGAAGGGCTATGACATTGTAATGGATGGCACGACGATAAAGTTAAATGGCTTGTCTACTCGCTGTATTGCAGATGCCGGCTGTCACGGTGTGAACTTGAATGGATTTGGTGAAGAAAATAAATCCCATTCTATATTTGTTCAAAACGGAAAAGCATGTTTACCTGGGTTTGGTATGACGCCAGGTGTAACGCAAATGATGGCTATGCATGCAGCAAATCAGCTAGATACTGTAGAGTCAGTTAGAGTAAGTCATGGCTCATATCGTCCAATTGCTTTTTCTGCATCAATTACAGAAACAACGACATATGAATATGATCCACATTTACCGTCGCGTACAGTGTATGAAGATGGTGAATTTAAGCAAGTACCTCCGTTTGCGCGCCCGAGAGAAATTGAATTACCAGCGCCTTACGGAAAAACAATGCAGTATATCATCCCGCACTCAGAAACGATTACGTTAGCGAAGGCACTGGAGGATAAAGGTGTTGGGCTGATAGAAACGAGAGGTACTTGGCCAGAGCAAAATATGCAGCTCGTTCGTGCTTTATATGATTATGGTATATTGCGTAATGATCAAATTGAAATAAACGGTAAAGAAATTGGTATTATGGATTGTATTTCGAAGTATCTATTACAATCGAAAGAAGGGCAAGCAACAGAGCTTTATGGTTATGCACTTCATGTAGAAGTAGTAGGTATGAAAAATAATCAAAAACAGCGACATGTATTATACCATACACATCCGCTATCTGACGGTTCTGTAGTAGGTTGGGAGAAATTAAGAGCCTATACAAGAAATGTTGGTATCCCATTTGGAGTTGCTACAGAGTTAATTGCAAAAGGAGTAGTTAATAAAGTCGGTGTTATTACTCCTGAAGAAGCTTTTGAAAATCCACAAATTATTTTTGATGAATTGGAAAAGCGTGGTATTTATATTCATGAAGAAATTTTCACTGAAAAAGAAAATTATAACTTTGTATAAGTAAGGCAGTTTATGAGGTAGATATAAATGGGGTGAGGCTATGTCTGTAGTAGGTGAAGAGAGAAAGAGGACAATTCTTGAGAAGGTAGAATTTAAAGGGAAAGTAAAAGTTTCAGAATTAGCGAGAGAGTTCGCAGTATCAACAGAGACGATTCGTCGGTATTTAGAAGAATTAGATCGTGAAAAAAAATTGAAGAAAGTGTATGGTGGAGCCGTTCAACTTCCGGGAGCTGGGATAGAGGCACCGATGTTAGAACGAGAGATGCTGCATATAGAAGAGAAGAAAAGAATTGGGTATAAAGCAGCAACGTTTGTGGAAGATGGGGATGTTATTGCGATTGATGATGGAAGTACACCACTTCAAATGGTGCCATATCTTGTTCATCGTAAAAATTTAACGATTGTTACGAGCTCTTTTCCAGTAGCGACACAATTAATATCTTCTATTAATAAAAAGATGTTTCACGGTGAAGTTTTATTTATAGGCGGGAAAGTATCTCCAAAACATTCACGTGTGTCGGGGTCTATTTCGCAGCAAGTAATTCATCAATTCCATTTTCATAAAGCATTCGTTTCGATTGATGGATTGTTACCTAGCTTTGGGGTTTCCAGCTTTGAATTAGAAAAAGCGAAACTGTCAGAAGCGATGATTAAATTATCGGAGAAAACGTATATTTTATGCGATCATACAAAGATAGGCGTAAAAGGGAACTACCGAATATCAGGATTTTCTCGCATTCAACATGTTATTTGTGATAAGAAAATGCCATATAGTTTTGAAGAAGAAGTTAAAAAGCATAATATTCAATGGACAGTTTGCTAGTAAGCGGCGGGAGGTTTCATCTTTCGTTAATTATTAGCAAGGACTAGCCACTCAAGCTTTTATGGATAGTTGGACTTACTTAACAAAAATTTTGATATGCTCTCGAATAGTGAGATAAAAGATTTGCATTCGTGCAAAAAGTGGACACATTTTCTCATTTCCTTCATATAATTTACCAATAGAAAAAAAGTTGGCTGAAGGAAAGAGGGGACGGGAATGTCGGAACGGGTATATAATAAGCTTTTATTGTACGCGAATGTTTTGCAAAAACTCGGTGTTATTAATGAAAAAGAAAAAAGTGAAATCCTTCATACGATAGGTAAAAAAGCCCTTTGAATAAAGGGCTTTTTTATTTTTTATCGTTGGAAATATAATTTCAATGTAATATTCCTATTGACAATGATAATGAGATTCATTATCATTTATTTGTAGGTAATTGATAAAAGTTATCAATTACTAAAAATTATATAAGACAAGGGGATATTATTTTGAAAAAAAATTATATTAAGGCGCTAGTAGTAGCAACAACATTAGCAATTCCATTTGCTGCGTATTCTACTCCAGCATTAGCAGCAATAAAAATTGAAGCAAATCAGTCGGTAGCAGCAGCGAGTGATCGTACGTATGATACTGAGATTAAAATTTATAAGGATCAAAAAGACGAGCCATCTATGGTTTCTCAATACATAAAAAATCCTAAAGTAGCGATTGAAGACGGGAAAAAAATTGTTACTGTAACTGTACAAGATAGCGATTATTTTCAATACCTTAGAATAGAAGATAGAAACCAGCCGGGTGTATTTCATGATGTGAAAGTTTTGTCAGAAGATAAGAGAAAAAATGGGACGAAAGTAGTTCAATTTGAAATTGGTGAATTTGAGAAGAAACATAATATGCAAATGCATATACTTATTCCGGCTATTGGATATGATCACAAATATCAAGTTCAATTTGAAATTAAAGATCCAACTGTAGGCGAGAAAGAAACAGAGAAACCAGATGATAACTCTAATTCAGGCAATACGGAAACGGATACTCCGGTTGATAGTCAAAACATGATAACAGATAAAAAGTTAAGAGAACTTGTTAATAAAAAAGTATTTAATAGAAAAGATTTAAATACACCAATTACGAAAGAAGAGTTATTACAAGTAAATGATTTGTTTTTAAATACGAATGAGATTCTTGATTATAGTGCATTAAAATATATGCCAAATTTAAAATCTTTAACAGTTGCGAATGCGAAGATAAAAGATCCGTCGTTCTTTACGAACTTAAAGCAATTGAAACATTTGGCTTTACGCGCTAATGAAATTGTAGATGTAACACCACTTGTTAAGATGGATAATTTAGAATCTCTTGATTTAAGTAATAATAAAATTACGAACGTTGCACCACTAACGGAAATGAAAAATGTAACAAGTTTATATTTAGCAGGAAATCAAATTGAGGATGTAGCACCATTAGCGAAAATGGAACAATTAGATTACTTGAATGTGGCAAACAATAAAATTTCAAACGTTGCTCCGTTAAGTAAGTTGAAAAATGTAACATACTTATCTTTAGCTGGAAATCAAATTGAAGATATTACACCGCTGTATACGTTACCGTTAAAAGATTTAGTATTAACGCGTAATAAAGTTAAAGATTTATCAGGAATTGATCAATTGAATCAATTACAAGAGTTATGGATTGGGAAAAATGAAATAAAAGATGTTACTCCTCTAAGTAAGATGACACAGTTGAAAGTTTTAAACTTACCTAATAATGAGTTAAAGGATATTACTCCATTATCAAGTCTAGTAAACTTACAAAAACTTGATTTGGAAGCAAATTACATTTCAGACTTAACACCAGTTAGCAATTTGAAAAAGTTAGTATTTCTAAGTTTTGTTGCAAATGAAATCCGTGATGTTCGACCAGTTGTAGAACTAAGTAAAACGGCTTACATCAATGTTCAAAATCAAAAAGTATTTTTAGAGGAAACAGAAGTAAATAAAGAAGTGAAAGTACCTGTATATGAAAAAGATGGTAAAATCTCTACAAAAATTCGTTTGAAGAGTGAAGGTGGTACGTATAGTAACGATGTAGTTAAGTGGAGTACACCAGGTGAGAAAGTATATGAATTTGGTGTGAAAGATCCATTTGCGGATACAGGAATCTTCTTCACAGGGTCTGTTATTCAAAATGTTGTAAATGAAAAAGTAGCGGAAGAAGTAATTGAATTTAAAGATGTGCCAAAGGGTCATTGGTCAGAGAAAGCAATTAACTATTTAGCGAAAGAAAAGTTATTTATAGGCTATGGAAATGGGCAATTTGGATTTGGTGACAACATTACTCGTGGTCAAGTAGCAGTTTTAATACAAAAGTACTTGAAGTTGGAGCAAAATGTAGAACAGAAAACGAAGTTCACAGATACGAAAGGAAATATGTATGAAGGGGCTATTGAGGCAGTTACACAAGCCGGAATTATGACGGGCGATGGTAATGGTACGTTCCGTCCAAATGGAGTATTAACTCGATATGAAATGTCAGTAGTACTACAAAAAGTATTCCAGTTAAAGGCAAATGAAAATAGTGTAGAGAGCTTTAAAGATGTACCAAAGGGTCATTGGGCAGAGGGATATGTGAAAGCTTTAGCGGACAATAATATATCAAAAGGTGACGGAAAAGGTGATTTTTCAGGTGATGATTTCGTAACACGTGAACAATACGCACAATTTTTGTATAACGCAATAATTAAATAATAAATGAGAAAAATACGTTATTCTTTAATAAGAAGAATAACGTATTTTTTATATGTACAAAATCAGGTGCGAAATAGACAGGAGTGCTTATATGTGATATGCCTATTTTTCCGATAGGTGCTGAAACCGTATTGACAAAAAGGTATTCTCGTGTGATAATTCAATTAAATTTTTAGAAAAATCAAAAAACATTCCTTTTACATAGAAAGGATTTGAACATTATATTAATATTACGCCGGGGGTGACGAAATGTTATTTTTTCTGAAGAAATGGAACGAATTAAAAGATGTGAAAGCAGAATTGGCACTTCGCGATTGGTTTTATGGTACAAAAATTAGTTTATCGCTGTGTACGTCAAAAGAGCCATTAACATTTTTAGTGAATGTAGAGGGAAGAGATAAAGGGGTATTTTCTGAAGAAGATTTTATTGTCGTAAATTGCATGTGTGAGCCAGTATTTGAAAACGAAGAAAAACCAGCTACAGAGTCATTTATGCATGCGGATATTTATAAAAAAAGTAGTGCAGAATGTATTTTACAAGTGCAAACTGTAGATAGTCATTTAATGTCAGAGCTATATGGGAAAGAAGGAGAAGTAACATTCGAAAAACGCAGTGTGGAACGTGTTTTTGGAAAAGATGGTATTACAGAAATGACAATTCCAATTGTAGAAGATGAAAAGAAATTCGCTAATTTATTAGAAAATAATGTTCCAAATTTTGTTGAAGGTGGAGGAGTAGTCCTTGTTCATAATTACGGAATGATCGTGTGGGGGAAAACCCCAGAAGAAGCGAAAAAATGGTTGGAAGGTATAGAGTATTTAATGAACTATCACGTAAAGCTTTTAATGATAAAAGGGGCAAAAAGTTCTGTTATATAAGGATGTATTCACAAATATTATCATTCTATAAAAATGAAAGCGTTTTAAAAAGAAATTTCACTCATAAAATATAGGTCTCCTTATTATATATAGATTACATGTTGACATGTAAGGAGGAACATATTTTGCGAGTTAAATATCATTTTCTGCCAAAACAGCAGGTGACATTTTGCAAAACGAATGATTCTGGTGAAAAGGCGTTACAAATTATGAATGAAGCGGGATTCCGCGCAATCCCTGTATTAGCAGAAAATGAGAAGGAATTCACGGGGATTATTTATAAAGTAGATCTTTTAGAAAAGAAGTGTAATAGCAGATTAGAGGATGTAAGTACAGAAGATGTACTGGAAAATCCAAATTCGTTTATTTTTGAAAAGGATTCTTTTTTTAGAGCTTTTTACGTTATCCGTCGTCTCCCGTTTTTAGCGGTTTTAAATGAGTATAATGAATTTGTCGGCATTTTAACACACTCTAATGTATTTGATGTTATTGAGGATTCGTTCGGTATGCGGACGGGTGGTTATATATTAACAATTGCAACACAAGATTGTAAGGGAACAATTAAAGAGCTTGGGACATTATTAAAAGCATATAATATCGGTGGACTGTTTACGCTTGATAACGGTGATCAATATATTCGCCGTGTTATCGTAAATATATCGGATGAGTTAAATGAAAAAAAATTAAAGCAATTAATTGAAAAGATAGAGAAAAAGGGATTCAGGGTGAGTCATGTAGATTATATTTAAGTTGAAAAGAAAAGGTACCTATCTGCTATGTGTAGATAGGTACCTTTTTTAGTGCGAGAAATGAATCTTATTTTGAAACAGAAGGTGGAGACAATGCTAAATCAGATAAAAAAATAAAGTCTGCATGCTCACGAATTTTAGGAATAGAAGTTTCTATAACACGTGATGTAATTTCACCTGGAGCTCCAACGTGTCCGATAGCTACCATAATGGGTTTGTCTTGGATTTTTTTTATAAGTAATTGTGCTTGTTTTGAAATGTGACTTACCGTATATACATCATCAAAAAATAATTGGTTTTCAATAATAGGCACGCCTAATTCTTTCCCGATTTTTGGGACAACACTATTAGGGTTTGTTTTACTATCTAAATAAAATAAACCGTGTTTTTTGCAGGCAGAAAGTATAAGACGTACAATCCTTTCATCAGCGGTTACTTTTGATCCCATATGATTGTTCATACCTATTGCATGAGGTATTTCTTGAATTGCTTGTTCGAGTCGGTTGTTTATTTCTTCATCGCTTAAATCTGTTGTAATCGCTTTTGGTCCAAGCCACTCTTTTTTTCCTCTAATTGGTTCCATTGGCATATGTATAATAACTTCATGCCCTTTTTTATGGGCAGCTATTGCATCTTGTTTAGTAGAGGGAAGAAATGGCATAACAGCAACAGTGAGTGGAATAGGAAGTGATAACATCTTATCTGTGCCTTTCATATTATTGCCGAAATCATCGATGACAATAGCAACCTTATTCGTATGAGCATTTGCTTGAATAGGAAATAGGAAGAAGGGTATGAACAAGGTGAAGACGAGAAATGTAATAGTATATTTACGCATATAAATATTTCCTTTCTATTTTATTCCGCTATTTGCGGGCAGTAAGACTCCCACCTCAAAATTTGGCTGGAGCAAAGAAGTTAGGTGGGGGATTCACTGCCCGTAAACGCCCGATTGGTGAGGGCTAATAATCAGTGGGGATGAACAAAACCCCTACTGATTAAAGTTTCACTTTATCAATCATCATTATGTTTTGCGTTTTTATATAAATTAAACAAAAAATGTCGAAGAAAAGTATATGGAAAATAGAGAATCCGCAGTTTACTTGGTATTTGCTAAAAAAGAAGATGAAAAAAATGTCTATTATTGCGAATGTATTTACAAAGATAGAATAATTTGTAATAATTCTCAAAGTGAGGGTAAAGATTTGTAAATTACAGGGGGAAAATGTTAAAATTTCTGATTCTTCAAATTCAAATAGGATTAAGTGTTTAAAGGGCTAAAGTAGAAGAGACGTTGAGAGTATGGAAGAAAAATAAGGGGGATATGGATGTTTACTGTAAAAAGGAAGTACACATTAGAAAAGCTTTCGCATGATATTCATATGAAACGTGAAGAAATGATTCATTTAGGATTAACAAGTGGATTAAATAGTATGGAGACAATTCAAGTTAGTCAAGAATTGGACAAGCTTATCGTACAGTATCAGCGTTACAAAGAAAAACAAACACCGAAATGGTTTTCAATTATAAAAGTTCCTATTTTTCAAATTGGGTATGAAGGGAAATCGAGCAATTTTTGGAGAATGTTTGTGGCTGGTTTTATGAAATAAGTATAATTACCCTTTTAGGATAAGGATAATTATACTATGTGTAATGGAATCTCTATATGAACTGTCGTTCCTTTGTTTTCTTTACTATCAATAAATATATGCCCATTGTACATCTCTACAATTCGTTTACATATAACAAGCCCAAGACCTGTTCCAGTATCTTTATTAGTAAAGAACGGATGAAAGAGGTGTTTTTGAATATGTTTTGGAATCCCTTTTCCAGTATCAATAATTTGCAATTGTGCGTGTGTTTCGTTGTTTGTTACTACAATGGTTAATGTATCACCAGAAGCCATGGCTTCAATTGCATTTTTTGTAATGTTTAAAACCACTTGTTTCATATGGTCTTTTGAGCAACGTATATGAACAGGGTGGTCTGGCAAATGTAAATGAAATACAATGTTATGTAGATTCGCCTCGGATTGAATAATTAATGCTACCTCATTAAGAATCGTTCTTACATCATATGTTTGTTCAATGATAGCAGTTGGCTTTCCAAGAATAAGAAATTCGCTTACAATTTCATTAATACGTTCTATTTCTTGTTCAATCACTGAAAAATAAAACTGATCCTGTTCATCTTTATATTTTTCTTTTAACAGAGCAACGAGTCCTTTAATTCCAGTAAGAGGGTTACGGATTTCATGGGCTGTACTAGCTGCAAAAGTTCCAACCAATTCAATTTTTTGTAGTTCATTTTGTTGTCTTTCTAGTTTTGTTTGACGTTTTAATAACATATATTGAGCAAGTAAAAATAAAATAGACAGTAAAAATAAAGTAGCTATACACTCTATTGAAACCCACTGGTATAAAGTTTTTTGATGAATAGGTAACGGAGAAACAGAGACTTTCCAATTTAATCTTTGGAGTGGGGTAGTAAGCATATTAGAATGCCCATCGCTTGTTTCGTTATTATCATCGGTTAGAAAAACTACATCATGTTTATCAGTCACTTCGAAATGATATTGTGGTTTAATAGCATTTAAAGAATATGAAATGTAGTCAAAGCGTAAGCTTGCTAATAATAAGCCTGAGAGTTCCTTTTGTCTATTAAATATTGGCGAGGCAATCATAATAGCTTGATGCCCAAGAACACGATCTGTAATAACTGATGATACAGTTGTTTTCTTAGATTGCAATGCATCTTGGATGTATTGGCGGTCAGAAACGTCAATAGGCGGCGAATCGCCTTGGGATGCGATTGTAATCATCCCATCTGTTGTAGCGTAATATAGACCGGAAAAACGTTCATCATTTCCATCGGTATCATGTACAATTTGTTTAATCCCATTGATGTTTCCAGTTTCGGTCCCTACGACTTTTGCGAGCATTTCTAAGGCAGATATAGCTTCACCAAGGTGATGGTCTAAATAGTCTCTATATAAGAAGAGAACAGTGTGAGCAGATAGTTTGTTTGCCTGTTGCATTTGATAAGTGTGATACGAAAAAAATGTGGCACCAATCCCTATCGTTGGCAGGATAACAAGCAGTATGTAAAAAACTATGCTTTGTAATTTGACTTTCAAATTTGGTACTCCTTCTTTTTTTATTATCATTATATATAAACTATGTTAAAATTGTCATGTTTTTATTCAAGAATCATTTGCATTACATTAGGGAAAGGAAAAGGGATGAGTGAATATTCATTCGGCAGTTGTAATGAAGCGCTACGTTGCTTTTCTTTTTGTTGCGGAGAATTTAAGTGAAGGGTTGAAATGGTATGACATCAAATAATGAGCGAGAAGACATTTCTCAATCTTTAAAAGTATTTATTGCACTATCCCGTGTACATCGTTCTGTTATGGATACTACAAATAAATCCATACAAAGTAACGGATTAAATCCAACTGAGTTTGCTGTATTAGAATTACTATATCATAAAGGAGGCCAACCACTTCAGCAAATCGGTGAGCGTATTTTAATAGCTAGTGGCAGCATTACATACGTTGTAGATAAGCTAGAGAAAAAAGGGCTTGTAAAACGAATTCCATGTCCAAATGATAGGCGTGTTATTTATGCGCAATTAACGGAGTCTGGAGAGAGCTTTATTGCTTCTATTTTTCCAGGTCATGAGCAAGTTATACATCAGTCTTTTGAAATGTTAACGAAGGATGAGAAGGATGAATTACTTGATTTATTAAAAAAAATTGGAAAGTATGAAAAATGATGATATGTTCCAAAGAAGCTTTGGATAAAGAAATCCAAGGCTTTTTTGTGTGCATATATTCATGACATCATCTACCGCATTTTGCTGAAGAATAAGAGGAGATTTGTAAGTAAGCATTGAATTATAGTAATGATGCATATAATGGAGAGGGGGCTCGTTCATGTCATTTAAAGACTATGAATATAAACGGCCAAATATTGAAGAATTAAAAGAGAAGTTTATTGTTGCTTTAGAAAAGTTCGATAAGGCAAAAACGCTTGAAGAACAACAACAAGTAATTAATTCAATTAATGAAATTCGTAATGATTTTGGTACAATGGGGAACCTTTGTTACATTCGCCATTCTGTTGATACGACAGATGCTTTTTATAAGGAAGAGCAAGATTTCTTTGATGAATACTCACCAGTTGTGCAAGGCTATGGAACAAAATATTATAAGGCGTTAATTAATTCTCCATTCCGTGAAGAATTAGAAGCGTATTATGGAAAGCAATTATTTGCTCTAGCTGAATGTGATTTAAAAACATATTCAGATGAAGTAGTGAAAGATTTGCAATTAGAGAATAAATTGTCGTCACAATATACACAGTTATTAGCATCTGCAAAAATTGACTTTGCAGGAGAAGAAAGAACGTTATCGCAACTTATTCCGTTTATGCAAGGAAAAGAAAGAAGCGAACGTAAAGCAGCAAGTGAAGCATACTACGGATTTTTAGCTGAGAATGAGGAAGAGTTAGATCGTATTTATGATGAGCTTGTTAAAGTGAGAACGAAAATCGCAAAAACACTTGGTTTTAAAAACTTTGTTGAATTAGGATATGCAAGAATGTATCGTACAGATTATAATGCTGAAATGGTAGCGAACTATCGTCAGCAAGTATTAGATTATATCGTTCCGGTTGCAACAGAGTTAAGAAATAGACAAAAAGCACGCATTGGTGTAGAAAAGCTCGCTTATTATGATGAAAACTTTGAGTTTGCTACAGGTAATCCAACTCCAAAAGGCGATGCCGATTGGATTATTAATCACGGGAAAACGATGTATAAAGAATTATCAGCTGAAACAGATGAATTTTTTAATTTCATGCTCGATAATGATTTATTAGATTTAGTTGCGAAAAAAGGAAAAGCTGGTGGTGGATATTGTACATATATCGAGAATTATAAAGCGCCATTCATCTTCTCAAACTTTAATGGAACGTCTGGTGATATTGATGTATTAACACATGAAGCTGGTCATGCTTTCCAAGTATATGAAAGTCGTAAGTATGAAATTCCAGAATATAATTGGCCAACATATGAAGCGTGTGAAATCCATTCAATGAGTATGGAATTCTTTACATGGCCATGGATGAAGTTATTCTTTGAAGAAGATGCGGATAAATATTACTTCTCACACTTAAGTTCAGCACTTCTATTTTTACCGTACGGTGTATCTGTAGATGAATATCAACATTATGTATATGAAAATCCAGAAGCATCGCCAGCAGAACGTAAGTCAGCATGGCGTAACATAGAGAAGAAGTATTTACCACATCGTGATTATGAAGATAATGATTATTTAGAGCGTGGTGGTTTCTGGCAACGTCAAGGCCATATTTATAGCTCACCGTTCTATTATATTGACTACACGTTAGCTCAAATTTGTGCACTGCAATTTTGGAAACGTGCAAGAGATAATAGACAAGAGGCTTGGGAAGATTATGTGAATCTTTGTCAGCAAGGTGGAAGTAAATCATTCTTAGAATTAGTAGAAGTTGCAAATTTAACATCACCATTCGCTGAAGGGTGTGTAAAAAGTGTAATTACAGAAATTGAAGAGTGGTTACGTGCTGTTGACGACACAAAATTGTAAAAAACATGCACTTTTTTCACATGTTTAACATCGACATAATGGAAAAATGATGAGATAATAAAAGAAAATTCAGAATTATTTTAGGGGTGTTTCTAATGGGGAGCACCCCTTTTCACCAACAAAAAGGGGGAAAGCACTATGCTTCAATCTAATATGGATGTTAGTTTAGAAACTTTAGTCCACTCATTACAGTCTACACGAAGCACGCTGTTATCAGAAATTGAAATGTTAAATGATACGGAGGTGAATGTAAAGCCACGCCGTGATAAATGGAGTATTATTCAAATTTTGCATCATTTGCATTTAGTTGAACAGTCTGTCACATCTGCCCTTGTATATGCTTTGCAAAAAAAAGAAAGAAAACTTGCTCCATTTAAAGACCTCCAACTTACGCTTGATCGCACACATAAACGAGAAGCTCCTCAACAAATGAAACCAACAGAAACATTAATGAAAAAACTGCAAGGAATTCAATTACTAGAACATTCACGACAAGAATTGTTTCATGCACTTCATAGTGTGATAGATGAAAAAGAATTATTTGAAAATGGATTAAAACATCCTATTTTTAATGATTTGAATTTATATCAATGGGTTCAATTTCTGGATTTACACGAACAAAGACATCTTACACAGCTAAAAGAAGCGAAACATGCAATTTTACAGCGGTAAAGTGAAACTTTAATCAAGGGGCATATCACTGATTATTAGTCCGCAACAATCGGGCTGTCATCAAATAGCGGGAAAAAGGAAAAGAAGCGGCGAACCGCTTCTTTTTCCTTTTTTACTCATGCATAGTTTTATTTCTTATTTTGGAATACTACATGAGGAAGAGAAAAAGGAGTTGAAAAGTATGTCAAAGAAAAAGAGAGAAGAAGAGCGCGCTTGGAAAGCTCGGAAAGAAAATCAAAAGCCGCATGGAAAGGTGAAAGCTTTTGCAGAATTAGTTGAAGGAACAGAAAAAACGTGATGAACTTCATCACGTTTTTTGTATGATCGGGAAAGTTAATAAAAATGTTGTACCTGTTCCTTTTTCACTCATAATGTCAACCTTTCCATTCATTGCTTGAATAACACTGAAGACGACCATCATCCCCAGTCCGGTCCCTTTTTCTTTCGTCGAGTAGAAAGGTGACCCGAGGCGTTTTACTTGTTCTTGATCCATACCAATACCTGTATCTTTTATATATAATTGTATATGTTTATGATCTGGAACTAATGTAAGAATAAGGTCACCACCGTTAGGCATAGCCTCAATACAGTTTTTTAAAATATTTAATAGGCATTGGTTCAGCTTTTGCTTTTCACCAGCTATAAAGAAGGATGTACTTTGTTTTATGTAATGTATACGAACATTTGTTAAATTGGCGAGAGGTGTAATTAAAGATAACGCATGGAGTAATTCTTCTTCTACTTGTAATTGTTGTTCTTTTTCAATACTCGGTTTTGCAAAAGTTAAGTAGTCTGTAAGAACATGATTTGCTTGTTCGATACCATTAATGGCTATGTCGATATATAATTTTCGTTCCTTCTCAGAACATGTATCTGACTGTAAAAGTTGCAAAAATCCTTTCGTTGAAGTTAAAGGGTTGCGAATTTCATGAGAGATAGAAGCTGCCATTTCACCGATTAAATGAAATTTTTCAGCATTCATAAGTTCATTTTGGAGACGAACTTGCGTTTGTAATATGTGTAGCAAATATAAAATAAGGATTGTACCAAGCATCGTACATAGTTCGTACACGATAATATGTGGTATATAATCTGCCGTATTTGTAACCTCTGAAAGGAAAAATGGTATCCAGCCAAATCCGAATATGAGGCTGTAAAAGATAGCGAGTGCTATTTTTATACGATTAGAACTTCGGTTAAACAGTTTGTATGTTAATAGTAGAACAATGAATAGTAGAACCGAAGCTATAAAGGATGGGAAAACACCTATCCCTCCTAATAAAAAGCGATATATGTTTAATACAGCTAAGATGGAAGCACCGGCAATAGGACCTCCTGTTAATGTACCGACAATTAATACGATATGACGCATATCAAATTGAAATCCATAGTTTGTTTTTGCTGCGAAAGTGATACATAGTATGGTAGCGAGGCAACATAATACAATAAACATAGCTGAATTTAATTTAGGAGAGCGTTTCCCTTTTTGATTCCAAAATAAATGATATAAAAGCATTGTAACAAGGATGGATAATATATTTAAAAAGAGATAAATAATAAAGAGTTTCAGTGGGATGTCTCCTCTCTTCTAACATTAAATTAATCATACTATAAAATGAAAGAAATGAAATATGAAATAGCGGAAAAAATCAGAAATTTTTTCTGGTAGTATACAATATGTTACAATAATCTTTGTCAATGAAAGAAGAAATTCCGTGCACTGCATGGGAGAGGTTCGCGAACTCCCTCTATAAAAAACTATGGAAACAACAATATCAGTAGGTATTGTTTTGTTTTTTTATTGTGACAGTTCAAGAACGTTCTTTCTTCTTATTCGTAGTAGAGAAGGAGAATGAGTGAAATGAAAAAAGAAAAAGCAGTTGTTGTTTTTAGTGGTGGACAAGATAGTACAACATGTTTATTTTGGGCAATACAACAGTTTGCAGAAGTGGAAGCTGTAACGTTTAATTACAATCAACGTCATAAGTTAGAAATTGATTGTGCAGTGGAAATTGCGAAAGAGTTAGGAATTAAACATACGGTACTAGATATGAGTTTATTAAATCAACTTGCCCCAAATGCGTTAACGAGAACGGATATGGAGATTACACATGAAGAAGGTGAATTACCATCAACATTTGTAGATGGACGAAATTTACTGTTTTTATCATTTGCGGCTGTATTAGCAAAACAAGTTGGAGCACGTCATATTGTAACGGGTGTATGTGAAACTGATTTCAGTGGTTATCCAGATTGTCGTGACGTGTTTGTGAAATCATTAAACGTTACATTAAATTTATCTATGGATTATCCGTTTGTTATTCATACACCACTTATGTGGATTGATAAAGCAGAGACATGGAAATTATCTGATGAACTTGGAGCATTTGAGTTTGTTAGAGAAAAAACATTAACATGTTATAACGGAATCATTGGTGATGGTTGCGGTGAATGTCCAGCATGTCAACTTCGTAAAGCAGGATTAGATACGTATCTACAAGAACGCGAAGGAGCGAGCAACTAATGGATAACTTTTTTGGATTTCGCATCGTAGAAAATTTGCAAAAAATGGACAAGGATATTCAGCGTGAACAACTCAAATATCATAATAAAAGAGTAATGGTCAGCAAGGAATTTACATTTGACGCAGCGCACCATTTACATTGCTATGAAGGGAAATGTAAAAATTTACATGGACACACATATAAAGTCGTATTTGGAATTAGCGGATATGTAAATGAAATAGGCCTTGCAATTGACTTTGGCGATATAAAAGAGATTTGGAAAAATGAAATAGAAATTTATTTAGATCATCGTTATTTAAACGAAACATTGCCAGAAATGAATACGACTGCTGAAAATATGGTCGTTTGGATTTATGAAAAGATGGCAGAAGCATTAACGAAAGATAATCGTGCGAACGAATACAAGGGAGCTCGTGTTGAATTTGTTCGTCTTTTTGAGACGCCGACTAGTTATGCGGAAGTAAGACGGGAGTGGATGCTCGATGAGTAAAATCCCCGTCTTAGAAATATTTGGTCCGACCATTCAAGGAGAAGGGATGGTTGTAGGACAAAAGACAATGTTTATCCGTACAGCGGGCTGTGATTATAGCTGTGCTTGGTGTGATTCTGCTTTTACATGGGATGGATCGGCCAAAGATCAAATTAAACAAATGACACCGGAAGACATTTGGAATGAGCTTGTAGAAATTGGTGGAGAAAATTTTTCTCATGTTACGATTTCGGGTGGAAATCCTGTTTTGCTGAAAAATATGCAATTTCTTCTTTCTATATTAAAGGAGAATGGAATGCGAACAGCGGTAGAAACGCAAGGGAGTAAATGGCAAGATTGGTTGCTTCAAATTGATGAGGTAACGATTTCTCCAAAACCACCAAGTTCAGCTATGAAAACAGATTTTCAGATGTTAGATTCTGTTATTCATAAACTAGCAGAGAAAGATTTTAGTTTAAAAGTAGTAGTATTCGATGATCAAGATTTTGAATATGCAGTTAAGATACACGAGCGTTATCCGAATGTACCATTTTTCTTACAAGTAGGAAATGATGATACGAAAACAGTGGATGATGCGGTGCTTATAAAAAAACTATTAGAAAAATATGAGTGGCTTATTGAAAAAGCTGTGAATTGTAAAGAAATGAATGATGCGAAAGTACTGCCTCAGCTTCATGCGTTAGTATGGGGAAATAAACGAGGGGTATAATGAGAAGGGATGTTTAAAATGGCAGGAAGATTAGATGAAGATTTAAAAGATGTAACATTATTAGGAAATCAAAATACAAAATATTTATTTGAATATAGCCCGGGAATTTTAGAGGTATTTGATAATAACCATCCAAACCGTGATTACTTTGTAAAATTCAATTGTCCTGAATTTACAAGTTTATGTCCGAAAACAGGACAACCAGATTTTGCAACAATTTATATTAGCTACATTCCAGAACAAAGAATGGTAGAGAGTAAATCTTTAAAGCTATATTTATTTAGCTTCCGAAATCATGGTGACTTCCACGAAGATTGCATGAACGTTATTATGAATGATTTAATTAAATTAATGGATCCACGCTATATTGAGGTATGGGGGAAATTTACACCACGTGGTGGTATTTCAATCGATCCTTACTGTAACTACGGCCGCCCAGGAACTAAGTATGAGAAAATGGCAGACTACCGTATGATGAATCACGATTTATATCCAGAAAAGATCGATAATCGTTAATATAGAAAGAAAGGATCTGTATGATATACAGATCCTTTCTTTCTATTATATTATGCATGTTGATTAATGACAGTATAGTTTTTATGGCTTACAACTGTAAGAGGTTCCATATCTAGTTCTCTAAAATTCTCCATAATTGTTATATCAACAATAACGGAGTTTTGATTTACCTTTTGAACACGGCCTTGCATTCCACCTTTAAATTCAATGATATCTCCAGTTTCTGCGATCTGCATAAGCAACTCTCCTTGTTCCAGTTTTCCCAAAAAAAGAATAATTTGGGCTTTTTTATTTCCTCTTATTTTGAACTATATTTACTACTTTGTAAATGTTTCCAAAGTAAAAATTCGAAAAATATTCACTTTTTGTAAGGAAATATGTAAAAAATATTGTTTAGGAGAGGAATGATGAAAGTGCATACATCTTTATATAGGAGTATAATGAAAGATACAATAACCTACTAAAGTGGGAGAAATTAGGGGCGGTAAAATGATGTTTGAAGTTGTGGGGAGCTTTATAGCGATTTTATTATTTTTATTTTCTTATATGCAGTTGAAGAAAGTGCGTCATCATGAAACAACTACATATTTTGATGGACTGGATGGTGTGCACACATCGATAACATATGATAGTGGTGGGGATATATAACTTTCTTTTTATGCATGGTATGATGGCAATAAGAAATAGTACGTAATATAGTTCGTAAGTGATGAATGGGGAGTGGAAAGAATGCGAATTTCTTTTATTCGTCATGGTCGTTTGGACAGTACTATAGAGCCAATGACAATTATTTCATTTCGTGAATGGATGAAGCAATATGATTTAGGGACTACAGTAAAAAAAACTCCTATACCAATTGAAACAATTGAGATGATTGAATCAGCGAATTTGGTCGTAACGAGTGATCAGAGGCGTGCTGCGCGATCAACAGCCGAATTAACGGATTCTTTATCTTTTGTGCAAAATCCTCTTTTTAGGGAAGCTGAAGTTCCAACGAGTTTTTATGCTCCAAAATGGTTGAAATGTAAGCCTAATGTATGGATGTTTATTGGACGTACACGATGGATAGTTGGTTATAGTAAAGATGTTGAGTCTTATAAGGAAGTACGAGAAAGAGCAAGGCAAGCTGCTAATATGTTGCACCGCTATGCGCTCGTACATGGATGTATTGCCCTTGTAGGTCATAGTTATTTTAATCCGATGATTGGGACTGAACTGAGGGCAATGGGGTGGTCTGGTTCGCCTATTTTCCATAGGAAGCCATGGGGATGTACAACGTATACATTTCATGAGGCGATGGATGGAAATGTATTAAATACAAAATTAACTTAAAAGAGGCTGTCCCTTTGGCAGCCTCTTTCTCTACATAACAAGCAAAAAAGAATTGTCTTTTTAAGATATAGAAACCAATGACCGTAATGGTTTTATTAGATGGGCATACGGTTCGCCAACGAGCATAACGGTTGTATCTTTTTTATAACCAAGTTTTTCATATAGTGAAAAAGCACGTTTGTTTTCTAAATTAACAAGTAAGGCAATTTTTTCATGACCTTTTTCAGTTGCATGAAGTTCAGCGGCATCGATTAATTTAGAGCCAATGCCACGTCCACTGTACATATTTGAAACTGACAACGTGTCAATATAATACTCATCAAGTTCAGCTTCTTTTTCTAACGTAATGGATTCATCTTCATGTAGTTCTCTTAAGTGGTGTGCGATTGGCGCATCAAGTTGCTCAGCGTCACTACCGTGATAAACGACAATAACTCCAACTACTTTTCCATCTTGTTCAGCCACTAAACAGTTTTCATAGCTCAATCGATTATTTTCTTTTGCGAACCATGTTTCAAGTCCTAGTATTACTTTTGCTTCAATTGTGCTACCTGTGATTTTTTCAGCAATTTCGTGCAGAGCGTCATACAGTAAAGGTGCTACTCCTACCGCATCTGTCTTTTTTGCTTTCCGAATCATAGTATCCCTCCTAGTTCTATGTATATATTGTAGCATAAAATAAAATAACAAACAGTGGCTTGGAACTTTGTTATACAGAGCGTCAAAAAGTTTGATATAGAGAAGTAGCTATGTTAGTATATGATATTTAGTGCGAATATAATAAAGTGATATAGCTATAAAAATAATGAAAGTGAATTACATAATAGCAACGGGATAATTTTACCGTTGTCGACCTATAGAAGATGCGATAAAATAAACTATTGCAGAGAGGTGAAATACATGGATAAACAATTAGCAAATGCAATTTTGGATCAGCTGAAAAATGGTGAAATAAAGGAGTATGTTGCGACGAAAGATGTATTTTATACGTTCAGGGAAGTTGTTGTAAATCGAGAAGATTTTAAACATATTATCGGGAACGCGCAGCGCGGTGGACAGGTAATTTATACATATTCAGAAACACCACGTTCATAAATAGAAGATAAAGGAGAGGAGAATTATGGGGGATTTTAAACAAGGCATCTTGCCACATTGGGATTACATGTGGAAAGATAGAGCTGGGAATAGGTTTATGGGAATGGTTATGTATCCAGAGAAACGAAAATGTTCAGCAAAAATGCTTCAGAAAATAAAAAGAGCATATGAGCAAGCAATAGAAATTAAAGTAACTGTACAAGTTCAACATACATATCAGTACGTAGAAGGAATGATTGTATACTTTGATGAAGAAGCTCCTGTATGCACAATGCTTGATAAAGATGAGAATCCACATCATATATTTGTAAAAGATATTTTGCGTATTGAGCACCCTGAATAATTTTTTTCATAAATAAATTGAAGTTCCATAATAATAATCTTTTTCTATAATAGTTATCTTTTAGTATGTAACGAGGAACGAAAGAGTATGTATAGATATTTAATAAAGTAAAGTTGATAAATGTAATCGTTTTTTGGAACAGATTATCGTTTAAGGTCTGTTCTTTTTTGCGTGATGCTGGAGAAATATATTACTCCAGCATTTACTGTTTTATGACAAAAAATATTGTTAACTTTTTTAAAAATAAGGTTAAATTCGTTGACAACTTTTTTGAAAAGCACTTTATTGACATGAGTTTTAGAATGTTGTTTCATAGTCTTTGTATTGAAAAAAATCGACGGTCATGTCGAAAAGTAAAAGTTAAAAAAAGAAAGAATTTATACATATATCTTGTGTCTTATTTTGAAACGTAATACAATATATAGAGAAAACAAGAAACGACATACAGAGAATATAGATTGGAGAGGGAGGGTCGGAAATGTTAGTTGCATATGATTCTATGACAGGAAACGTGAAGCGTTTCATCCACAAATTAAATATGCCGGCCGTTCAAATTGATGAAGCTCTAGTATTAGATGAAGACTTTATTCTTATTACGTATACAACAGGTTTTGGAAATGTACCGGAACGTGTTTTAGACTTTTTAGAACGCAATAATGAAAAATTAAAAGGCGTATCTGCAAGTGGCAATCGTAATTGGGGAGACATGTTTGGTGCAAGTGCTGACAAAATTTCTACTAAATATGAAGTGCCTATTGTATCAAAATTTGAGTTATCTGGAACAAATAATGATGTAGAATATTTTAAAGAAAGGGTGCGGGAGATTGCGACACATTGAACTGAATAATGAAATCACGCAAATGCAGGACGGTTTTTATCAGCTTCATAAAGATAAAGAGGCATTAGAAGTCTTTATGGAAGAAGCTAGAGAGAATACCGTTCATTTTAATAGCGTGGCAGAGCGAATGGAGTATATGAAAGAACATGATTACTATTACAACGTTCTGGACGAGTATAGCTTGGAGGAAGTAGAAGGAGTTTATAACATCGCTTATGGTGAAAACTTCGAGTTCCAATCTTATATGGCAGCATCTAAGTTCTATAAAGATTATGCGTTAAAAACGAATGATCAAAAACAATACTTAGAAAGCTATGAAGATCGTGTAGCAATTGTGTCATTATACTTAGGACGCGGTGATGTTGCGAAGGCAAAACAATTCGCAAGCATGATTGTAAAACAAAACTACCAACCAGCGACACCAACCTTTTTAAATGCGGGAAGAAGCAGAAGAGGAGAAATGGTGTCTTGTTTCTTGTTAGAGATGGACGATAGCTTAAATTCAATCGGTTTTAACATTAATACTGCGATGCAATTATCGAAAATCGGTGGTGGAGTAGCTTTAAACTTATCTAAGCTACGCGCACGTGGTGAGCAAATTAAAGGTATTGATAACGCCGCAAGTGGTGTAGTGCCTGTTATGAAATTGCTTGAAGATTCGTTTTCATATGCGAATCAACTTGGCCAACGAAAAGGTGCCGGCGCTGTATACTTAAACATTTTCCATTGGGATATTATAGAATTCCTTGATACAAAAAAAATAAATGCCGATGAGAAGAGCCGTATTCAGTCTCTATCAATCGGAATTATCATTCCAAGTAAGTTCTTTGAGCTTGCTGAGAAAAACGAACCTTTCCATGTTTTCGCGCCTTATACAGTATTTAAAGAGTACGGAAAACATTTAGATGATATAGATATCGACGAAATGTACGATGAATTAATGAGCAATCCGAAAGTGAAGAAGAAGCCACTAGATATTAGTGCGCGTGATATGCTTATTAAAATTGCTATGATTCAGCTTGAGTCTGGTTACCCATACTTAATGTTTAAATCAAATGCAAATAACCAGCATCCACTGAAGGATATTGGAACTGTGAAGATGTCGAACTTGTGTTAAATATGTAGCACCTTCTAGCAGAAATGCTAGTCGAAAACTCCGTTAAACGGGGAAAGCCTCAAGTTTGAGGTAACCTACCGTGCTAAATCTTATCTTAGAATGAAAATATAAAAGTTCAGAATGTATCTTATTATTTTGTATAGCAGAGTTATTGAACAACATAAAGTAATAAGAGACTTTCTGAAAGATTAAGATAAGTAAAAGCCTAACGACTATCCCATTTGGGAGTAGAGCGCAAGCGATTGGCGCTCGAAAAGCGGAGCACCTAACCAGGTAATGCTGTAGGTGATGATATAGTCTGTCCTGTATGGTGACATACAGCAGTTGCATGAGCAACGGACTGAGGAGTAGCGAACTCAGTTGAACATTCGAGACAGAAATCTTCCAGCTTCAAGAAACTTCTGAAATAAATGATTACGGTACAGAAGACATTATCCGCCGTGATATTAACTGTAACTTAGGATCGTTAAATATCGTAAACGTAATGGAAAATAAAGAAATTCGTGAAGCAGTTCATGCGGGAATGGAAGCTTTAACAGCTGTTTCTGATATGACGATCATTCCGAATGCCCCAACTGTGAAAAAAGCAAATGATGAGCTTCATTCAGTTGGACTTGGAGCAATGAACTTACATGGATATTTAGCAAAAAATAAAATCGCTTATGAAAGTGCTGAAGCGAAAGAATTCGCTCGTACATTCTTTATGATGTTAAATTACTACTCGATTGAGAAAAGTATGGAGATTGCTAAAGAAAAAGGCGAAACATTTAAAGACTTCGATAAGTCTGATTATGCAAACGGCACATACTTTGAAAAGTATGAAACGACAGATTACAGCCCAGTAACTGAAAAAGTTCAGCAATTATTTGAAGGAATTCATATTCCAACAAAAGAAGATTGGACAAGTTTAAAAGAGCAAGTACAGAAGAATGGTTTATACAACTCATATCGTCTTGCAATCGCTCCGACACAATCGATCAGTTACGTTCAAAATGCAACTTCAAGCGTAATGCCAATCGTAAGTCAAATTGAATCAAGAACGTATGCGAATGCGACAACATATTATCCAATGCCGTATTTATCAAAAGATACGTTCTGGTACTATAAATCTTCTTACGATATGAATCAGTTTAAATTAATTGATTTAATCGCAGAGGTTCAAGAACATATTGACCAAGGAATTAGTACCATTCTTTATGTTAATAGTGATATTTCAACACGTGAGTTAGCACGTTACTACATTTATGCACATAAAAAAGGCTTGAAGAGTCTTTATTATACGAGAACACGTAAATTAAGCGTGGAAGAGTGCGTGGCTTGTACCGTTTAATATAAAAAGTGAGACATTATGAGCAGGGTTTTTCTGAACCCTGCTCATGCTTAGTTATCAATTTTTTATGTTTATTTAGAGAAGGGGCGATTTAATGCGTGCGGTAAACTGGAACAAAAAAGAAGATGATTTTAGTTTAATGTTTTGGAAGCAAAACATCGCTCAGTTTTGGACAGAAGAAGAAATCGCAGTGTCTTCTGACAAAAATACTTGGGCACAATTATCAAAAGAAGAGCAAATTGCTTATAAGCGTGTATTAGGTGGTTTAACACTTTTAGATACGAAACAAGGCGGCGAAGGGATGCCTCTTGTACTTGTTCATCTTGAAAATTTACAAGCGAAAAGTGTATTAGCTTTCATGGGCGCTATGGAAGAAGTACATGCGAAGAGTTACAGCCATATTTTCACAACGTTAGCTACTGAAGAAGAAATTGATGATATTTTTGAATGGGTAGATAACCATCCATTACTTGAGAAAAAAGCTGGTATTGTTACTAGTTACTATCGTCGTTTATTAAAGCCTGAAGTAACGAAAAAAGAGTTATACATGGCAATGGTAGCAAGTGTGTTCTTAGAAAGTTACTTATTCTATAGTGGGTTCTTCTATCCACTTTACTTAGCAGGTCAAGGCAAATTGACGGCAAGTGGTGAGATTATTAACTTAATAATTCGTGACGAGTCCATTCACGGCGTATTCGTTGGTATTTTAGCACAACAAATCTTCGCGGAACTTTCTGCAGAAGAGCAACAAGAAGTACAAACGGAAACGCAAGAGTTATTAATGAAACTGTATGAAATTGAATTGGCATATACAGAAGAAATTTACACTTCTATCGGTCTTGTAGAGGATGTAAATCGTTTCGTTCGTTACAATGCGAATAAAGGACTTATGAACTTAGGACTTGAGCCGAAGTTTGAGGAAGAAGAAATTAACCCAATCGTTTTAAATGGTTTACGTACAGATACGAAAAACCATGACTTCTTCTCTGTAAAAGGAAATGGTTACGTAAAAGCAACGAATGTTGAAAAGTTAGCAGACGATGACTTCGTATTCAATTTTTAATATAGTGTTATAGAAAAAGCTGTCTTTATAGAAAAGACAGCTTTTTTGCTATGAATAGTTTACATAATGTTATTATTTCATGGAAATATTTTAATCTTGTAAAAGCCCAATTTTTGAGGAAGTGGGAATAAAAAAACAAGGACTAAAGTTTTATTTTTCATATTTAGTCGTATGAGAGATTGAATAACTTATGCCAAAATGAATAAAAAATGAGAAGAAATGAGACCAAACTCCACCTATACGTTCTTTTTACTATTGAATTTTTAAATGCTAGAAATTTTGGCTTAAAAATTGCATGAATATTTAAAAAGTAAAGAAAAGGGAGGTAATATCCGGTGTGATATATAGTTATTTGAAAACGCTTTCTTTTAACTGTCGATTTTTAAATGGAAATTAGATAGAGAAAGTAGGAGGAATGATAGGTGGGAAAAGTAGTTGGTTTAAAACGTTCATTAGGGCTTTGGTCAATTGTTATGCTAGGGGTCGGGTATATGACACCGATGGTTGGGTTTGATACATTTGGAATCGTTTCTGAAAAAACGGGTGGTCATGTTCCAGGAGCTTATCTTATTGCATTAGCAGGGATGTTGTTTACCGCTGCAAGCTACGGCAAAATGGTAAAGGTTTTTCCTACCGCAGGATCTGCTTATACGTATACACAGAAGACAATTAGTGCAAGGCTTGGGTTTCTTGTTGGATGGTCCGCGTTATTGGATTATTTGTTTCTACCGATGGTGAACGCACTATTAACGAGAATTTATATGTCAGCATTTTTCCCAAGTGTTCCTAATTGGGTATGGGTCATTGGCTTTGTTCTCCTGATTACATTAATAAACATGATTAGCGTAAATGCTACTGCTAATTTCAATACTTTCTTAGTAATATTTCAAGTATTAGTAATGGCCGTGTTTGTTTTTCTAGTTATAAAAGGCTTATTATCGGGAGAGGGAACAGGAGAAGTTTTTTCCATTCAGCCGTTTTTTCAATCGGATATACAAATATCACCGTTAGTTGCAGGTGCGACAATTCTTTGTTTTTCGTTTTTAGGTTTTGATGCAGTAACTACATTTTCAGAAGAGACACCAAACGCGAAGAAAACAATTCCTCGAGCTATTTTTCTTACTGCTTTAATCGGTGGAGTTTTATTCATTACTACTACGTATTTTACACAATCTATGTTTCCAGATACATCTGTATTTAAAAATCAAGAATCAGCATCTCCAGAAATTGCACTATATGTTGGCGGGAAATTATTTCAAGCTTTCTTTTTAGTAGGAACCCTTATGGGGACACTTGCGTCCGGTTTAGCTTCTCATACAAGTGTATCCAGGTTATTATACGTAATGGGGCGAGATAATGTAATTCCGAAGAAAATATTCGGATACATTCATCCCCGCTGGAGAACTCCAGTATATAACATTGTTATTGTAGGAATTATTTCGCTCTCCGCTATATTCATTGATTTAGAAACGGCAGCATCTCTTATTAACTTTGGAGCGCTTATTGCATTTACATTTGTTAATTTGTCTGTAATTTCTTACTATATAATCAAGCAAAAAAGATATAAAACGATAAAAGATTTCTTAAATTACTTAGTTATGCCTATTTTGGGTGCTGCTACTGTAGCGGTACTATGGTTTAATCTCAATATCCATTCACTTATTTTGGGACTTTGCTGGGCTGCTATTGGAATGGGGTACCTTCTATATATTACGAAGATGTTTCGTTCAGCTCCTCCGCAAATGCATTTTGAAGAAGTGCAGGAAATATAAAGTGAAACTATAATCAGTGGGGGTTTTGTTCATCCCCCACTGATTATTAGCACTCACCAATCGGGCGTTTACGGGCAGCGGGGCTCCAACCTAACTTCTTTGCTCCAGCCGAATTTTGAGGTGGGAGTTTTACTGCCCACAAATAGCGGGATAAAAAAGCAAAAGACATCGGGAATGGATCCGATGTTTTTTGCTTTGAAGATTGGGCAATCATGCAGTATTGCATAATTCATTCAACGATTCATAAGGAAGAGGGGCAAGTCTAGGGAGGATGGCTGATAAATGATGGTCAATATGGTATTTTCATTTGGCACAATTATTGCTTTGTACAATTAGTAAAAATATAAAAGCGGGGTGTTTTCAGTCACAAAGGTTAGAAGAACAATATTAATAGAATAAAAGAAAGGGATGATTGATTGTGTATTATGATATTATTACGAGTCCGTGTTATGGAATAATTGAAAAAGTGTCTATTAATAAGGATTCGCGAATTTATGAATGGGAGCCATTATTCTCTATTAAAGATATGAATGGTAAACTGGAAGTAATTAAGATGGGATGTAGTGGAGAAGTTCAATCTTTAGAAGTGGAGGCAGGGGATAAAGTAATTCCAGGTATGGTATTAGCTTATATTCAAGAAGATCTTTTCGTTAATGGTAGTGATTAATGATAGAACAATGAGGAAGATGGAGGCGTTCATCTTCCTTTTTTTATTAAGTAAAGGAAAAAACGTTTTATTTTCAGATTAATTAAAAAAATCTGTTTTTAATGTTACAATACAAATTAAATAGTTCAAAGGAGGAATAGCAGCATGTTTTCCATTGCTCATAAAAAAATTAGACCTATTGTTTCTCTATCTATCGATCAATCTGAAAAGGAATGGAATATAGATGTTGAAAATATAAAAGAATCTTTTCTATTTTTAAAAAGAGGGGAGAAATTATTTGCATACGTTCATGTGAAGGATCTGCTATCAAATAGTAAGGGATTAACTGCTAAGGTATTGCTTTCAAATGCTGTTTCACTAGATACAATATGTCATCTTAGTAAAGATATTTCTTTAACAGCTCTTTTTCAAATTATTGGAGCGCCGATTGCAATAGTAAAAAATGAAATAGATGAGTTAACAGGATATATAAGAAGAGAGGATGTTTTTGCAGAACTATTTAAACAAGAAAATCAGAGTGTTGATATATTGAAAATTATTTTAACGTCTATTCCAATGGGGATTTTTGTAGTAGATCGTGAAAAGAAAATTGTAAATTGCAATGAGTCTGGTTTGAAGATGATTAAATCGACTCCTGAAAAAGTTATGAATGTACCAGCAGAACTGATTTTTAACGAAGAGCACATTAATAACGTATTTACAACGGGAAAAACGATCTTGAATCAATTACAAATCACAAATGAGATGGGTGTATTAGTTGACTATAGTCCGATTCCAAACTTTGATCAAAGTATTGAAGGAATGGTTATTATTGTGCAAGATTTGCCGATGGTCGAGGACATGGCGATGGAAATTGAATATATAAAGGATTTAAATGAAGATTTACATGCAATCTTGTCTAGTATTTATGATGAAATATTAGTTGTTAATCATAAAGGGGAATTAATTCGTTATAGTGAAACTGTTATCAATGATTTTTGGGGGAGTAATTTGAAAGACCTTTTAGGAAAAAATCTTTTAGACTTAGAAAAGAAAGGATTATTTAGCCCATCTGTTACGCGATTAGTGTTGGAAAAACAAAAAAAGGTATCAGTTGTACAAGAAACAAAAAGCGGAAGAAAAATATTAGCAGTTGGAAACCCTGTATTTAATGAAAACGGAGAGCTTCATCGTATTATTATTGCCTCAAGGGATATTACCGAAGCAACGAGATTGAAGACGGAATTACATGAAATAAAGAAGATATCAGAGCAATATAAGAAGGAGTTAGATGACTTTAAAAATAAAGATCGTTTTCTTAAGAAGCTTATTTACTGTAGTCCGAAAATGGAGCAAATTATTAACCAAGCTAAAAAAATAGCAGATTTTTCTTCCAATGTTCTTATTTCTGGAGAATCTGGCGTGGGAAAAGAAGTAATTGCTCAGGCAATTCATCAACTTGGAAACCGATCTTCAAAGCCATTTTTAAAATTAAATTGTGGTGCAATTCCAGAAACTTTGTTAGAAAGTGAACTATTTGGTTATACGAAAGGTGCTTTTACAGGAGCCGATAAAAATGGAAAAGAAGGATATTTTAAGCGGGCTGATCAAGGTATTTTATTTTTAGATGAAATTGGAGAAATGCCTTTACATTTGCAAGTGAAATTACTTAGAGTCTTGCAAGAACAAGAAGTAATTCCTATTGGAAGTACAATACCTACGAAAATAAATGTACAAATTATTGCTGCTACAAATAAGAGTCTTGAAAAGATGGTGGAATCTGGAACATTCCGTGAAGATTTGTTTTATCGCCTAAATGTAATTCCGTTGCGAGTTCCTCCTCTACGAGAGCGAATGGAAGATGTTCCGGTACTTGCCTTTCATTTCTTGCAACAGTTAAATGAAAAATATAATAAAAATTATCATTTAACTCCAGATGCGCTTAGCTTACTAGAGTTTTACTCATGGCCAGGAAATGTACGTGAATTACAAAATATGATTGAACGTTTAGTAGTATCAGCAGACGATCCAGTAATTGAAGCGGAGTTTGTTAGTAAGTTTTTAACACCTGGTTATGACTTTAAAAAATCAAAACCAGTTATTACAAGAGTATTACCATTACAAGAAGCACTACATTCTGTAGAAGAACAATTGATTTTACTTGCAATGAAGCAGTATAAAACAACGACTAAGGCTGCAAAAGCTCTTGGAATCAGCCAATCTTCAGTGAGTCGTAAATATCAAAAAATTGTTAGTGAAAAAGAGATAGCGGCTGATATCATCTCTTATTCCTAAAAAAGGAGAAGGTCACATAGACTTCTCCTTTTTGTGTGCGCCCAGCATGTACATATTCTCTAGAGTTCAAGTCCGGGGTCGTGAAGGCGGTAGCGGAAATGATTAACGTTCCGGTTTATGCAAAATGGAATAGTGTATGCGAAAATGCATAAATTATTTGTTGTTTTTAAGAAAATAGTCAGTTTATCCCGCTATTTGCGGGCAGTAAAACTCCCACCTCAAAATTCAGGTGGAGCAAAGAAGTTAGGTGGGAGCCCTGCTGCCTGTAAACGCCCGATTGGTGAGGGCTAATAATCAGTGGGGGATGAACAAAACCCCCACTGATTAAAGTTTCACTTTATGTATGATTCCTTTGAATTTTAAATATTGGCATGAAATTTGCTTATAAATATATAAACGATCGATAAAGGAGGATTCAATATAGTGCTAGATTTAAAAATGTATGTAAACGGTGAATGGATAGATTCTAGTAATCAAGAGAAAAGAACGATTATTAACCCTGCGAATGGCAAGGGTATAGCATATGCACCTGAGGGAACGATTGAGGATGCAAAATACGCGATAGAAGTGGCAAGAGCGGCTTTCGATAGTGGAATTTGGTCAGAAACATCCACTGCTGAAAGGGCATCATATTTATTTAAAATAGCAGATGAAATTGATAAAAATATAGAAGAATTAGTATACCTTGAAACAATGGATAATGGGAAAACGTACCGTGAGGCAGAAGGAGATATTGGAGATGCAGCGGCTTGTTTTCGCTATTATGCCGGATTGATTACAAAGCCAGATGGTCAAACATATCATGTAGCCGATCCGATGCAAGCGATGGTTGTAAGAGAGCCAGTTGGTGTTTGTGGATTAATTGTTCCATGGAATTATCCACTATTGATGAGTGTATGGAAAATTGCACCTGCTTTAGCAGCTGGAAATACAATTGTGTTTAAACCTTCTGAAGTGACACCAATCACTGCAACAAAGCTATTCGAAATCCTTGAAAAAGTAGGGCTACCAAAAGGTGTTGCCAATATGGTAATGGGGGCCGGTCCAATAGTAGGAAATGAAATTGCAGCGAGTAATAAAGTGGACATGATTTCCTTTACAGGTGGAACAAAAACAGGTAAGCACATTATGAGAACAGCGGCAGATAATATGAAAAAGATTTCGTTAGAACTTGGAGGGAAATCTCCAAATATTATTTTTGCAGATGCAGATTTTGAGACCGCTATTGATTATGCTCTATTCGGTATTTATGCAGGTAGCGGACAAGTATGTTCAGCAGGATCAAGAATCCTTGTAGAAGAAAAGATTTATGATAAATTTGTTAATAGTTTTGTAGAGCGAGCACAGCAAATTAACGTTGGGCCTGGTGATAATCCAGAATCAGAAATGGGGCCACTTGTAAGTCAAGAACATATGGAAAAAGTATTACGTTATATTGAAATTGGGAAGGACGAAGGTGCAAACGTTGCTTGCGGAGGTAGACGAATAATGGAGGATGGAAAAGGTGATGGTTTCTTTATTGAACCAACAGTCTTTGTCAATGTAAAACCTGATATGCGTATTGTCCAGGAAGAAATCTTCGGTCCTGTTGTAGTAATTCAAAAGTTTAAAGACGAACAGGAAGCAATTGAGTTGGCAAACGGTACAGACTATGGTTTGGCTGGAGGGGTATTTACAGTTGATGGTGCAAAAGCAATGCGTGTGATTCGCAAACTTCGCGCAGGAATTACGTGGATTAATAGCTATCATCCAACATACAATGAGGCACCTTGGGGCGGATATAAGCAAAGTGGTATAGGTCGTAGTCTAGGAACGTTTGGTTTAGAAGAATTTCAAGAAATTAAGCAGATTAATATAAATCTAGAAGTAGAACCAATAGGCTGGTTTGCAAATAAAAAAAATGTAGGAGTGAAATAGATGGGAACGAACGTAGAAAATAAATTGAATGAGAAAGATGTAAAAGGTTCAAATGTAAATGAGTATATTACGAAAGTACTACAGTTAATTGAAAAAGAAAAGGTTACTGAAGAAGAGGCGAACTGGATTCAAAAAGAAACAGTAGATGGATTTAGAGAGCATGTAAACCCTGGTTTTCTTGCTTATAGAAAAACAGTAACAAAAGATGGACAATTTGCAGCAGTAGAATGGTCAGATGAAGGATCTTGTTTCATGGATATTAACGGTAAAAGATATATTGACTGTTTAGGTGGATTTGGAATTTATAATGTTGGTCACCGTAATCCGAAAGTGGTAAAAGCTGTGACAGATCAATTAAAACGTCAAGCATTGCACAGTCAGGATTTACTGGATCCACTTCGAGCAATGCTTGCAAAGATTTTAGCGGATATTACACCGGGTGATTTGAAATATTCCTTCTTTACAAACAGTGGTACAGAAAGTGTGGAGGCAGCATTAAAACTAGCAAAAATGTATAGTGAACGAACAACTTTCATTGCTACAACTCGTGCCTTCCATGGTAAGAGTCTTGGTTCCTTATCAGGAACGGCAAAAGGAATGTTCCGTAAGCCATTCTTACCATTGATTCCGGGTTTTCGTCACGTTCCATTTGGCGACATTGATATGATGAGAAAAACATTTGAGACATGTGCATTAGTAGGAGAAGATGTTGCAGCAGTTATTTTAGAACCAATTCAAGGAGAGGGCGGTATTATTTTACCTCCAGAAAATTATTTGAAACAAGTACGAGAGCTTTGTGATGAGTTTGGATCACTCCTTATTTTTGATGAAGTACAAACTGGAATGGGACGTACAGGAAAAATGTTTGCTGCAGAATTATATGATGTAGTGCCGGATATTATTTGTCTTGCGAAGGCGTTTGGTGGAGGTGTAATGCCGGCGGGAGCTATTGTTGCGAAAGAAGATGTATTCAAAAGTTGGTTTAAAAATCCATTTATGCATACAACAACATTTGGAGGAAATCCTCTTGCATGTGCTGCTGCAATTGCAACAATCCATGTATTATTGGAAGAGAAATTACCGGAACGAGCTATGGAAGTTGGGGAGTATTTCTTAAATGGATTGAAACAAGCAGCAGCAGGGCACGAAGATAAAATCTTTGAAATTCGTGGTCAAGGTTTAATGATTGGGATTGAATTCCATAAAGACGAGATTGGTTATGAAGTGTCAAAGGCGATGTTTGATCAAGGTATTCTTGTTGCGGGAACATTAATTAACTCAAAAACAATTCGTATTGAACCATCCCTTACAATTAGTTATGAAGAAGTAGATACAGTTATTAATACGTTTAAATCTGTGCTAACTCAAGTAAAAGGAAAATAAATTTCGCAAAAGGTTATATGTGAATTCAAACGATTGAAACTATAATTAGAATAGATTTACCTGTATTTTATTACAGGAAGGCAGTGTAACGAAAAGTTACACTGCCTTTTTATTACATTTTATTCCGCTATTTGCGGGCAGTAAGACGCCCACCTCGAAATTCGGCGAATACGAGGAAGTTATGTTGTAAGTATTTACATATAATTTGTCTTAGTGTACTATTTAACTAACACACTAAGACAGGAGGGGGAAAATGAAAATCGAGTTTTCTCCAAACACACCAATTTACATTCAAGTAATGGAATGCATAAAAAAGGAAATTGTAACAGGACATTTATTGTCTGGTGATAAAATTCCCTCCGTACGTGAATTAGCGAGTGAATTGCAAGTAAATCCAAATACGATTCAACGTACATTTCAAGAGCTAGAACGGGATGAAGTTGTTGTAACACGTAGAGGAATGGGGCGATATGTAACGAATGAAGGGGAGAAAATTATGGAGCTGCGAAAAGATATGGCGAAAGAATTACTTCATTCTTTTATAGATGGAATGGACAATTTAGGTTTTTCAGAAGAAGAAATTCTTTCAATTCTTCGTTCTTCATTAAATAAGAAAAGGGAGGAGAACGAATGACAGAGCTATTAAAAATAGAGAATCTATGGAAGCGATACGGATTGAAAGCGGTGATCCGGGAATTAAACATAGAGATTACAGAAGGAAAAATCGTTGGGCTTGTTGGAGATAACGGGAGCGGGAAAACGACGTTATTGAAAATGATTGCAGGCTTGCAACATCCTTCAGAAGGTAGCATAGCAATTAACGGTAAAAAAATAGGGTTAGAGACGAAAGAAATCGTTTCATTTATGTCTGATAAGCCAGTCTTTGATGATTGGATGACTGTAAAAGATGCATTATTCTTTTATAGAGATTTTTATAAAGACTTTGATATTCAAAAAGCAGTAGATACGATTGCGGAATTTAAAATACCATTAGAAGAAAAAATTACAGCATTATCAAAAGGTATGGTTGAAAAGCTTCAAATTATTTTAACGTTTTCTCGAAAAGCGAAGTTATACATACTGGATGAACCACTTGGCGGGATTGATCTCGTTTCTAGGGAACATGTACTTGAGCTAATCCTTAAATTTTATCGTGAAGATTGTACGCTGCTTATATCGACTCATTTAATAAGAGAAATCGAAAATATATTTGATGAAGTAATCTTTTTGAAAGATGGAGAAATAATATTGCATGAAAATGTGGAAGAACTACGATTTCAAAAAGGGAAAGCAGTACATGAGCTGTTTAAGGAGGCCTATGAGAAATGAATCAGCTTTTTCGTTATCTGTATAATTGTAATAAGAGAAAGATAGCCATTATTTACTTCGGATTTATTACAGTTTCATTAATTCTTTTATTTAATATGAAAGGCGTTTCAGGAGCTAGAATTTCAGGTAGGCAAGATATAATCATTATTATATTTTTAATCGTACTAGGTATAAATGGATTTGCAATTTTTCTAACAGGTATATCGTCTTTTCGAAAAATGCTAAAAAACTCTATGCTACGTTGTACTTCTATTTCAGCACAAAAGTATATATGTGCAAATGTTTTATTTTCTGTACTACTCTTTATGATTTTACTAGGAATAGGAATCATTTTTCTATACTATTTTTCTTTAAATATTTACAATGGAAAAACAAATTTAGGTGTTCAGCAAGCAATCCACAGTTTATATGATTATGGAATATTCCATCATATGTTATCTATTTTCTTATGGGGACTAGATTTTGTTAATATGCTAGTTTCAATTTATTTAATTATAGTAATTGTGAAGCTATTCAATGTGAAATCATCGATGAGTAAGATTGTTTGCGTAGTCTTATTCGTCATTTTTATCGCATTTAATGGGGGAATAACGTATATCTTTCAGCAAATAGAAAAGTATATGTTTGCCATAAATAATATTGGATTTATAGATCAAAATGGCTTTTTAAATACATCATTCTATTCTGGCACAGATATTACAGTTTTAAATCTATGTTTTAATTGTTTATTAACAATTATATTACTAGTCGTTACAGGTCGTATCATCGACAAAAAACTAGAAGTCTAAAGGAGGAGTCAGCATTGGGAAACGTAGTAGTGAAATTAGAAAATGTTCGAAAAAAGATTGGTAAGACAGAAATTATTCGGGGCTTATCATTTGAGGTTCAAGAAGGAGAAGTATACGGGTTCCTTGGACCGAACGGTAGTGGTAAGACGATGACAATTCGTATGATGACAGGTCTTATTTCGATGACAGAAGGTGATATTACAATTTGTGGCCATAGTATTCGCACAGAGCGTGAAAAGGCGCTAGAGCAAATTGGAGCGATTGTAGAAAATCCCGAGCTATATGATTATATGACAGGAATGCAAAACTTAAAGCAGTTTGCAAACATGGCAATTACCCCAATTAGTAAAGAGCGTATCGCTGAAATTATAAAGCTTGTTGATTTAGAGCATGCCATTCATAAAAAGGTGAAAACATATTCACTTGGAATGAAACAACGCCTAGGAATCGCACAAGCGTTACTTCATCAGCCAAAAATATTAATTTTAGATGAACCGACAAATGGATTAGATCCAGCTGGTATTCGCCAAATTCGTGACTATTTACAACGATTAGCGAAGGAAGAAAATATTGCAGTCATTGTATCAAGTCATTTATTAAGTGAAATTGAATTAATGTGTGACCGCGTCGTTATTATAAAGCAAGGTGAGTTTGTGCAAGAGTATAACTTACATGAACAAGCGAAGCATGATGAAACGGTAGTTGTAGCGTTTGAAGTAGATCAAGTTCAGAAAGCAAATGAAATCATTAAAGGTGAGGAACAAGGGAATGTAATTGTGACACCTATAATGAAAGAAGAGATTCCGCAAATTGTAAAAGAGCTAGTAAATGCTGATGTACTCGTATACGGTGTTACTGTTCAAAATAAAACGTTAGAGGATGAATTCTTAGCGATTACAGGGGGAGTGAAAGCGTAATGTTTAAATTAATTCAAAATGAATTTTTGAAGTTACATGCGAAAAAAGGTATGTACATTTTAGTAGGTGTAATTGCAGCATTGGAGATTTTGGGAGTTTTAGCGATGCTGAAATGGGGAGGAGGACATGAGTTTAAAGGATCATATTTAGACTTTGTAAGTTCAGAGATTGGTTTAATTACCTTGTTTGCAACAATTTTTGGAATTACGATTGCTTCTCGTACAATTACTGATGAGTTTCAAAAAGGTACAATTAAGCAGTTATTAATCCGTCCTAGAAAACGAATTACAGTTTTGTTCTCTAAATATATTACAGTGTTACTTACTATATTATTTATCATATTTGCTAGCACGTTAATCGCAATGATTATTGGCGGGATTGTAATGGATGGTAGTAAAACAGAATTAACGTTAGGAATCATAATGAAGTCCATTTTATATCAAGTACTTTCACCGTTCTTCTTTGCAACTCTTGCCTTTTTCTTGGCAAACGTATTTAGAAAGTCTGTATTACCATTAATTATTACGTTGTTCCTATTTTTCTTGCAAGGAGCAATTAATATGGTGCTAATAATGTTTGCTAAAGGTGTAGCGAAATTTGTTGTGTTCTTCCATTTAAATTTAAGTGTTTACGACAGCAATAAATTAGTAAGTGGCGGAGTAGAACCACCATTTACAGAATTTACGTTTACAACTTCATTGTTACTTGTAGTTGCATACTTTGCAGTATTACTTGTAGCATCAAGTGTATTATTCCAAAAACGTGACGTATTATAATAGAAAAAATCCCCGTGTTAACGGGGATTTTTATTAACTAAATTTTTTTGATTTATATAGTTTTTAAGTGTGGCAAATACATATTTACTTAGGAATATAATTGTAACTAAGTTGAAGAACATCGATATCGTATATCAAATAAGGTCGTTATTATATAATTTAATAGATATGTTGTCCGAAATTATTTGAGAAAAATAGGAAGATTTTCAACTATATTCATATTATAATTTAGTTATTCGGCATTTGTGGAAGAAGGGCTACCCATAAAACACTGAATAAAGTTTCACTTTATCCCGCTATTTGCCGGGCAGTAAAACTCCCACCCAAAAATTCGGCTGGAGCAAAGAAGTTAGGTGGGAGATCAACTGCCCGTAAAAGCCCGATTGGTGAAGGCTAATAATCAGTGGGGGATGAACAAAACCCCACTGATTAAAGTTTCACTTTATATCATCTCTGGAGGTGTTCAATATGCAATATGCATTTTCACGTATACGGCTACGTAGTTTTTTTGGATGGATGATTATAGGGATGTTCCTGACGATGATTCCATTAAGTTTATCAGGTGCTTCTGACAATACGATAGAGTTCCTGTCACAAATATCAATCTTTTTCGCATTTCCACTATTGTGGCTATATTTAAAAACAAGTAAAAATAATGTTGTTTTTAAAAGTTTTTTTGATAAACCCGGACGTTTACATTGGGGGTTAATTGTATTAGCAACGATAATGGGAATAATTTTTTCAGTCGGTATATCTCAAATTCAATTTTATATTTTAGCACATACTGTACCAAATTTCTTAGTTACTATGTTAGAAGATGGAAATGTAATTAATACGAGTAACATATACATGACGATATTTACTTTCATTTCAGCATGTGTATTAGCCCCAATAATGGAAGAGGTTATTTTTAGAGGGTTTTTCTTACAACGAATGGCTTACAAATGGGGGATTAAACGTGCAGTTATTATATCCTCTCTTATTTTTGGACTAGGCCATTTTGATGTTATCGGTGCTTTCATGTTCGGTGTTATTATGTGCCTTCTATACATAAAGACAAAAAATATATGGACGAATATTGCTGTGCATGCTCTAAATAATTTGATTGCAACGAGTATGCAATTTGTAGGTGGAGATGGAAGTGACGCAATTTCGATTACTGAATTACAAGCACAAAGTAATTTATGGATCGGCATTGGTCTTGCGATTATCGGTTTATTATGGTTAATTCCTTTTACTTGGAAACAATGGCGTACTGTAAAAGAAGTAGGTGTGCCACCGCTTCGCTTAATAAATGAAGAAAAAGTGATGAATTCATCACGTGAAAATGAAATGTATAGCCAAGTTATACTAACGAATAGATTGATGGCGGTGGAACTGCCAGATGAGGCTGTCAACCAGCTCAAGTTAGAAGAAAATGAGTATGTAACAATAGCTGTAGAAGAAGATAAGATTATTATAAAAAAGGCGGATTATAGGCCATTAAAAAGTAGCTCTCCAGTATGAAAAGGAGAGCTACTTTTTAATTTGTAATAATCTCTACACGGAAGTTATTTCCATTTTTCACGTATTTAATATCTGTAACGATCCGAACGGTTTTTAGAAGTTCAACTTTTTCACCAATTCGAGGGATGGTCGGAACATTGTCCCAAATACCAAGCAAGTCATCTAATTGTGCCGTTTTTTCATAAAACCAGATTTTCAATGTAAAGCCCCTTTCTCGAACTTTGTGTATTTTAATACATGATATATCATTTTTATTCTCAATGTAAGAGGTTTTTACTCTTTTTTGTGAATAAAGATGAATTAATCTTCTGGGAAGATATGTTCAATATCCGGAGTAAGAGCTACTTCTGATAATACGATATGAGAAACTGTCGTTGCATATGAAGAAACATCATTGATAAATTCTTCAAGTTCAACGAGTGAAGGAACAGAGATTTTTACAATGTAGCATAAGCTTCCTGTTACTCGGTAACAAAAACTTGCAGATGGATAAGACTGAATAAACTGTTGCATACGTGTTGTATCACCATTTTTTAAAGTGATTTCTAAAATACAATCTAAAACAAGTCCTGCTTTTTTATAATTGATATCGATTGTGTATTTTTGAATAATTCCTTCACTTTCAAGTTTACGAACACGCTCTGTAGTAGACGGAGCGGATAAGTTTACTCGTTTTGCCAATTCGCGCATCGAAAGGCGACTATCATTATATAATTCATTTAAAATTTTTCGATCAACACGGTCTAATTGCATTTGTAAATATACCTCCAGTAAAATGATAATTTTTGTAAAGGAAAATTATAAATTAAGATTCATATGAAATGTAAAGTGAGCTTTATTTATTTTACAATAAAAAAGAGGGAAATAGGAGGGGAAATGATGGAGAGAATTATATTATCAAATATAGGAGATACAAAGTTTCAAAAATTATTAGGGCATAATCCGGATATATTAAATTCGTGGAGTACGTTAGAGAATACACTGTATAGTACAGGGACCCTTTCCGCAGCGTTAAAGGAGCAAGTAAGAAGAACATTAGCGTTTGGGAATGAATGTCCGTACTGTATGGCAAAGGGAAAGCCGGATGATATACAAAAGATAGAAGAAATTAGCGTAGCCGTTACTTTTGCACATGCATTTGTTCATAACCAAAAGGCGATAGATGATAATATGTTTCATGTATTAAAACAATATTGGACTGAAAAAGAAATTGTAGAGCTTTGTGCCTATATTTGTTTTATTACTGCGTCACAGCAACTTGGTTTTCTGTTTCAATTACAGCCCAATTAACTAGGAGGATAATATGCTTAATCAAGCAGCACTTATAATCATTGATGTACAGGAAGCATTTAACTTACCGTACTGGGGCACAAGGAATAACCTTTTTGCGGAAGAAAATATGAAAATTTTGTTAGAAGAATGGAGAAAAAGAGAATTACTAGTTATTCATATTCAGCATGTGAATAAAGAAAATGTGGAGTCAATGTTTCATCTAGATGCAGAAACAGTACATTTTAAAAAAGAAGTGAGGCCATTACCAGGTGAGATTATTATTCAAAAGGTTGTTAACAGTGCGTTCATTGGGACAAATTTAGAAGAGATATTACGAGTAAAAGATTATACTTCTTTAGTAGTTGTAGGATTAACGACAAATCATTGTGTAGAGACGACAACACGGATGTCAGGTAATTTAGGATTTACAACGTATGTAGTGAGTGACGCGACGGCTACTTTTAACCGCATCGGTCCAGGTGGCACAGAGTATAGCGCAGAGGATATTCACAATATGACGCTTGTAAACTTGCATGATGAATTTGCTGCTATTGTGACGGCGAAAGAAATATTAAAAACTATTTCGATAAAATAATTGCAGAATTATGTAGAAAAAAATAAGAATATTTCGTATAATCTAAGTATAATCATTTTGAAAATAGGGGTGTCATCATATGGAGCAAATTCCAGTAAAGAAAATAGAAGAAGTACTCGTTTTAGCAGGAGATGATAAACAAAAGCAAAAGGAATTTTATGAATTGCTCTTAACAACGGAGTTTTATGTTGCTGGTTCATTAGAAGCAGAGGACGGGGCAACAGAAGGCACACTTCGTTTACGTCATTTCCAAGGAGAGGGTAGATGGATTGTTCCATTCTTTACACAATTGGAATTTGTAAAAGCTGTGTTGCCAGAAGGGACACCCCTTATTACGATACGTGGAAAAGAATTATTGGGTAGCATCGAGAAAGATGCTACAGCTGTATTAAATGTTGGAACAGATGTGAGTAAAACATTTATTCCAGAAGAAATTGCAGAGATAGCATCAGGACGAATCTTTAATTATTATAAGTAAAAGGAAAAGCTTAGCAGCTTTTCCTTTTTAATTTGAACATGGAGTGGCTATACCAGAAGAAATAGAAACAGTTTTGTTAGTTGTATTTATTGTTGCTGTAGCTCCGAGGGGAATACCGATATTTGGACTTATATGTCCAATCGGTAAACCGAATAACACAGGTATATTATATGGCATGAAATATTCATATAATATTGTTTGCAATGATTGAGATGGCTTAGAAGGGTTGCAGTCGTGACAACTTGTAAAAATAACGCCACTGCATTCATTAAACTGTCCAGATAAAAGTAGTTGATTTAACATCCGGTCAATGCGGTACGGTTCTTCACCAATATCTTCAAGCAATAAAAGTCTATTTGACGTATTTATCTCATAGGGCGAGCCAATTATACTTGTTAACACAGTTAAATTCCCTCCAACTAATGTGCCTGTAACTGTACATGGAGAGGTAGGTACGATACATTCTGATGCATATAAGATAGATGAATACGGATGGAATAGTTGATTGAAAGAAGATAAAGAGAGAGAATCTATACCTTTTCCTAATTCTTCAATCATTGGACCATGAAAAGTTACAAGCTCTGCATAACGTGAAAAGGCAGTATGTAAAGCCGTAATATCGCTATATCCCCAAAAAATCTTTGGGTTCCGTTGAATGATTTCATATTGAATGTAAGGGAGGAGACGAGCGCTGCCGTAACCACCTCGTGCACAAAAGACTGCTTTGACCTCAGTATTTGTAAATGCTTCATGTATATCATCAAGACGAACTTGATCACTTCCAGCTAAATATCCATACTTTTCATAAACACTCTTCCCAATTATTACGAATAAACCCATCTCTTGTAATACGGTCACACCTTTTAATACATTCTCAAGTGTTGGTGGGCCAGACGGTGCAATAATCATTACTGTATCACCTTTTTGCAACGCATTTGGATAGATCATTGTTCTCAGCCTCCTTCTCTTTCAATATATTCGCTTGAGCGAAAGTTCAATCCTTGTAAAAGAAGGGGAAAGCATGTCATATAAAGAAGGTATAGGGAAAGTAGGAGGGAAAATGATGTTTACAAGTCGAGTAATAGATATATTACAAATTAAGTATCCGATCATTCAAGCAGGTATGGCAGGAGCGATTACAACGCCAGAACTTGTTGCATCTGTGAGTAATAGCGGAGGATTAGGTACGCTTGGAGCAGGATATATGAGCCCAGAACAAATCCGTGAAGCGATTTGTAAAATAAGGGAACTAACAAATAAGCCTTTCGGTGTTAATTTACTTTTAACGAAAGAGATACAGATAGAAGAAGAGAAGGTAAACGAGGCGAAAGTATTACTTAGTGGAGTGAATAGAGAATTAGGTATAGAAGAAGAAAAGACTTTAAAACTTCCAAAAAGCTATAAAGAACAATTACAAGTATTATTAGAGGAAAAGGTACCAGTCGTTAGTTTTGCATTTCAAACGTTAGAAAAAGAAGAAATAGATGATTTGAAAAAGGAAGGGATAAAAGTTATCGGAACAGCTACCCATGTAGCGGAAGCGAAAGCACTTGCTAAGTTAGGGGTAGATATTATCGTCGGGCAAGGTAGTGAGGCAGGAGGGCATAGAGGAACGTTTATTGGGAAAGAACAAGATGCGATGATTGGTACATTTGCATTAATCCCGCAATTAGTAGCGGAGGTACCTCATATCCCGATTGTTGCAGCAGGTGGTGTAATGAATGGGCAAGGGCTTGTTGCGGCATTTGCGTTAGGGGCAGAAGCCGTTCAAATGGGATCAGCCTTTTTAACGAGTGAAGAAAGTATTACGCATGACGTGTATAAAGAGGCGATTTTACATAGTACAGATACGAGTACAACGGTAACCCGTGCGTTTTCCGGGAAATATGCACGGGGTATTCGTAATGAATTTATAGAGAAACATGAAGGAAGAGAAGAGAATTTACCGATGTATCCAGTGCAAAACGTATTAACTTCAAAAATACGTCAAGAAGCAGCGAAGCAAAATAAGGAAGCGTATATGTCGCTTTGGGCGGGACAAGCATCATCATTAGCACGAACGGAATCAGCTCAGCATGTAGTGAAACGTGTCGTGAAAGAAGCAGAGAGCGTAATTGAACAATTACAAGATGTATATAGAAAAAGACCACTTGAATAATTCAAGTGGTCTTTTCGTTAGTTTGCTTTATAAAATTGTTGGATAGCTTCGTCGATGTAAACCCAGCCTTTCCAACCTAAGTGCATATGATCTTTTAAGAAGTACTTATCATATTCATGATTTGAGAAATCAGCAATTGGATAGCCAGCTTGCTTAATTTGCTCATGAACTTTATTGTAGTATAATTCGCGTTTTTCTTTCGGGAAGCCAGCGTAATCATACCAAGGACCTTTTACAGGAACAGAAATGAAGAGCGGTTTTGCGCCAGATTGTTTTAATAAATCAAGTACAATTTGTAAATCTTCATATTCTGGTGATTGGTCATAAGCATCATTTTTTAAGTAACCTTCACGTTGCTTTAATTTCTTCTTAATTTTGCTATTGAAGTAATCATCCTCGATACCGTATTCGTTAGAGCCTGATTCTACTGCACCTGTTTGATCAGCATGTTTACGAGCTTCTTCCCAGTTCATTTGTTTCAATGATGGGTCAAGCTTTTCTTTATGCGGCTTAATATCAAACATAACTGTAAATAAATCTTTACGATCTAGAATGTTACGATAAATATAAGCGAAAGGTTTAGCAGCAAGTGCTTTTACTTTATACTTTGTATCATCGTAGGCGATACCTTCAAGCGAAATTTTTAATAAAGTTTCTTTTTTAACAATCTCAAAGTTTAATAAGCGTTTTGCAATTTGTTTTTTCATTTCAGGTTTTAAATCATCGTTGAAAATGAAGTGGTAACCTTGTTGTTTTGAAAAGTTAGGTGCAAAGTGTGTCTCATCAATACCTTGTGGTACAAACCATTGCGGAGAAAGAACGAATATCATTTTCTTATCTTTCAATTGATCCATTGTAGATGCGAAGTTTAATACATGTACAAGGTCTTGTGTTCCGCCGCGTCCAAGTAGGAATGGTGTGAATCCTTCAGGCTTTACTTTGAAATAATTCGATGGATGAAAAGCATCCATACGTGCGAATTCCGATGAACCGTACATCGGAAGGTATTTCGGGTCTGCTAACATCTTTTGCTGCAAAATCATACTTTGAATCTTTTCTTCTTTTAAAGAAGTCGCAGCTTGTTCTACTTTCTCATCACTTAAAAGTGGGAGTAGGAAGCGCGTAGGAATAAGTAAGAATACAGCAAAAAGGGCCAATGCTAAAAGCATCGGACCAAATTTTACTTTGTTCATCGGATTTCTTCCAACTTTTTAATAACCATATTTGGTGTAGCCCACTCATCGCGGTCAAAATCAGAAATAGAAACTTCAATCTCTAAACGCTCTTGGAATTCTACTAATAAAGATACTACAGCGAAAGAATCAAGAATACCTTCTTCAAATAATTGAACATCTAAGTTTTCTTTCACAATATCGTTTTCACATACTTCTTCTAAAATATCTAATACTTGCTCTTTGAATTCTGCCATTTTTAAAATCTCCTTCATATCCGAATATATTATATGTGCAACTTCTTAATAGTATAAGAAGGGTGCATTAAAAGTATCTGTTAAGGTGTCCAGAGAAAATTAGGAAACCGAAACATACAACGTGGAACGTAATTACAATCGCAAGGACGTGTGTAAATTTATTGTTTGGCCAAAACTTATGCTTCTTGTTTTTTCGTTCGAAAATATCGAATAAAATAAACAAGGCGGCATGATATAGACCATAAATAACATACTGCGCAACAGCACTTCCTTGGATGTGCCAAATTCCCATAATGAAGAAGTTTAAAAATGCACCGATATACGAAATTGTGTAACGGTTCTTAATTAACTTTTTCTTCGTTGCAAAAAAGACGAAACGCATGTAGATGAAATCACGGAACCAGAATGATAAACTCATGTGCCAGCGGTTCCAGAAGTCTTTAATATTACGACTAAGGAATGGCTTATTAAAGTTTTCTGGAGTTTTAATTCCCATCATGTAACTGATACCAATTACGAACGCACTATAACCTGCAAAGTCAAAGAATAATTGCATGCTAGTAGCGTACATAAAAATCACATTAGATAAAAGTGTATCTTGATTGGCGAATACTGCTTTTACAAGATATGTTGTTATCAAATGCGCGATTATAAATTTATACAGAAAACCTTGGAAAATACGGTTAAGCCCTGTATATAATAATTTTTGATACTCCTCAGCACTAGGTGGCTTTTGGATATCTTTTTGGAATCTTCGGTAACGATCGATAGGTCCACTTGAAATCGCAGGGAAGAATAAAACGAATTCCCAGAAATTAAAGAAGGAAAGTTCTTTAATTAAGTTATCGCGAACTTCAAATACCATTTGTACAGCTCTAAATGTTACGTAAGACATACCTGCGAAAACAATAAAATGCAATTCAGGTACAAACGGTGCGATTTTTGCCAAAATAAGAGGTAAAATTGATAAAATAACAGCCATACAAAATGTGAATGTACTATTATTTTGTTTTCTTAATAATAAATAGCCTTTAATAAGGGCGTATTGCCAAATAATAAATGCTGCTAACATCATTGCTTGCTTCGGTTTATCAGAGAAGATAATAACGAGCATTACTAATGTTAGAACGGCATTATATTTACGCAACATTTTACCTTTTAATCCAGCTATGATAGTAGGTATTAATAAAATGCCTACTATAGCGAAAAAATAAAATGATCCATATGCGGTCATGCTGTAACCTCACTCAATAATTTTTTGCGATCTACCTTCCCATTTGGTGTCATCGGAATAGAAGATTGATACATGAATTTACGTGGAATCATGTAGTTCGGTAATCGCTCATTGAGTTCTTTTTTAATTGCAGATGTTAATTTGAATTCTTTTTCAAATGAATGTTCTCCAGGAACAACAACCGCTAATAAATAATCGTATTTCTCACCTTTTTTAATTGGAACAATAACTGCTCCTTCTACGTAAGAACACGCACGAAGATGATGCTCAATTTCTTCTAATTCCATTCGATAACCATGAAGCTTAATTTGGAAATCAAGACGACCATTATAGAATAGAAGACCATTTTCTACATAGCCAGCATCGCCTGTTTTATAGGCGCGCTCACCGTCAATCATAGTAAATGCTTTTTCTGTTAATTCAGGACTTCCTAAATATCCAACGCTTACGCTTGGACCGACAATTACGATTTCACCTTTTTCACCGTCAGGTGCAATTGTACCATCTTCTTTCATAATAAGAAGGCGACAGTCTGATTTACAGTAGCCAACTGGAAGTGATTTGTATTGATCAAGCACTTCTTCTGTAACGTGAATACCTGTTACAGCAACAGTAGCTTCTGTAGGACCGTACGTATTCATAATTGTTGCTTTCGGGAACCGCTCAATTAATTTTCTAGCTACTTCATTTGGTAACACTTCACCGCAGAATAAGAATGTTTTCATGTTTGGTAGCATACTTTCAGAGAAAGAGGCTTCCATTAAACACATTTCTGCGAAAGATGGTGTCGAAGTCCATACTTGTATATCCGATTGCTCTAAAGAAGCAAACAAGTCTTTTGGACGTGCAATCATGTCTTTATCGATTGCCCAAAGTGTACCACCTGTTACTAATGATGGGTAAATATCCATTACAGATAAATCGAATGAGAAAGGTGCTTGGTTTAAGAATACTTGCCCTGTTTGTAAGTTGAAATCTTCTACAGCCCATTTTGTAAAGCTAACAAGACAGTTATAAGTAATCTGAACCCCTTTCGGATTACCTGTACTTCCTGATGTGTAAATAATGTAGAAGTTCTCATCACCTTTTACCGCATGTTCAGGATTTGGAATGTTCCCTTTATGAGTAAAGAAAATATCTTTTAAGTTGTCTTCACTTACGATACGAACTGGTAAATCAGTTACAGTTACTTCTGTTCCTGATAAAAGTAATTTCGCACCAGAATTTTCAGCGATACGTTGTACGCGATCAGCTGGGATAGATAAATCTACAGGAATGTAAGCATGTCCAGCTTTTACACAACCTAAAAAGTTAATAATCATTTCAGGTTGCATATGGCCATAAACCATAATTGGTGAACGATCATCTGGATACTCAGAAGAAATCCAATGTGCTAACGCATCAGAATCTTCCTTTAATTGTTTGTACGTAATTTTCGCATCTCGCCAAACAAAAGCGGTTTGATCAGGCGTTTCTACAGCCCACTTTTCAATTTGTTCTAATAACTTCATAACGTTCCCACCCTAGAATTCATTGTAAATAAATGTACTTGTGTTTGTATCATGGAATCCATACAACCAAAGTAATGCAAATAAAATTGCAAGGTAATAAACCGTCTTTGCAACCCATTGTGTGAGTGGTTGAGACCATATCTCTTTTAATCTTTCCATGTCTTTCCCTCGCTTAATGAAATAATAGCTCTTTGTAGGTATCATGTCCTACATTATTGTGAAAAAAACAAAATCCCACATTTTAGGTAAAAATAAGTCAAAAGGCTCTTTTCTGATATTAGCACTAAATACTAAAAAAGAAAATCCCTAACTTAGCAATTATATTACATTCAGCATGAATTTGTAATGGGTTTGACATGTAAATAGAAAGTGGATTGTGTGAATACATAAAAGTGGACTATAAGAATACGTGAAAATATAATATTTGTTTTTTATTAATCGGTAGAGACTGAGCAAACTTTAAATTACTAGATCTTTTTAAAAGGAGGAAATTATCATGAATAGAGTGTGGAAGAGTCTTATTTCAGAAGAAAATATTATGGAATGGAGACGGCATTTCCATAAGTATCCGGAATTATCGTTTCATGAAAAAGAAACTTCGCAATTTATATATGATACATTATGCTCATTTTCTTCTTTTGAAGTAACGAGACCAACGAAGTACAGTGTACTAGCAATTAAAAGAGGAACGGAACAAGGGAAAGTAGTTGCGATTCGAGCGGATATAGATGCTTTACCAATTCAAGAGGAGACAAGGAAATCTTATGCGTCTGTGAATAAAGGGATGATGCATGCATGTGGGCATGATGCTCATGCAGCTATTTTGTTAAGTACAGCAGAAGCGCTATCAAATATGAAGGAAGATTTTGCAGGCGAAATCCGTCTGTTCTTTCAACACGCAGAGGAAGTGTATCCCGGTGGCGGACAAGAAATGGTGGAGGCCGGTGTTATGGACGGCGTCGATTATGTAATAGGTTTGCATGTTATGTCTGGATTAGAAAGTGGGAAGGTAGGAATTGTATATGGCCCTATGATGGCAGCACCAGACGTATTTACAATTGAAATTTTAGGAAAGGGTGGTCATGCGGCACGACCAGAAGAAACGATAGATCCTATTGCTATCGGAGCACAAATTATTACAAATTTACAACATATCGTATCAAGAAATACAAGTGCTTTTATGCACAGAGTAGTGTCAGTTACACAATTTCATGGGGGGATGGCCGATAATATCATTCCAAACAAAGCATCTTTAATGGGAACTGTTCGATCTTTTAATCAAACATTAAGAGAGGAAGCAAAAGAGAAAATTGAGCAAATTGTGAAAGGAATTACAGAAGCGCATGGAGGGGATTATACATATACGTATCGTTACGGATATGATCCAGTTGTTAATAATGAGTACATTACGAAACTAGTAGAAAAAAGTGCGATAAAATTGTTCGGAAATCAGCGTATTGTGCATCTTGAACCTTCTATGGGAGGAGAAGATTTTTCAGCGTATTTAAGAAAAGCACCTGGTTGTTTCATTAAATTAGGAACAGGGAATAAAAATATTGATACTTGTTATCCACATCATCATCCGAAATTTGATGTAGATGAATCAGCTTTAATTTATGGAGTAGAATTATTTTTAGAAACAACGATAAGGTTACTAAAATCATAGAAAAGTATAAAAAAAGGCAACTGCGCTCTATCGCAGTTGCTTTTATTTCTTCCGTCAGAGAGGGCTGAGAAAGAACTATGCTCATTTATAGTATATGAATAGCTAACGGACAAGCTTGTACATTTTAACTATTTTTTTAAAAATAGTTATTGACTTTGATAATCAATTTCAATTAATCTAATGGTATAATTGAAATTGATAATTATTATCAACGAAGCAGATGAGGAACCTTAATGAGAAAAACATTTCACCTTTTACGAAGGGGATTAAAAAATAAAGATGTTGATAAGCATATTGAATGGCAACGAAATATAATTCGTTCTGAATATGTAGATGAGAAGAGTACACTTCCAACAGAAAAAGAGATACAAGGTAAAAGGAGAGGTTCAGTTGAGTAAGTTAGTAATGATTTTTGCAAGTATGAGTGGAAATACGGAGGAAATGGCTGATCATATTGCGGGTGCAATTCGTGAAACAGAAAGTGAAATTGAAGTTATTGATATTATGGATTCACCAGAAGCTTCTATATTAGAGCAATATGACGGTATTATTTTAGGCGCTTATACTTGGGGTGATGGTGATCTTCCGGATGATTTTTTAGATTTTTATGACGCAATGGATTCTATTGATTTAACTGGGAAAAAAGCGGCAGTATTCGGGTCATGTGATTCAGGTTATCCAAAATACGGGGTAGCGGTTGATATTTTAATAGGAAAGCTGCAGGAGCGCGGGGCAGCAGTTGTGTTAGAAGGATTGAAAGTAGAATTAACGCCAGAAGATGAAGATGTAGAAAAATGTTTACAGTTTGGAGCTGAATTTGTAAAACACCTTTCTTAATGGCAGAAGGGAGATGAAGAGCAATTGCATGAAAAAATCGCAATCAAAACGATGACAGATTACCATTTGTATGATTTTATGCGTTGTCCACACAAATTTTATTTTCGTCATATAAAAAGAAGAGAACCATCTTCATTTGAATGGCAACAAATAGCACAAATGATTGTAAATCAAATTATTAATGAATATTACACGGTACCTGCCGGGCAACAAACAAAAATTTTTCTTTTAATACTTTTAGAAAAGTATTGGAAAAAAGTAAGGGTTAATATGTTTGCTTCAAAGGCGGAGTATTATATTGTTTTAGCGAAGCTAACTGATCACTTATTACAGTTTGTTGAAAGGGATGATAGTCAGACGCCGCCGTTATTTTTATATGAGAAGTTTCAAACATATATGGAAGAGTTAGGTGTTCATATTTCAATGACATTTGAAGTTGGTGAGTGGAGTACAGAATCATTTACAATTAAAAAGTATGTTGTTGATGCAAATGAAGAAATGCTAGCTCTTTGTCAGAAGTTAATGACTGTGTTTAGTTATAAAGCTTTCGGTATTCTTCCAGGGAAAATTGAAGTTATTAATTTAATAGAAGGAACTAAGTATGAGTACATTCCGAAACAGGAAGATATTATAACTGGAATGGATGATTTATTTAGAATGAAAGAAATGTTACAGCAACCTGAGCACTACACAGAGCGTCATTTTCGTTCTGAGTGCATGAGTTGTGCTTTTCGTGGTGAGTGCCAAGTGGAAGAGGAAAAAGAGGAAACGTTGCAGAAGAAAAATATCGTACATTAAAGGATGCAATTTTGCATCCTTTTTATTATTGACATGAAAAGCTTTTCATCATTTACGGTATATGAGTAGCAGATTTTAATAAGGGGAGGAATAATCAATGAAAGATGAAACAAAAGTATTTCAATGGTTAAAAGAACAGAATGCTCCTTTTGGAATTCAACTGCAAATTTTACAGGCGTTTCAATTGTATAAAGTTATTGTTGAAATGGATAAAAAGTTAATGATGTATGAAGAGAGAGAGTATAGGGAGAGAATTTAATCTCGTCCCTGTAATATTGCCTTCAATTGTTCTTTACTCTTGTTTAATTCTATTTCGTTATTTGTTTCAATGTTATAAATGAGGTTATGTAGTAAAGGGCTGTATTGATAAAAGGTAGTGATGCGGTGAATGAGTAATGGATCGCGGTGAGAAACAAGTGCACTGTAGTGTTTATATACAGATGTAGTAAACTCATGACCGAAATCATAATATAGCCCAGCAAAATCAAAAGCGGGATCGCCAATTTGAACATCTCCAAAATCGATAACACCTGAAATGGTTTTGTTCAGGTTGTTAAATAAAATGTGATGATGTGTAAAGTCAGCATGAATGATTGTATTTTGAAAGGTAGATTTAGCTATACAGGTAAAGAAATTTTCGAATAAACGATTTAAGGCTGATTTCTGTAATGAAGTAAGACTGTTAGTAAGATATTGATTTAATTTTGTGTGTAGTTCTTTCCAGTGGGTAAGTGTTTTTTCGATAGGGAATCCTAACGTTTCAACACGCTTTAAAGGAATGCCATGTAAAGCCGCAAGGAAAGTGGCTAATTGTGTAATAATTACTTCAAGTTCTTTTTTCTCTAACTGGGCAACTATTTCAGTTTTTAACGGTCTACCATGAATGAGAGGATAATAGCTACAAAATGGAACAGTATCACAATTATTCTTATACAATACGCGATACTTAGGGACTTCGATTCTTTGTAATGAATGAGAAAGAATGGTACACAGCTCCTTTTCTAACGGAATTCGCTTTGCATATTCAAGTTTTCTCGGAAAACGAAACAGTAGCTCGTCATTTATAATAACCGTTATATTATCCCAGCCCTCTTCATTTTGCGCATATGAATGTATAGAAAGACCGGGCAGAGCTTCTTTTATATATTGTTTGTAAGAGTCCATAATCGTTCCTCGTTTCTAAGTTAAAGGTAGGTTATTCCACTTCATGATATCAGAATTTTCTTTCTATATGTTAAAATATAACTATCATTATGGAGGAGGGTGGGGTGCATTACGAAGAAAAAAATAGTAATCATTTCTCTATGTATCGCTTTTGGATTGTTTTGGTCATATAAAGAGGAGGTTTTTGCCACCTTTAAACCGATAGATCGCTACGAGTTAAATAAGGAATTAAAGAACAAAAGTATAGAAACTTTAACTCATAAAGAAAAGAAAATGATAGGAGAACACTTTGTGACAGCGCAACTAGCAGTGTTTGAGTTTGATAATAAAGAAGATGTGAAGATAAAAAGCGAAGAGTTATTTGTAAATAAAGGGTATGAGCAATTAATGAAAAATTATTATCCAAATCGTTTTCGGAATTTAGAGTATAAATTTACAAACGAGGAGATACGTGAAGTGACAGATGAGAGTTTTTACTATCATGCTGTAGCGTACGTTGCTGGTACTGAAAATGGTAAGAGAAGTGAAATGAAATTAAATTATGACATGAAAATTGTAAAGGTTAATAATATATTTAGGGTGTTAGATCAAAAGCAGTACGTACAATGAAAAATCCCTCAAGGAGAAGAGGGATTTTAAAGATTTTCATTTTGTTGCCCAAGTTCTTTTTGAGCAATGTATAAATTTCCTTGCTCAACTTGTTTCAGTGTATGAACAGAATCTCCTGCATATCCTTTTTCTGTTTTAACAGTTCTTTTTGAACGATTTGAATCTTGTTTCTTCATATAATAGACCACCTTTCCTTAAAAATAGACGAAAATGATGAGCACGAGTAATACAGCTGCGAAAATGGTAATGCCCATTAAAAAAGAAGTATTTTTATATTTAGGTGGCTTATGTACATCTTGCCGATATCCAGGTGAAATTTCAGGGGCGAATTCTTCATCGAATGATTGTTTCTTTTGTTTTTCGTCCATATGTATCCACCTTTCTTTTTCATTATGTTACACGTTACAAGAAAAAATATGCATGAAGAAAACAGCCGCTATATCATTAGCGGCTGCTTTGCGTTGTATATTTTCTTTGTACTTGGAAGAGACGGATAAGCAGGAAGATTGCTCCAAATGCTAGACCGATAATAAGACCGATCCAATACCCTTTTGCTGCCCAGTCAGTATAAGTTGCTAACATGTAGCCAAGAGGTAGACCTATTACCCAATAAGCTATTAATGTCATAATTAAGGCAACATTTACGTCTTTATAACCACGAAGTGCTCCTTGTACTGGAGTTGCAATCGCATCTGAAATTTGAAATAAAATCGCGAATATAAGAAATTCTTTAGCTAAATGATGGACATTTGCATTTGTCGTATAAATAGAAGCAATTTCATCATCAAAGAAATAAAGAAGGATTGAATATAAAAGAGCGAAAGCAAGGGCTAATCCAATTCCGATAAATCCATATTGTTTCGCATTATTGTATCGTTTTGCTCCAACTTCAAATCCAACTGCTATCGTCATTGCCATTGCTAAACTTAAAGGAGTCATATATAACAAGGAAGCAAAGTTCATAGCTGCTTGATGTGCTGCTATTGTTGTCGTACTAAAATTACTCATCATAAGTGTTACCGCAGCGAAAATACTCGTCTCAAAAAAGATAGCAAATCCGATAGGAACACCAAGTTTCAGGAATTCCTTCCAGCTCGTAAAGGAAGGGCGGTATAACTGTTTAAAGATATTGAAAGAAGCGAAAGGCTCTTTCGTACGAATAATAATGACGGTAATAATTAAAATACACCAATATGTTGCTGCAGAAGCGATTGCCGCACCAACACCACCGAGTTTTGGAAAGCCAAAGTGACCAAAAATTAATAAGTAATTTAATACTACGTTAATTGGTAATGATAGTAATGTAATAATCATCGTTGTTCGAGTTTTTCCTAATGCATCAATAAATCCACGTAAAACGGTGTAAGTAAATAAAGGGATAATTCCAATCGCGATAATACTTAAAAATTGTGCTGCAATACGTTCCACAGGTTCTTCTAATTGCATGCCATTTAAAATAGGTGAAACAGCGAAGAATCCGATAAGGATAACAACGAAACTAGCACAAATTGCTAAATATACTGCTTGTATGACAATGTGGGGAACGTCCTCCTTTTTCTTTGATCCAACGAGCTGCGCAACAATAGGAGTAGTAGCCATTAAAATTCCTGTTAAGCCGGTACTAACGGGAAGCCATATACTTGTCCCGATAGCAACACCCGCTAAATCAATAGGACTCGCGTGCCCTGACATTGTCGTATCAAAAAAGCTCATCGCAAATAATGACATTTGCGTTACAAAAATCGGGAAAAAGAGTAATAAAAATTGCTTTAACTTTTGTGAGAATGAAGTAGTTTCTTTCATAAAATCCCCTTTCAACGTAAAAAACAAACTCTTATTATCATACAATTTAATCAAAAAATAGAAAAGAAATAAGCGTATACAACAAATGAAATCAATAAAAAAAAGATGCACTTTGAAAAGGGATAAGGTATTATGATAAGGTGTGAAAAAATTACATATTCGTTATTAAGGAGGCACTACTTGTGGCTGATTGGTTAATTGGATTAATCATGGGTGCTGTTGAAGGTTTAACAGAGTTTCTACCAGTTTCATCAACAGGACATATGATTTTAACAGGTCATTTACTTGGATTCGACGATGAGAGAGCGAAAGTTTTCGAAGTTGTTATTCAGTTGGGATCGATTTTAGCAGTTGTTGTTATATTTTGGAAACGTTTATGGTCATTAGTTGGAATAGGGAAAGTAACTGATGGACCATCTTTAAATTTATTACATATTATTATCGGGATGATTCCTGCCGGCATACTCGGCGTATTATTCCATAGTGCAATTAAAGAAGTTTTATTCGGTCCAGGACCGGTTGTTATTAGCTTAGTAGCTGGTGGTATTTTAATGATTGTTGCTGAGAAGTTTTCAAAACCAAGTACAGCAAGAACGTTAGATGAAATCACATATAAGCAAGCATTTACAATCGGAATGTTCCAATGTTTAGCACTTTGGCCAGGATTTTCTCGTTCGGGTTCTACAATAAGTGGTGGTTTATTAGCACGTGTTTCGCATACAGCGGCAGCGGAATATACATTTATTTTAGCGGTGCCAATGATGGTAGCTGCAAGTGCCTTAGATTTAATTAAAAGCTGGGATATATTAAGCGTAGCTGATATACCGTTATTTGCAACTGGATTTATTACAGCATTCGTTGTTGCGATGCTTGCAATTGTTTCATTCTTAAAATTATTAGGTCGTGTAAAACTAACACCGTTCGCTTATTACCGTTTCATTTTAGCTGCGGTATTCTATTTCTTCATTATGTAAGAATAAATTGTCAGCAATACCCTATAGAATAGACATTTGAAAAAAGTCTATTCTATAGGGTATTTTTTTATAGCGAGAGAAAAATAAAACTTTTACCTTCAATTACTTGTATTTCACCATGTGAAATATGCCATAATGATTTCGTTATAATAATTTTAAGGAAATCGATAGGGTATTTGAGAGGGGCAGTTTAGTGAGTTTTGCAATAGAAATAGTAATTCCAGCACCAATTGATGTTGTATTTGATTATGTAAATAATGACGAGAAAATAATGGAATGGAGTACCTTCATGGTAGAAAATAGGTATCCTCCAAACGTAGATGTAAACAATCCTCGTGAAGGTGATAAATATATATCCGTGCAAAAGATGGGGAAGAAAATATATGAGTTTGAGGCGGAAATTTTAGAGTGTGAAGCACCTTATATCGTATCAATTGGATGTGAAATGAATCAAGGCTATACAGCCGCAACTTATATGTTAGAAGAAGATGAAGAAGGTACATCACTTACCTTAATATTAGAATTTGAACCGAAGAATTTTTTATATAAGATTATGTATAAGTTGACTGGATGGATGACACGTGCAGTATATATGGGTGAAATGGAACGTTTAGCAGAGTGCGTAGATGTTGCATATTCTCAGAAAAAAGGATTGTAATTTTGTAAAATAAAAAACTGCCGAGTTCGGCAGTTTTTTTATTTTACTACTTTTTCAATCATGCTTTCCATTACATGTTCCCAAAGAGAAGTATCATCAGCTAATGTAGCACGGAAATTAGCGTACATTTCTTTTTGTTTTTCCTCGAATGTTGGATCTTCTTTTTCAGGCAATGTAGCACGCATGGAAGTTACTAATTCTTGTACTTTTGGAGCGCGTGGTCCAAAGACGGCTTGTTCATTTCCATCTTTATCAATGAAAATAAAGATTGGAATCGCACGTGCTGTTCCGTTTGTTAAGTATTGATCCATTAATTCTAAGTTTTCATCACGAATTAATAATCGCATATCGATATTTGCAACTTCAGAAATTCGTTTCATAACAGGTACGCATAAAAGAGCGTCACCACACCAATCAGCTGTTAATACGATAACGCGCCAGCCATCATTTTGGCGTTCTTCTAATACAGGAAGTAATTCATTTGGAATTAAAAAATTATTGTAAATGTGTAGTAGCTCGTATTGGTTTACTTTCATTTCATTCACATATGTATCAAAGGACATACCTTTATCAGCCCATTGTCGTAAGTTCATAAGTAACACCTCTTTAGTATGATTTGTTTTTATTGTACCAATTTTTATATAGAAAAGCTTGTATTCTTACTCTTTCTTATCACTTAATAATTTATTTAGTGTGAAAAGGAATAGTGCGACATATAATTCAGCTGTATTTGACATTTGTACGCTCTCTATCCAGTCGTCAGCGGTATGAATGACGAACCAATCTAACGTAATTTCAATAATGGAGAGAAGAGCAATCGAGAGCCAATTAGGCATACTTGTCATCATTGGATGTAGGAGTACTTTAAAGAAAATGAATATAAAATATGTAATACCATCTAAGAAAAGGATAAGTAAAAAAAAGAGTAGTAGAGATGTTCGTGATGAATATTCTATACCTGTGATTTGAAAGATTCCTACATATACAAAGAATATAAATGCAAAGAATATAATGAGAATAAGAATAACAAAACCAATAATAATAGTCTTATCTTTTAAACTGAGATTAGAAAAATTGTCTTCTTCACTCACTATTCCAACTCCTTTTTCTGGAAATTAACTTCATTGTAACATGAAATATATATTAAAAAAGTACGAATTATGGGAAAATAAGGTGACAAAAAGTAAGATTTCATGTAAAATTATTAATAAGGTTTTTATTTAACTAAATGAAATAAAAGGGGCTGTCAAAGTTGTCTCAAAATAGAGAGCAATTAATGGAAGAACTATCGACAAATGTTTTTTCTATGTTTCGCACGTTGCGTAATGATATTGGAAAAATATTTGGTGGTTACATACCGTGGAATGAGTTCATCGTCCTTAGAATATTGAACCGCACGAATAAAGAAATGGTATCACGTGTAGCTAATGAGTTAAATGTGTCGAATAGTCATATTACAGCCGTTACAGAAAAATTAATTAATAAAGGCTTTGTAACTCGTTCACGTTCTACATCAGATCGCCGAGTTGTATATTTAGAGATTACAGAACAAGGGAAAGAGTTAGTTGCGAAAATGGAAGGTGAGAAAAAGAAATATTTACAAGAAAGATTCTCCTCACTTTCAGAAGAAGAAATGAATGTAATGATATCTATTTCTAAAAAACTTATTTAAGTAGTTATAAACAAGAAAACGCTTACTTAATACAGAAGAAGACCTTCCTCATATATGGAAGGTCTTCTTCTGTGTGTAATAGATGATAAAAAATAAAATGTGTATGAAAAAAGATAGAGCGCCATACTACTAATAAAGGAAGGAGGGGGAAATATGACGAATCGTAATGGTAGTCAAGGAAGTGGAAATCAAGGTTCACCAAAATCAGGGCAATTCCAGCAGGAGTTTAGTGCTGAATTTGAAACAGGTAATGATAACAAAGGAAAAGAATATCGTTCGAAAAAAGGAAGCAAATCAAAAAAGGAGTGAATCATTTCACTCCTTTTTGATTTAAGATGCTGCAGATTGATCCGTATTATATTTTTCTTCTGATTTTGAAACAATCATTGCACAAATTGCATCGCCAGAAATATTGACCGCATTCTAGACATGTCTAGAATGCGGTCAATACCGATAATTAAAGCAATACCCTCTACTGGTAGATTTACTTGATTTAAAACCATCGTAAGCATTACTAGTCCAACACCTGGTACACCTGCAGTACCGATACTAGCTAGTACAGCAGTTAATACAACCATAGCTAATTGCTGAAATAAGCGAAGAGAGTTAAATTATGTATTTGGAAAATAAAATAGACCATCACATGATGGTCTATAGGGAAGGGGACAATTTATGTCAATTTAATTAGGGATGGAAAGCTGTTCAAGACACTGGGGAATGTCTTATAAATTAGGGAGGAACAGCTCCGATACATATACTATAAAAGATAGATGTGACCTAGATGTGAACATAGAGTGAAAGAGAGAGGGAGTTTTAAGTAAGAAGAAAGAGAGAATAAAAAAATAAGACCATCACATATAGGATGGTCAAGGGAAGGGGACAATTTATGTCAATTTAATTAGGGATGGAAGCTATTCAAAGACACTGGGGAATGT